>NZ_JAHKSI010000003.1 GCF_019720915.1 Alkalihalobacillus sp. TS-13
TGTGGACGGGATAAGTGCTGAAAGCATCTAAGCATGAAGCCCCCCTCAAGATGAGATTTCCCATCGCGTCAAGCGAGTAAGATCCCTCAGAGATGATGAGGTTGATAGGTCTGGTGTGGAAGCGTGGCGACACGTGGAGCTGACAGATACTAATCGATCGAGGACTTAACCACACATAATGAACGCTGACTAACATCGTCACGTCCTGTGACAACGTCAGCACCAGCACATCCTGTGCGTCGCGTTTTCAAGAAAGACATTATCTAGTTTTGAGGGAATGGTTTCCTTCAAACTTCATATGAAGATTTGTCAGAATCAAGAGATTCGAGGAAGCAAGTGACCGATCACCGGAGTGTACTTTCGCGGTACATGAGGATGAGAGTGAACACAGCTGACAAAGAAGCTCGATGGTTATCACAAATCGATAGTCTGGTGACGACAGCGAAGAGGTCACACCCGTTCCCATGCCGAACACGGAAGTTAAGCTCTTCAGCGCCAATGGTAATTGGGGGCTTCCCCCTGTGAGAGTAGGACGTCGCCGGGCTGTAAAAAGGTGAAACGTACATTTATCTGTCGTTTCATCTTTTTTTATTGTATCTATGATGTTCGTAAGGCTATGAAGGCATATGTAGCAACTGAGGATTGAGAGGAACAAGGAGATCGAGGAAACCAGGGAGCGACGCCCGCAGCGTATGATATACGCGAGGACCGGAATGAGTGCCGATGACGAAGAGATCCGCCGTTCATCGCAGGCCGAAGGTCGAACACGGAAGTTAAGCTCTTCAGCGCCAATGGTAATTGGGGGCTTCCCCCTGTGAGAGTAGGACGTCGCCGGGCTGTAAAAAGGTGAAACGTACATTTATCTGTCGTTTCATCTTTTTTTATTGTTTTATAAAATGTAATTCATATTTTGTATGATAAGATTAAAGCACCGAAAATTTCCAAAAAGTAAAGGTGACCAAATGATCCTATTCCGGAACACCAAAATTAGAAACAGATTGATTAATCCTTAGAAGGATGGAACTCAAGGTACAAAAGGACAGGTGTATGATGAAAAGGCTAGTAATTATCACAGTCGGTAAGACCCATAGCGGAAAAACGACATTTGCTAAAGCTTTAGAACATCAGTTGTACAACTCGCTTGTGATCGATCAGGACAATCATGCGGAATTCATCAATACCCATTATAAAACCTTACTACCAAAAGAAGGCCCCAATACAATCAAGTATGCCCTCACTCAGACAATTGTTGATTATGCTGTTAACCAAACTAACTATCATCTCATTCTTTGCAACTCAAATCGTGCTCGTAATGCTCGGTTGGAGTTGCTCGAACACTTTCATGATCGAGGATTTATCAGCATCCTCGTTAATTTTGATATTCCATATCATGTTCTTCAAGCTCGAATTGCAAAAAGTCAGCGAAGTACAACGATATTCAGGAGTGCCTCGACTTTTGGGGAAGTTCTTACTCGGCAACAGGCTGAGTCTTATAAGGCTAATATAAGGGTACCCATAGAAGGAGAAGCTGATCATTTATTTACCATCAAAAGTTCTGAGGAAGTGCAGTTTGTTACTCGAAGAATTATAGATATTGCTCATAATCTAAGAGGATCCTCAGCTCGTTGATGTTTCGATATATAAGCGAGTTAGAACATTAAGGAGGGGGAATCGTGAATGAATTAAAAAATACTTAAAGAGGACGAATATCATCGGAAAATAAAAAATAAAGATCTGTTTATTGATACAATCAATGGTATTTTAAATTTTTTACTTAAGTTTATTTTTAGATAGTTAAGGCGGTACTTTGTTTTCAAGAAATTCGCAAGCAGTAATAGAAGAGGGAGCCTGAATGAAGTTTTATATTGCATCAAGTTTTAAAAATATTGATAAAGTGCGTTACGTAAGTGAACAGTTAGTCACCAAAGGATACATACAGACATTTGATTGGACAAAGCATGAAAAAGCTTCAACATTTGAAGAACTGAAACAAATTGGTGAAAAAGAAAAAGATGCTGTGATCGAATCAGATTTTATCGTGGTCATTTTACCAGCCGGCAAAGGAAGCCATATTGAATTAGGTATTGCCCTCGGTCTTAACAAAAAAGTTATCCTTTTCTCTCCAAATTATGAAGTATATGATTTTTCTGCCACCAGTACCTTTTATCATCTATCTGAAGTTGATCATTTTACTGGGACCATAGATGAGCTAGTGGCATTTTTACATTTAAAGAAAGTATAAAATACTTTCTTCAATATAAGTACAACTAAGGCTCAGCCTTCGCCCTAAGGCTTGGCTTTGCCAAGTTTTCTTTAACGAATAAAGAAAAATGTATGATTAATTAAATGAAGCATTACTTTTAAAAAAAGTAATGCTTTTTCCTATTAAAAGCTATGTCCAGAAGTGTATGATTAAAAAGGAATTAAAATAATGAAGGCTTGGAGAGATGTTTTATGAAAATCAAAATAGATGACTTAACTGGAACCGAAGTGTCTGAATTGGTGAACGGCCATCTTCAGGGTATGACACTACATTCTCCGCCAGAAAGTATCCATGCACTGAATCTTGAGGCATTGCGGAAACCAGAAATCACATTCTGGAGCGTTTGGGAGGAAGATGTAGTAGTTGGTTGCGGGGCTTTAAAAGAACTTGATGATAAACATGGAGAAGTCAAATCAATGCGAACGTCTTCTTCACATCTAAGAAAGGGTGTTGCCAAACAACTCCTTGAACACATTATTGGAGAAGCCCATCGACGGGGTTATCAGCGGTTGAGTTTGGAAACGGGTTCAATGGATGCTTTTGAACCAGCAAGGAAGCTATATAAGCGGTTCGGTTTCGAATATTGTAAGCCGTTTTCGGATTATTTGGAGGACCCAAACAGTGTTTTTATGACCAAGGAACTTTGAGTTCAATTATTTAAAATCATGAAAGGAAGTTTTGGAATGAAGATCATCGAAGGAAAGAAAACCTTTAATTTAGATGAATTTCTTAAGAAACCCTTATTCGCTCATCTTTCTACTTTGTCATCGGAAGGGCCTAGGGAATCACCTGTATGGTTCTATTGGGAAGATGAATGTATTTATATTATCGGAACACCTTCTTCAGACAGCTTTCCAGGACGAATAGAAAAGAATCCTGAATGTGCAATCGGTATAGTGGATCTCGACCATACAACAGGTAAAGTATTGCACGCAGGGTTTCGAGGCTGTGCGACTGTAGAGCCATTTGATAAACGGATTGCAACACGCTTGCTAGCGCGTTATTTAGGACCTGAAGAAGAGAAATGGGATCCAAGATTTCAAGGTTTGGGAAACAGTAATATTTTAATAAAATTTGTTCCGGAAACTGTCGTTGTACGAGACCAATCCTTCATCCCGAGTATATAGGGTTGCTCAGCTACATAAAGAAGGAAACCCAGGTGAGTAATAACCTGGGTCCCGTTAAGTTCCTTAATTTGTTTGATCTGCAAGTTTCACTAACACATGCGCCATATGTTGGCGTTCTTCTTCATTGGCTACGTTCCATAATTCATTCAGCACTTTTTCTTCACGATTTCGAGGCTCTTCGTGTTTCGCTAAATAATCTGCTACGCGCTTTGCCCCTTTAGTCAATCCTTCTTCTCCAAGGCCAAGCTTTTCACCTCTGTGGACTTGATCTCCTAGATAATTTTTAAACGTTTCGAAGTTTTGCATGATATCATCTTTTTTATCTTCGCTCATTTGAGCAGCTGCTTGTTTTGGATCTTTGTCAAGCATGTGTAAAGCCCTCCTTAAATGGTAGTACTTACCTTTACCTTAAAAGCGAACGATATAAACATTATAATAAGGTTGAGGGTTAAGAAGGTAATATATTGTAATTCGATAGAGCCAAGAAAAGCGGTTTATTTTTCGATCCTCCTCTGGGCACCGTAATTTATATTTACCTTTACCTTTTCACAACATCGTATCCTATAACAAACCCGGTAGAAACACCAAACACCTAATCCTGGAGTCGGTATTATCATATCAGGGTTATTATTTTTATATCCCATCTATACTGCCCATAAGAATTGGTTTGGGTTGAATGATGATTAGGATGTACAAGAGAGCTTGGTTTTTCAAGCTCGTCTTTTTAATATATATAGGAAAGTATAAAATTTAGGTCTGCCACAGCACTTCAACGTGGTAGTTTTTAAAAAAGCCTTCAAGTAGCTCCTAGAAAGTATGATTTAATGACTTTTCTCTTTTTTTCTACAATAATTTCGTGCTATCCTTAGAGTTACAAAAATTGAAAGTTGTGTTTGGAGGTTAGACCGTGATTGAAAATGGTTTGGTGCTTATTGCAATCATCTTGATCATCAATATCGTTTATGTGACGTTCTTTACTTTACGTATGATTTTGACGCTTAAAAATCAACGGTATCTGGCTGCGACAGTCAGTGTTTTTGAAGTCATCATTTATGTCATCGGTCTTGGCATTGTTTTAGAGAACCTGAATGAAATCCAGAACTTGATTGCATATGCAGTAGGCTATGGAATCGGCGTCATTGTCGGGATGAAAATTGAAGAAAAGCTGGCCTTAGGGTATATTACCGTTAACGTGATCACGAAAGACTTCGATTCGAACATTCCGAACGCACTTAGGGATAAAGGATACGGGGTTACAAACTGGTTGGCGGATGGTCGTGAAGGTCCTCGGCTGATGATGGAAATCCTGACCTCGCGTAAATCAGAACATAATCTTTATAATAGTGTGAAGGACCTTGATCCGAAAGCGTTCATCATTTCGCATGAGCCTAAAGCATTCTATGGAGGGTTCTGGGTCAAGTCTATTCGGAGGTAAAGACACATGGATAAGAAGAAGCCGAAAAAGAAGAAGTTCGAAGTATTGGAAAACGAGAGCATCTCAAGCTGTCTCGATCGGATGAAGGAAGAAGGCTATATGCCTGTCCGCCGGATGGAGGAGCCGGTCTTTCAAGAAAATACTCGAAATGGTAAAAAAGAAGTGGAAGTTTTACGCCAAAGGGTGATTTTTGAAGGAAAATTACAGTAAAACCCGAACATTAAATATAAATATGAAACTATCGTTCGATTTTTCGTTGACATAGCTGTTTTTCCATTGTTACAATATAACTGGAATTAAGACTCTCATATAATCTTGGGAATAGGGCCCATAAGTTTCTACCCAGTGACCGTAAATCATTGGACTATGAGGGAAAGCGATAGGTATGCTCACGTAAATGATAGATGACCGTGCGATGCCCAGGATTTTTTATGCTTTCTCATCATTAAAGAGAAACTTTCATAATCCTGGGCATTTTTACGTTTTTAAGAGTCATTCACTCTCTTTCAGCGGGAAAGATTTTATAACGATCAATCAATTAAGGAAGGTTTGGTGATATGGATGAATCCAAAAATCGGCATCATCATGGGAAGCACATCCGACTGGGAAACGATGAAACATACATGTGACATTTTAGATGAGATAGAAATCCCTTATGAAAAGCAAGTTGTCTCAGCACACCGGACACCAGACCTGATGTTCCAATATGCAGAGGAAGCAAGAGCACGTGGATTAAAAGTTATCGTGGCAGGAGCAGGCGGAGCAGCGCACCTTCCTGGAATGGTCGCAGCAAAAACGACGTTGCCTGTCATCGGGGTGCCCGTCCAATCGAAAGCACTCAATGGCTTGGATTCACTTTTATCGATTGTCCAAATGCCCGGCGGTGTACCAGTTGCGACGGTGGCGATCGGAAAAGCAGGTGCGACTAATGCAGGACTGTTAGCGGCACAGATCATCGGAACGAATGATGAAGAGGTTGCGGCACGATTACAAGCACGTCAAGAAAAGGTCCGTGAAAAAGTACTGGAAAGCAGTGGTGATTTGAAATGAGTCAACCAATCGTCCCTCCAAAAACGATCGGAATCCTTGGCGGGGGTCAGCTCGGACGTATGATGGCAATAGCTGCGAAGGAGATGGGCTTCAAGGTAGCTACGGTCGATCCGACTGAAGGTTCCCCGTGCGGATTGATCGCAGACATTGAAATCGTTGGAGATTACGCGAGTGAAGAGGCACGAAACAAGCTTGCGGAAGTGAGCGATGTCATCACGTATGAATTTGAAAATGTCGATCTTACTACAGCCAGATGGCTTGAGGAGCATCACCATCTTCCACAGGGAAGTAATCTTTTGAAAGTCACACAGGACCGGGCGGAGGAAAAAGCGACGCTAGAAAAAATCGGTGTCCAGGTTGCCCCTTATGAACTGGTTAACCAGAAATCCGAGTTGGAAATGGCCCTTGAGAACGTCGATTACCCGGCCATATTAAAAACGACACGGGGCGGATACGATGGGAAAGGACAAGTTGTGCTCGACTCACCGGACGACTTGAATAAGGCGAAAGAGCTTTTAGAAAGCGGTCGACCTTGCGTCCTCGAAAAGAAAATCAATTTTATGAAAGAGATCTCAGTGATTGTTGCACGAAATACATCAGGAGATACCGAGACGTTCCCGGTTGCTGAAAACATCCATAAAGACAATATTTTATATCAGTCGATCGTGCCGGCACGGATTTCCGAGGACAATATAGCAGAAGCAGAATCATTAGCGAGAAAGATTGCGGATGGACTCGATCTCGTCGGAACATTGGCTGTCGAAATGTTCCTGACAGAAGACCACGGCATCTACATCAACGAACTTGCTCCAAGACCGCATAACTCTGGCCATTACACGATCGAAGGGTGCATGGTCTCCCAGTTTCAGCAGCATATCCGCGCAATCTGCGGGTGGAAGCTCGGCAAGCCGAATTTGGTAAAACCGAGCGTAATGGTGAACCTACTAGGGGAAGACGCGGCGAATATTCTTGAATTCGCTCCGCTCTTCGATGATGTGCACCTCCATCTTTATGAGAAAAAGGAGATCAAGGATAAGCGAAAGATGGGGCATTTCACGATTATTGATGAAACATTGAATGAAGCAGTCGATAAAGCAGAAACAATAATGGAAAACTTGCAAAAATCACCAAAACATAAGCTGGAGGAAGTCAAATGATAGAACGTTATACAAGACCTGAAATGGGATCGATTTGGACAGAGGAAAACAAATTCAAAGCATGGCTCGAGGTTGAAATCCTTGCTTGTGAAGCATGGGCAGAGCTTGGTGATATTCCGAAAGAGGATGTGGTAAAGCTTCGCGAAAACGCATCCTTCGATGTGAACCGGATCCACGAAATCGAGGAACAAACACGCCATGATGTTGTTGCATTTACAAGAGCGGTTTCAGAAACACTTGGTGAAGAACGCAAATGGGTCCATTATGGTCTGACTTCAACAGACGTCGTCGACACAGCACTCTCTTACTTGATCAAGCAGGCGAACGAAATCCTTATACAAGACGTTGACAATTTCATCGAGGTTTTAAAAGAGAAAGCGAAAGAACACAAATATACAGTGATGATGGGACGGACACATGGGGTCCATGCGGAACCGACGACATTCGGCTTGAAGCTCGCGCTCTGGTATGAAGAGATGAAGCGCAATAAAGAGCGTTTGGAACAGGCGGTCGAAGGGATCCGTTTTGGAAAGCTCTCCGGTGCGGTCGGAACCTATGCGAACATCCCGCCGTTCGTTGAAGAATATGTGTGTGAAAAACTTGGCTTGAACCGTGCACCGGTTTCGACCCAAACGTTACAGCGTGACCGCCATGCACACTACATTTCAACACTGGCGCTGGTTGCGACTTCGGTTGAAAAATTCGCGACAGAGATCCGTGGATTGCAAAAGAGTGAAACGCGTGAAGTTGAGGAGTTTTTCGCAAAAGGGCAGAAGGGTTCGTCAGCGATGCCGCATAAACGGAATCCGGTCGGATCTGAGAACATGACGGGGCTCGCACGTGTGATTCGTGGCCATATGGTTACGGCGATGGAGAACGTATCCCTCTGGCATGAGCGTGATATTTCGCACTCATCCGCTGAGCGCGTGATCATTCCAGACAGCACGATTCTGTTGAATTACATGCTGAACCGATTCTCGAACATCGTAAAGAACTTGACGGTGTTCCCTGAAAACATGAAGCGTAACATGACTCGGACATACGGTTTGATCTACTCGCAGCGTGTCTTGCTTTCTTTGATCGATAAAGGCATGAGCCGTGAAGAGGCATATGACCTTGTTCAGCCGAAAGCGATGGAAGCATGGGAGAGAGGCATCCAGTTCCGCGAGCTGATCGAAGCGGAACCGCGTGTGACGGAAATGCTTGCACCTGCTGAGATCGAGGACTGCTTCGACTATAACTACCACGTACGTGAAGTGGACAATATCTTCAAACGCGTCGGGTTGGAATAAAACGTCGATCCGGCAGTGGAAATGTCCAGTAAATTTGGCGTTTTGTCCAGATAAATCGGATTGTTGTACAGAAAAAATGGAAACATGTCCAGATATTTTAGAGTTTTGTCCAGATAATTTGTGATGATGTCCAGATTCAACCACTACACGGTTTTTGATTTTAAGAGGAGGGACCGAGATGGAAAAACAAGCGTTGCTGTATGAGGGGAAAGCAAAACGGATTTATCAGACGGATGATCCTGAACTTGTCTGGATCGAGTACAAAGATGAAGCAACAGCTTTCAACGGTGAAAAGAAGACGACGATCACCGGGAAAGGGAAATTGAACAATGAAATTTCCTTGCTTTTGTTCGAAATGCTGCATGAAGCCGGAATCGAATCACATTTTGTGAAGAAGCTTTCGGAGACCGAACAGCTCGTGAAAAATGTCCAGATCATCCCGCTTGAAGTCGTGGTCCGGAATGTAGCGGCAGGCTCGCTGGCCAACCGGCTAGGAATGGAAGAGGGCGAACTGCTGCCGGAAACGATCGTCGAGTTTTACTATAAGAACGATGACCTTGGAGATCCGTTGTTGACCCATGATCACATCCGAGTACTCGGGCTGGTCGAAGAGACGGAGCTTTCCCTGCTTCGTCAGAAAGGTCTTGCGGTCAATGAGGTTCTTGTCCCGTATTTTAAAAAGCTCAACATCGATCTTGTCGATTTCAAGCTGGAGTTCGGGATTGGATCTGACGGAGAAGTATTGCTGGCCGATGAAATTTCACCGGATACATGCCGTCTTTGGGATTCTGACACGAAGGAAAAGCTCGATAAAGACGTGTTCCGCCGCGATCTCGGAAGTTTGACGGAGACATACGCGAAGCTATTGGAACGATTGACTGTCGCTCGCTGATCCGCGTTTTGTAGGTAATTTTGAATTTTTGTAGGTTGGGGCTGTTTTTTGTAGATAATGCTGGGCTGGAATGACTTAAGAGGTCGTCGACGCCGCTTTCAAACGAATTTTTTCGATAATGAAGCTTTTTTCACGTATTGCTATGTTAAATAATGCTGTTGATTTCTGACTAAGTTTGATTGAAGCGAAATTTGTGAGATTCCTGCGGAAAAAGCGAGCGAGGCGAGACCCCACAGCGAGGAACTCGTATGGAGGCTTGTGGATCGCCCGCGGAAAGGGAGTGAATTTCGCAAAAATCAACAATAAGGTATAACAAAACCTTACGAAAAAAGCACAGAGTTTCATCAAATCTAAAGAAAACTCGGGGAGGCCGATTTCATGTATAACGTAAAAGTGTTTGTGACTTTGAAGGAGAGCGTTTTAGATCCACAGGGAGCTGCTGTGAAGGATTCACTTCACCGTCTTGCCTATCAATCTGTAGAGGATGTCCGGATCGGGAAGTACATTGAATTGACGCTGAAAAAGGAAGATGGGGACATTGACGCTCAAGTCCGAGAAATCTGTGAAAAGCTGCTCGCGAACACAGTGATCGAAGACTTTACGTATGAAATCGAGGAGGTCGTCCCTCAATGAGATTTGCAGTCGTCGTTTTTCCAGGTTCCAACTGTGATGTCGATATGTATCACGCGATCAAGGATGAGCTTGGCGAAGAAGTCGAATACGTCTGGCATGATGACGAGGAGCTGAGTTCCTATGACGGAATCCTCATCCCAGGCGGATTCTCGTATGGAGATTACTTACGAGGCGGGGCTATTGCTCGTTTTTCGAACGTCATGAATTCGATCCATGAGGCGAACAAAGCCGGAAAACCGATTCTCGGTGTCTGCAACGGCTTCCAGATTCTGCTCGAAGCGGGACTGCTCCCAGGCGCGATGCAGCGGAATGAGAAGTTGAAATTCATCTGCCGCCAGGTCGAACTTACCGTCGAGAATAACGGAACGGTTTTTACAAGTCTATATGAAAAAGATGAAAAGATCACGATTCCTGTCGCACATGGTGAAGGAAACTATTATTGCGATGAGGCTACGTATGAAAGATTAGTAGAGAACAATCAGATTGCATTCCGATATGGCACGAACATCAACGGATCTAGGCATGGTATCGCAGGGATCACCAATGCAAACGGAAATGTCCTCGGAATGATGCCGCATCCTGAGCGGGCAGTCGATGAACTGCTCGGCAGCAAAGACGGTCTGAAATTATTTCAATCAATCGTGAAAGCTTGGAGGGAAGCACATGTCTTATCCACATGAACCTAATGCACAGATGATCAAGGAACAGAAGCTCTATCAAGAGATGGGCTTGAACGATGAAGAGTTCGCGATGGTTGAATCGATCCTCGGAAGATCGCCGAACTACACAGAAACCGGGCTATTCTCAGTCATGTGGTCCGAGCATTGCAGCTACAAGAACTCGAAGCCTGTTTTACGTAAGTTCCCGACAGACGGAAAGCGTGTTCTTCAAGGACCAGGTGAGGGTGCTGGAATCGTCGATATCGGGGACGATCAAGCGGTTGTTTTCAAAATTGAGAGCCACAACCACCCGTCCGCGATTGAGCCGTATCAAGGGGCTGCGACTGGAGTCGGCGGAATCATCCGTGACGTCTTTTCGATGGGTGCGCGTCCAGTAGCACTTCTCAACTCGCTTCGTTTCGGTGAGCTGAGCTCAGGCCGCGTGAAGTATTTGTTTGAAGAGGTTGTCGCAGGGATTGCAGGCTACGGAAACTGTATCGGCATTCCAACAGTCGGCGGTGAAGTCCAGTTCGACGCTTCGTACGAAGGAAATCCGCTTGTGAACGCAATGTGTGTCGGTGTCATCGACCATAAAGATATCCAGAAAGGGCAGGCGAACGGAATCGGCAACTCAGTCATGTATGTCGGCGCTCGTACTGGCCGTGACGGTATCCACGGTGCTACGTTCGCTTCTGAAGAATTGAACGACGCATCTGATGAAAAACGTCCTGCGGTCCAAGTCGGCGACCCATTCATGGAAAAGCTTCTGCTTGAAGCGTGTCTTGAGCTTGTCCAATGTGATGCCCTTGTCGGAATCCAGGACATGGGAGCGGCGGGACTCACGTCGTCATCGAGTGAAATGGCGAGCAAATCAGGTGTCGGTATCGAAATGGACCTGGACCTTGTGCCACAGCGTGAAACGAATATGACACCTTATGAGATGATGCTTTCTGAGTCGCAAGAACGTATGTTGATCGTCGTGAAAAAAGGTCGCGAAGACGAGATCGTCAAGATTTTTGAAAAATGGGGTCTTGAAGCGGTGACGATCGGAAATGTCATCGAGGAAAAAGAGCTCCGCCTCCTCCACAAAGGTGAAATCGTCGCGAACGTACCGGTCGACGCACTAGCTGAGGAAGCACCGGTTTATCACAAGCCGAGCTCAGTTCCAGCGTATTATGAACAGTTCCAAAACCAAGAAGCCTACGTTCCGAACGTAGCTGATTATAAAGAAACATTATTGAAGTTGTTGGCTCAGCCGACGATTGCGAGCAAGTCCTGGGTGTTCGATCAATATGACCATATGGTCCGCACGAGCACGGTCGTTTCACCAGGTTCAGATGCAGCTGTGGTCCGGATCCGTGGCACACGTAAAGCACTTGCGATGACAACGGATTGTAACTCTCGCTATCTTTATCTCGATCCAGAGGTTGGTGGAAAAATCGCGGTTGCGGAAGCTGCGCGAAATATTGTCTGCTCAGGCGGTGAGCCGCTTGCGATCACTGACTGTCTGAACTTCGGGAACCCTGAAAAGCCTGAAATCTTCTGGCAGCTCGAAAAAGCGGTGGATGGCATGAGCGAAGCGTGCCGTACCCTTTCAACACCGGTCATCAGCGGAAATGTGTCGTTGTATAACGAAACAAACGGTGTGGCCGTTTATCCGACGCCGGTTGTTGGTATGGTCGGGCTTGTCCATGATCTTGATCACGTGACGACTCAATCGTTTAAAGAGGCGGGCGACGTCATCTACATGATCGGTGAAACAAAGCCTGAGTTTTCTGGAAGTGAACTTCAGAAGGTGTTGGAAGGTAAGATTTTCGGTAAAGCTCCAGCGCTTGATATTGAACAAGAAGCAAGCTATCAATCTCAGCTTTTAAAAGCGATCCAAGAAGGTGTAGTCGAATCTGCACATGACGTAGCAGAAGGCGGCGTCGCGGTTGCGATTGCTGAGAGTATGATGGAAGGCGAGCTTGGTGCATCTGTGACCTTGAAGGGAGCGGAAGTCGCGGCGTTATTCAGTGAATCTCAATCTCGTTTCCTCGTATCGGTCAAACCGGAAAACGTTGAGCAATTTGAAAAACTAGTAGATGCGACCGAAATTGGTGTTGTGCTTGATCGCCCGGCATTACGCATCGAATCTGAAAGTGGAAGTGAACTCATCTCAGCAACGAAAGAGGAGCTTGAAACAGCTTGGAAAGGAGCCATTCCATGTTTGCTGACATCAAAGGTCTAAACGAAGAGTGCGGTGTGTTCGCCATCTGGGGTCACCAAGAGGCGGCTCAACTCACGTATTACGGCTTGCACAGCCTCCAGCATCGTGGTCAGGAAGGCGCAGGGATCGCGGTGACAGACGGTGAAGCTGTGAATTTCCATAAAAACAGCGGGCTCGTAACGGAAGTGTTCAACCGTGGAGAGCTTTCATCGTTGACAGGAAAAGCTGCAATCGGGCATGTGCGTTATTCGACGGCTGGCGGTTCGGAGTTTGCGAATGTCCAACCGCTTGTCTTCCAATCCCAGCGTGGAGCTCTTGCTCTTGCCCATAACGGGAATCTTGTGAACGCGAACATGCTGAAGCAGCAGTTGGAAGCTCAGGGAAGTATTTTTCAAACGACTTCCGATACAGAGGTGCTCGCACATCTTATCAAGCGAAGCGGTCTTTTCAACTTGCGTGATCAGGTGAAAAATGCCCTGTCGATGATCAAAGGGGCTTACGCGTTCGTCATCATGACAGAAGACGGAATCATGGCGGCCCAGGACCCGAACGGCTTGCGACCTCTTTCATTAGGTAAAATTGGCGATGCTTACGTCGTCGCTTCGGAAACGTGTGCGTTCGATGTCATCGGAGCGGAGTATATCCGTGACGTCCATCCGGGAGAGCTGTTGATCATTAATGACGACGGTGTGGAGAGTGACACGTTCACTTCATCGACGAATCGTGCGATCTGCAGCATGGAGTACATTTATTTTTCCCGTCCAGACAGCCATATCGACGAAATCAACATCCATACTGCCCGTAAAAATCTCGGAAAACGTCTGGCAGCTGAAGCTTTCGTTGAAGCGGACGTCGTCACAGGTGTTCCAGATTCAAGCATCTCAGCAGCAATCGGTTACGCTGAAGCAGCTGGGATTCCGTATGAACTTGGGTTGATCAAGAACCGCTATGTTGGGCGTACGTTCATCCAGCCTTCCCAGGAGTTAAGGGAACAGGGTGTGAAAATGAAGCTTTCACCGGTGCGCGGAATCGTTGAAGGAAAACGTGTTGTCATGGTCGATGACTCGATTGTTCGCGGAACGACAAGCCGTCGGATCGTGCAGATGCTTCGGGATGCTGGGGCGAAAGAGGTCCACGTACGGATCAGTTCACCACCGATCGCTCACCCGTGCTATTACGGAATTGACATTTCGTCTAAAGAGGAGCTGATCGCCTCGAATTATTCGGTCGAGGAAATCCGTGAAATCATCGGTGCGGATACGCTCGAATACTTGAGCATCGATGGCATGATGGATGCGATTGGGCGCAACCCGAAAGAGCAGAACTGCGGGCAATGCCTCGGCTGTTTTACAGGCAAATACCCGACAGAAATCTATCCAGACACCGTCCTGCCGCACGAAAAAGAACTCGTTTATAAATAAATAATTGTTAACGGACACAGGAGACCTTATTTGGGTCCAAACGTCCTGTTTTGTAAAAATAACGGACACCAGAGACCTTATTTGATTGAATTCATAGAAAATCAGCTGTGTTTTACCCAAATAAGAGCGCTCATGTCCGTTAAGTTGTACGATCGCTACTTTTTATCACAGATAAGGGCTCTCATGTCCGTTAATCTTCAAATAGTGGATATAAGTAAGATCCGACAATTAAATTGACCTTTCAAAAGCAACGATGTTGACAATAAGATCCGAAGCTAATCAAAGGTCCAAGGGGGAAAAAGTATGGCACAAGCATATAAGCAAGCTGGAGTCGATGTTGAGGCAGGATACGAAGCTGTCAAACGTATGAAGAAGCATGTCAAGGACACGATGCGGCCGGAAGTTCTCGGTGGAATCGGTGCTTTTGGCGGCATGTTCGATTTATCCAAGCTCAATGTCAAGGAACCTGTCCTTATTTCGGGGACAGACGGAGTCGGGACGAAGCTGATGCTCGCGTTCCAAATGGATAAGCACGATACGATCGGCATCGATGCTGTCGCGATGTGCGTCAATGACATCGTTGCACAGGGCGCGGAGCCGCTATACTTTTTAGATTACATTGCTTGTGGAAAGCTTGAGCCTGAGAAAGTCGAACAGATCGTCAAAGGAATCTCCGAAGGATGTAAGCAGGCAGGAGCTGCCCTGATCGGCGGGGAAACAGCTGAAATGCCTGGCATGTATGACCCTGAAGAGTATGATCTTGCTGGTTTTACAGTTGGTGTCGCAGAGAAATCGAAGCTAATCACCCCTGAAAAAGTAAGCAAAGGCGATGCGCTGATCGGAATTGCGTCAAGCGGTATCCATAGCAACGGCTATTCGCTCGTCCGAAAAGTATTGCTTGAGCAGGCAGGTTACACGCTTAATCAAACGTTTGATCAACTCGGAAAAACGCTTGGCAAAGAGCTTTTGACGCCGACGAAAATCTACGTGAAGCCTGTGCTCGAGGTTTTAAACAACTATGAAGTTTCAGGAATCGCCCACATAACCGGCGGTGGGTTCATCGAAAATGTGCCACGCATGCTGCCTGAAGGGCTTAGTGCGGAGGTAGATCTCGGTTCATGGCCTGTTCCTGAGATTTTTTCATTGCTTCAGAAGGAAGGCGGATTATCCTCAGATGACATGCTTGGCACCTTCAATATGGGAATCGGCATGGTGCTTGCTGTGAAACATGAGGACGCGGTCAAGGTGATCCGGACTATTGAGGCACAAGGCGAGTCAGCCTTTTTGATCGGCCGGATAAAAGAAGGAACAGAAGGCATTACGTTTGGTGGAGGAGAATTGAAATGAAAGGCATCGCAGTATTTGCATCCGGTTCAGGCTCCAACTTTCAGGCGATTGTCGATGCTTGTGAGTCAGGTGAACTCGATGCGAAAGTGAACCTGCTCGTCTGTGACCGTCCAGGTGCTAAAACCATTGAACGTGCTGACAAACATGGCATCCCGACGTTCGTTTTTAAGGCTAAAGAGTACCCGGATAAGGAAGCTTTCGAGACGGAGATTTTAAAAAGCTTGGAGGAAGCGAAGGTCGAGTTCATCGCATTGGCAGGCTATATGCGGTTGATCGGACCGACGCTGCTTTCACAATTTGAGGGGAAGATGGTCAACATCCACCCTTCTTTATTGCCTGCTTTTCCAGGTAAAGACGCTATCGGACAAGCGATCGAGTCGGGCGTTTCGGAGACTGGTGTCACAGTCCACTATGTCGACAATGGAATGGACACGGGCCCTATCATCGAACAAGCCTCAGTGCCGATTGACGCTGGTGATACGGCCGAAATTTTACAACAGAAAATCCATAAGATTGAGCATGAATTATATCCGAGAGTCATCCAGAACATCCTACACACATCCACGGAGAAAGGGGAATTCGCATAATGCGCGCACTAGTGAGTGTTTCGAATAAAGAAGGGCTGATTCCGTTTGTCGAAGGTCTGATCGAGCAGGGGATCGAAATCGTATCGACAGGCGGAACGAAACGGGCGATTGAAGAGGCTGGACTCAAGGTAACAGGCATTTCCGAGGTGACAGGTTTTCCTGAAATCCTTGACGGCCGTGTAAAAACGTTGCATCCGAACATTCATGGCGGTTTGCTTGCGGTTCGGGAAAATGCCGATCACCAGGCGCAAATCGAAGAACACAACATCACACCGATCGATTTCGTCGTCGTTAATCTGTATCCGTTCAAAGAGACGATCTCGCGTGCGGATGTGACCTACGAGGACGCGATTGAGAACATCGATATCGGCGGACCGAGCATGCTCCGTTCAGCTGCGAAAAACCACGCTTCCGTTACAGTGGCGGTGGATCCTGCTGACTATGGGACGATTTTAGAAGAGTTGAAAGCGAACGGTGCGGTGGCTGACGAAACGAAGCGTCGTCTTGCCGCAAAAGTGTTCCGCCATACAGCTGCGTATGATGCTCTGATTGCCCAGTACTTGACGGATATGACAGAAGAGGAGTACCCGGAATCCTACACAGTGACGTACACGAAAAAACAAGCATTGCGTTATGGAGAGAACCCGCATCAGAAGGCAGCTTTTTACGAGGTGCCAATTGGAGAGCCTTCAACGATTGCAAAAGCGAAGCAACTACACGGGAAGGAGCTTTCCTTCAACAACATCAATGATGCAGATGCGGCTCTGCAGATCATCCAGGAATTTGATGAGCCGGCTGTCGTAGCGGTCAAACATACGAATCCTTGCGGTGTCGGTGTCGGAAAGACGTTGGCGGAAGCGTATCAACTCGCGTATGAAGCGGACCCTGTTTCGATTTTCGGCGGAATCGTGGCGACGAACCAGGAAGTCGATGCGGAAACGGCTCAAAGGCTGAAGGAGATTTTCCTTGAGATCATCATTGCGCCATCGTTCTCTGAAGAAGCGTTAGCGGTTTTGACGGAAAAGAAAAACCTGCGCCTTTTACAGGTTGAACCGAAAACAATCGCGACGCAGGTACAAAAACGGATCCAAACCGTATCAGGGGGTGCATTGGTCCAGCAGGAAGATCACTATGGGTTTGACAATGCTGACTTGAAAGTGGCGACTAAACGGGAGCCGACGGAAACGGAATGGGCAGACCTGAAGCTCAGCTGGCAAATCGTCAAGCACGTAAAGTCGAATGCGATCGTCCTTGCGAAAGGGAATCAGACAATCGGAGTAGGAGCAGGTCAGATGAACCGTGTCGGTGCGGCGAAAATCGCGCTTGAGCAAGCAGGAGATAAGGTTTCGGGCTCATCCCTTGCGTCAGATGCTTTCTTTCCGATGAGCGATACGGTCGAAGCAGCAGCAAAAGCTGGTGTAGCTGCGATCATCCAGCCAGGCGGTTCGATACGTGACCAGGAATCGATTGATAAAGCGGATGAATACGGCATTGCGATGGTACTTACAGGTGTACGGCATTTCAAACATTAATCGAGGGGTGATTAGATGAACGTTCTGATCGTTGGTAAAGGTGGAAGAGAGCATGCGATTGCGTGGAAAATGGCACAGTCAGAGCGTGTGACGCAGGTGTTTGTCGCACCTGGTAACGTCGGGATGACTGATGTTGCGGAGTGTGTCGATATTGCTGAATCGGATCAAGACGGATTGGTCCAGTTTGCGAAGGAAAATGGCGTTGATTTGACTGTTGTGGGTCCTGAGCAGCCTTTGCTTGATGGACTTGTGGATCGTTTTGAAGCGGAAGATCTCGCGGTTTTCGGACCGACACGGGCAGCTGCATTGATCGAAGGCAGCAAGACGTATGCGAACGAATTGATGGAGAAATATGCAATTCCGACCGCTTTCTCAGCTTCTTTCACTGATTATGAGCAAGCGAAGACGTACTTAGCAGAAAAAGGGGCGCCGATCGTGATAAAAGCTGATGGTCTTGCGGCTGGGAAAGGTGTTGTCGTCGCGATGACGATAGCAGAAGCGGAAGAAGCGCTCCACAGCATGATGGTTGAGACGAAATTCGGTGAGGCGAGCAGTAAAGTCGTCATTGAGGAATTTTTAGAGGGTGAAGAATTCTCGTTGATGGCGTTCGTCAATGGGAAGAAGGTGCTGCCAATGGTGATTTCGCAGGACCACAAACGGGCATTTGACGGGGATCTCGGACCGAACACTGGGGGAATGGGCGCATACTCCCCTGTGCCGCATATTTCCGATAAAGTGGTGGAAGTCGCGGTTGGGGAGATTCTGCAGCCAATGGCTGACGCGCTTGTAAAAGAGGATGCGTCGTTTACGGGAATCTTGTATGCGGGGCTGATGTTGACAGACCGAGGACCGAAAGTGATCGAGTTCAACGCTCGATTCGGCGATCCGGAAACACAGGTCGTACTTCCACGCCTCGAAAGTGATCTGTTTGAGGTTATGACAGGCTTGTTGAATGGAGAAGATGTCTCGCTTGAATGGTCCACTGATGAATATGTCGGAGTTGTGCTGGCATCAGGCGGTTATCCGGGATCCTATGAAAAAGGTGTCGCGATCAATGGACTGGAGACTGTTTCTGCGGATACCCTCACGTTCTTTGCAGGTGTAAAAGGGGACGGTGGACAGTTAGTGACAGACGGCGGGCGAATTCTGCTGCTTGCTGCTAAATCTGAGAATCTGGAAAGTGCGCAAACTTCTGTTTATCGTGAAATGGCGAAGCTGGAGTGTGCTGAAAGTTTTTACCGAAAAGACATCGGTTCAAAAGCGATCAAGGCTGTCTCCTCCGGAAAATGAAAAACGTCAACGCGATGATGCTTCCGACGATCATCGCAAGCACAAACAGCATATCTGTCATGTATTCCATCAGTACATCGACATACTTCATGTAAAATCACCTCTTTTTATAAGAAAAGCTCCCAATCCGGGAGCTTTTTCATTTTTTGTTAAAAGGTGTCGCGCGGTAATCCGGCGGGTTCGAGGCATAATCCTGCCACCTTCAGCCCGATTCCGGCCAAAGGTTACTTTTTACACCTTCACCACTCAAGAAGGATTGCTTCACTAATCAAGAAGGATTGATCGGAGAGCCCTCTTTTGTCATGGAGGCGAGGTCCATGTTCCTCAGCTTTTGCCCGTTTTCGTAAAGATCAGTCATAGGGCAATATCTTGTAATCCCTTCGCCAACCTTCATCGCCCCAAGCATCATCGTGAGTAGATGACTTTGGCGGTGCGGTTTACGACCCATTCTTGCTGCCGCATAAGCGACCATCGTCAAACCGACTGTAATTCGGATCAATGCATTCACTGTACCTATGTTCTGTTTCATATTGTTCTCCTCCTTTTAGTCAGGTTCCTCGGCATTTCAGATTTTGGCGAGCTACAGCTTTAATTCGTTATACTGTAGCGAATTTCCGGGTTATGGTATCATGGTGTACAGAAGATTCTAACAAATAGAAACCATACATACACCGAGGTGATGAAATGTCACAGCATTTAGTGAATTGGTCGAAGCAGCAGCTCCGGACCCATATCCAAGTCATTCAGGGCGAACAGCCGCCCACGCTTGTCTTAGAAAATGCTACATACTTGAACAACGTTTTGAAAAAATGGATCACGACAAACATATGGATTTATGAGGATCGGATCGTCTATGTTGGTGGGAAAATGCCGCAAAACAAAACCGGATGCGAGATTATCGATTGTGAAAACCGATATATCGTTCCAGGTTATATCGAGCCTCATGTCCACCCATTTCAACTTTATAATCCCCAGACCTTTGCTTCTTATTCAGCAAAACGGGGGACGACAACGTTCATTTGCGACAACCTGATGCTTTTGCCATTAGAAAAAAAGAAAGCGCTTACGTTCATGACGGATATCAATGAACTGCCCTACACGTTTTTCTGGTGGTGCCGTTATGATTCGCAGACAAAGCTGCAGAATGAGGATGAGATTTTTTCTGAGGAGATGTTCGATCAGTTCTTGGATCATCCCTATACCTTGCAAGGTGGTGAATTGACGAACTGGCCGCAGGTGCTGAAAGGCGATGATAAGACGCTCCATTGGATGCAGGAGACGAAAAGGCGAGGGTTGAAAATCGAAAGCCATCTGCCTGGTGCGTCTGAGCGGACTTTAGCAAAGCTGGCGGTACTCGGTGCGGATTGTGACCATGAAGCGATGACTGGAGAAGAAGCGGTTCTCCGCATGTCACTCGGCTATACGACTTCGCTCCGCTATTCGTCGATCCGTCCAGACTTACCAGACATTTTAGAAGAGATGCTTGCGCTTGGTGTCGAGAATTTCGACCGCGTGTTGATGACGACGGATGGCTCAACACCGAATTTCCATCGTGATGGAGTGACTGATGAAGTGCTCCGGATCGCTCTTGAAAAAGGAGTACCGTTAGAAGATGCGTATGCGATGGTCTCCTATAATATTGCGCGCCATTACGGGATCGATCATCAGTACGGAATGATCGCGCCTGGCAGGGTCGCGAATCTGAACATTTTAAAAGATCCAAAAGAGCCGACGCCAGAGACAGTTTTATCAAAAGGAAAGTGGATTACAGAGGAACCGGAAGCAGCCTTCAACTGGTCGGATTACGATATCAAGCCATACGATCTTGATTGGTCGTTAAAGGCAGAGGACCTCGACGTCGTCTCACCTGCAGGGATTGATATGGTGAACGCGGTGATTACGAAGCCTTATAAAACTGAACTCGATTTTACAGTTGAAGAACTTGACCAAGATCATTATGAAAGCTTTTTTGCGTTGGTCGATCGGAACGGAAAGTGGCGTGTCAATGCGATGCTGAAAGGTTTCGCTTCAGGCGTGTCAGGGTTTGTCAGCTCATATTCGAATAGCGCCGACATATTATTGATAGGAAAAAGCAAAAAAGATATGGTGACGGCTTTCGAACGATTGAAGGAAATCGGCGGCGGGATCGTTCTTGTCGAGAAAGGTGAGGTCATATGTGAAATCCCGCTCGCGCTGAATGGCGGATGCTCCACAGAGCCGATGGAAACGGTCATGGACCAGCAGAATCAACTTGTTAAAGAACTGAAGGACCGGGGCTATATTTTTGTGGATCCGATTTACAGTTTGTTATTTTTTTCATCGACTCATTTGCCTTATATTCGCATCACGCCAAGCGGCATTGTTGATGTCTTGAAAAATGAGGTGCTGTCCTTTCCTGTTGTAATGCGTTAAACTGTAGTTAGTTGAGAAATTATTAACGGCGAATATTCGACGCATAGGACGTGCTAGTACTGCCGTTGTCATAGGACGTGACGCTTTTAGGCAGTGATCGTTACTTGTTTTTTGCGGTCCTCCGACGTACAGGATGTACTAGGACCGGCGTTGTCACAGGACGTGACGTATTTAGCCGGTGTTGTTTCTAATTCCTCAACTGTTTAAAAGGTTTTTTTATAATTCATCACTGTAGTCTTAGAGGACTTTTAATAGGGTATCGGTCAAGGGTTGTTCTGAGAGAGAATCAGGGAAAAAACTAGGGGGAGTTTTACCAAATGAATAAGAAAAGGTTGTTTGTTGCGTGTATCGTAGCATTGATCCTTATGCTTTCGGCGTGTAGTTCGAAGGAAACGGCAAAGCCAAGTGATGACGCGGCTTCTAAAGACACAGGCATCGAGAAGAAGGAAGTTGATGACAATCCGAGGTTTGCGTATACGTTTCCGCTGACAGGTAAAGGGACAGACGAGGCGTTGGCATCAAGAGCGGTAGCGGTCATGGTCAACAATGCACCTGAGGCGAGACCGCAGTCCGGTTTGCATAAAGCCGACATTGTCTATGAAGTTTTGGCGGAAGGGAAAATCACAAGATTGCTTGCCGTTTTCCAGAGTGAGGAGCCTGACGCCATCGGACCGGTTAGAAGTGCGCGTGATTACTACGTGAGACTCAGTAACGGATTCGATGCGATCTATGTTTTCCACGGCTGGAGTCCATCGGCGCAAGCAATGCTGACTTCGGGGAACATTGACTCGCTGAATGGCTTGTATTACGATGGAACATTATTCAAGCGTGCGAATTTCCGGAAAGCGCCGCATAATTCATATATCACCTACGAAAATATCATGAAGGAATCTAAGAAAAAGAAGTTCGAATTGAAGCAGGAGATTCCAGCGTTTTCATTTTTAAAGGAAGATGAAGTGACGGCAATTGAAGGGGATCCCGCAAGCACAGTGACTGTTTCATACGGTGATCATTATAAAGTGAAATACCGTTACCAATCGGAAAAGGGCACATACTTGAGATATGTAAACAATGAGCAGACTGTCGACAGGGAAACGGAAATACCGATTGAGCTTGAAAATGTGCTGGTCGTCGGTGCCAACCACCAGGTCATTGACAGTGCAGGTCGCCGTAACATCAATCTTGAAAGTGGCGGTGACGCAATTCTATTCCAACAAGGGAAGTCACAAGAGATAAATTGGAAGAATGAAAATGGACGAATCATTCCAGTAAAAGATGGAGCAGAGGTTCCGTTCGTACCAGGCAAGACATGGGTGAATCTGGTGCCTTCGTCAGACCTTGATCCAAACGTAAGCTGGGAATAGTTTTGGAGGAGTGATTAAGGGATGCAAATTGATAAACTAAGAGGAAAAACATTGGATCAGCTTTTCGATGCGATTCTAACGCTGGAAGACCGGGAAGAGTGCTATCGGTTCTTCGACGATTTAGCGACAATTAATGAAATCCAGTCTTTGGCACAGCGGCTGGAAGTGGCGCGTATGCTGCGTGAAGGATATACGTATCATAAAATCGAAAAAGAAACGGGTGCAAGTACAGCGACGATCTCACGTGTAAAGCGCTGTCTCAATTACGGAAACGACACCTATGAAATGGCGCTTGACCGCGTTCACACCAAATCTGAATAGATGAAAAGGGGCTGACTTTAGCGAGTCAGCCCTTCCTTATTGGGAGAGTGATCTGGGAGGATGCTGTGGTCCGAAATGAGCGTTTTACGGCCAAAAAGAGGCTCGATACGGCCCAAATGAGCCATCTATCAGCCAAACGACACGAATCCACAAAATTTGCCGCACATTCACGAACATCCTCCACACCTCAGTTTTTACCGGTACCCTTTTCTGTTATAATCCTTAGAGGAAGTGTTTACTTAGGAGGACAGCCTTATGTTTGAATATAAAGAATGGAAGCACGTCTTCAAGCTGGATCCGGACAAGGAAATCACCCCTGAAGCCCTGGATCAGATCTGTGAATCAGGGACAGATGCGGTGATCGTCGGCGGGAGTGACGGAATGACCCTGGAAAATACGATCGACCTTCTATCTCGGATCCGCAAATACACCGTACCTTGTGTGCTTGAGGTTTCGAACATCGAATCTATCACGCCGGGATTTGATTTTTATTTTGTGCCGAGTGTGCTCAACAGCAAGAATCCGGATTGGATCGTCGGTCTGCACCGGGATGCGATCAAGGAATACGGCGAGCTCATCAATTGGAACGAGCTTGTGACAGAAGGCTATTGCATCGTTAACGGTGAATCGAAGGCGGCGCAAGTTTCAGAGGCCGACACAGACTTGAGCGAAGAGGACATCCTCGCATACGCAAGGATTGCTGAGAATATGTTCCAGCTGCCGATCTTTTACCTGGAATACAGCGGTACGTATGGCGATGTGGAAACAGTGAAAGATGTGAGCACGATCCTCGACAAGACACGTTTCTATTACGGCGGCGGTATCAAAAATGTGGAACAGGCTAGAGAGATGGCGCAATTTGCTGATACAATAGTCGTTGGAAACATCATTTATGAAGATATGGAAGCAGCGATCAAAACGGTGAAAGTCGTTAAAGGATGAATTGTGTTTTCAGCTTGCTTCGATTAAAATAATAGATAGGAACATACGTTTGTATAGGTGGTGGAAAATGTGCAACAAATTGTTGAACGGCTGCTCTCTGGGCTGAATCCTGAACAGAAGAAAGCGGTCAAGCATACAGAAGGTCCTCTCTTGATCATGGCAGGAGCAGGAAGTGGAAAGACGCGGGTTTTGACCCATCGGATCGCATATTTGTTAGTTGAAAAAGGTGTTGCCCCGTGGAATATCCTTGCGATCACGTTTACAAATAAAGCAGCAAGAGAAATGCAATCGAGGGTTGCGGCAATTACCGGACCGGCTGCGGAAAGCATCTGGATCTCAACGTTCCACTCGATGTGCGTACGGATTTTAAGAAGGGATTCCGACCGGATTGGGATCAATCGCAACTTTACGATTCTCGATGCGACGGACCAGCTGTCTGTCATCAAACAGGCGCTCAAAGACCTGAACCTTGATACGAAAAAGTTCGATGCGAGAGGAATCCTCGGAACGATCAGTTCGGCGAAAAACGAGCTGAAGACCGCGGCTGATTTTCAGAAGACAGCCCAGGGAATGTACGAAGAGGTTGCGGCAGATGTTTACGAAGTGTACGAAAAACAGCTTCGTAAAAATCATGCACTCGACTTCGATGACTTGATCATGTCGACGATCAAGCTTTTTCAGCGTGTGCCAGAAGTTCTCGAGCATTATCAGCGCAAGTTCCAGTACATACACGTGGACGAGTACCAGGATACGAACCGCGCGCAATATGTGCTCGTGAACCTTTTGGCTGAACGGTATCGGAACCTTTGTGTTGTCGGGGACTCGGATCAATCGATCTATCGCTGGCGTGGAGCGGACATTGCAAACATCCTCTCGTTCGAGCAGGACTACGCGGATGCTGAAGTGATCTTGCTTGAGCAGAACTATCGCTCGACAAAACGAATTCTCCAGGCGGCGAACGAAGTGATCCAGAACAACACAGGACGTAAGCCGAAGAATCTTTGGACAGACAATACGGATGGCCAGAACATCAGTTATTACCAAGCCGACAGTGAGCATACGGAAAGCTATTTTATCGTCGGAAAAATCAAGGAAATGCTGCAAGGGGAGCGGAAACCGTCGGATATCGCAATCCTTTACCGGACGAATGCGCAATCGCGTGTCATAGAGGAAGCGCTCGTCAAATCGAACATTTCCTACACGATCGTCGGCGGTACGAAGTTCTACGATCGTAAGGAAATCAAGGATATCCTTGCGTATTTGCGCCTGATTGCGAACCCGGATGACGACATCAGCCTGAGCCGGATCATCAATGTGCCGAGACGCGGGATCGGGGCTTCAACCCTCGATAAAATCGTCCAGCATGCCGCGATGCATGACCTTTCCATCATGGATGCGCTCGGTGAGGTCGAGCTGATGGGCTTAAGCGCTCGGTTCGTGAACGCGCTCACTGAATTCCGCGATCAAGTGATGAACTGGTCGAAAATGCAGGAATATCTTTCGGTCACTGAATTGACGGAAGAAGTTCTGGAGAAGACTGGTTATAAGGATGCTTTGAAAAAAGAGCATACGATCGAGTCGCAGAGCCGGCTTGAAAACCTTGATGAATTCCTGTCCGTCACTCAGGAGTTCGAAAAGCAGAATGAAGATAAAAGCTTGATTGCCTTCTTGACAGATCTTGCCCTGATCGCTGATATCGACAAGATGGACGATGATGAAGAGGACAAGAAGAAGGATGGCGTCGTGCTTATGACGCTCCACTCCGCAAAGGGTCTTGAATTTCCTGTCGTCTTTTTGATGGGACTTGAAGAAGGGATCTTCCCACATAGCCGTTCCCTTTTCGATGATGAAGAGATGGAAGAGGAACGCCGTCTTGCGTATGTCGGGATTACCCGTGCGGAAGAAGAGCTGTTTTTAACGAATGCAAAAATGCGTACTCTATATGGGAAAACGACGATGAACGCACCTTCCCGTTTTATAAACGAGATTCCGGATGAGATTGTGGAATCGTTGAATGAAGAGCAAGAAACGTTGCCGTGGCAGAAAACGTCTAATCAGATGCCGACTGCTGGCGCACCACGCCGGTCACATCGGACGGCTCCTGCTCGTAAAAGCGGTGCATCGCTTGATTGGGGTGTCGGCGATAAAGCGAAGCATGGCAAATGGGGTGTCGGAACGGTCGTCAGCACGAAAGGTGAAGGTGATTCGCTCGAGCTCGATATCGCATTCCCGCAGCCGACTGGCATCAAGCGTTTGCTGGCGAAGTTCGCACCGATCGAAAAAGCATAGAACCTGATCAAGAAAAGAGGTAAAGTGATGACTGAGGAACAAGCGAAGGCCAAAATCGAAGAATTAAGCAATTTACTCAATCAATATAATTATGAATATCACGTTCTTGATAAACCATCCGTACCAGACGCAGAGTATGACCAGAAGCTTCACGAGCTGATCAAGCTTGAACAGGAATTCCCGCAGTTCCGCACCGAGCATTCACCTACTCAGCGTGTCGGCGGAGAACCGTTGGATGCGTTCCGTAAAGTTGAGCACCAGTCACCGATGCTGAGCCTTGGCAACGCGTTCAATGAGCAGGATCTCAGGGATTTTGATCGCCGGGTCCGTGATGGTGTCGGCGGGAAAGTCCAATACGTATGTGAGCTTAAAATTGATGGTCTCGCGGTTTCGCTTCTCTATGAAAACGGTCGTTTTGTCCGCGGGGCAACCCGGGGCGACGGTACAATAGGAGAAGACATCACGAATAATTTAAAGACAATTCGTTCCATTCCACTTCGTTTGAAGGAAGACGCAACACTCGAAGTACGTGGTGAGGCCTTCATGCCGAAAGCCTCTTTTGAAAGATTGAACGAAGCCCGTGAGAAGGAGGGCGTCGAAGTGTTCGCGAACCCGCGAAACGCAGCGGCTGGTTCGTTACGGCAGCTCGATCCGAAGATTGCATCACGCCGTAACCTCGATATTTTTGTTTATGGTGCAGGTAATTATGAAGGCCGGAATGTGGAGTCACACAGCGAAAGTCTTGATTACCTCGAGGAGCTTGGATTCAAGACGAATCCGGAATGGAAACGTTGCGAAACAATTGATGAAGTTATTGAATACGTGAATGGCTGGGTGGAGAGACGCCCTGATTTGAACTATGAAATCGATGGGATCGTCATCAAGGTCGATTCTCTTGACCAGCAGGATGAGCTTGGTACGACGGTAAAAAGTCCGCGCTGGGCGGTCGCATACAAGTTCCCTGCAGAAGAGGTCGTGACAAGGCTCGAGGACATCGAGCTGACGGTCGGGCGGACAGGTGTTGTGACGCCGACTGCGATTTTGGAACCGGTCCAGGTGGCAGGTACGACGGTAAAACGTGCCTCCCTCCATAATGAAGATCTTATCCGGGAAAAGGACATCAAGATCGGGGACTATGTCATTGTAAAAAAAGCGGGAGATATCATTCCTGAAGTCGTGAACGTGATTGAAGAGAAGCGTACGGGTGAGGAGCAGGATTTCCACATGCCGACACATTGCCCGGAATGTGAAAGCGAGCTTGTCCGGATTGAGGATGAAGTCGCATTGCGCTGTATCAATCCGAAATGTCCGGCGCAGATCCGTGAAGGGTTGATTCACTTCGTTTCACGGAACGCAATGAATATCGACGGCCTGGGCGAAAAGGTCATCACCCAGCTGTTCAATGAAAATCTGATCAAAGATGTCGCTGATTTATATGAGCTGAAGCGGGAAGAGCTGCTGCAGCTTGAACGGATGGGCGAGAAGTCTGTTGATAATCTTTTAAAAGCGATTGAAGCATCGAAGGACAATTCTCTTGAGAAGTTGTTGTTTGGTCTAGGAATCCGTAATGTCGGTGCAAAAGCAGCCAGGACATTGGCGGAGTACTTTGAAAAGATGGAAAACCTGCAGAAGGCTACGCGAGAGGATATCACGTCGATTCATGAGTTCGGCGAAATCATTGCTGATTCTGTTGTAGTGTATTTTGAAAAACCTGAAGTAACGCAATTATTGGATCACTTGCGTGAAGTAGGCGTGAACATGGAATATAAAGGGTTGAAGCGAAGCGAAACCGAAAACATCGATTCTCCGTTCAGCGGCAAGACGATCGTGTTGACGGGCAAATTGCTGCAACTCTCTCGGAATGAAGCGAAAGCAGAAATTGAAAAGCTTGGTGGTAAGGTGACAGGAAGCGTGAGCAAGAACACCGACCTGATCATTGCCGGTGAAGATGCAGGCTCGAAGCTTACAAAAGCGGAGAAGCTCGGTATCGAAGTCTGGAATGAAGACACTTTTGTCGGCCAGCTGAATGATTAAGGAGTGTGCAGTTTAGGGGATGTTTAAAAAGCTATTCGTGATACTCAGTGCCTCACTGATCCTTTTGTCCGGATGTATGCCCTTTGATAATTTGAAACGTGATGAAGTCGTGGAAGATGAAGCCAATGACAATGAACAGGCGATTCCTCTGCATAATATCAACACGACGGATGACAAGTATTACAAGTCGTTGAAAAATTATGAGCCAGGAGCGGCGCGGGGAGAAATTTCATACGGTGTCGATAATCGGATCGATGTCGATGAATTGGAAACAGGGTTGATGAGAATTTCAAAAGAGACGTTCTCGATTGATGATTATTATTTTCAGAATGGCCAATACTTGTCGAAGGCGACCATCCGGAACTGGTTGAAGCGCACTTCAGAAGAGTCAGGGGAATCCGGTGATAAATTCATCCAAAAGGGCTTGAATCCAGAGATTAATGAGAAAGCCTACCAGAATGCCTCTGTAGACGAGAGGAAGGAAATGCTGAAGCAGAATCCGAAAATCCTCTCTTATATCTTGGAGCAGGACTATTTGCAGGACAGTGGGAAGGATTCTGTTAAACTTGCGGGTATTTCAATCGCATTGTCCTTCCACTCGACATATTATTTTACCGTTCAGGATGACCAGGGACGGCTTCACCGTGATGAAAAAAAGCTTGATGGTGCTGAAGTGAAGCAATTCGCACAGAAAACCGGTCAGGAAGTGATCAATCGTTTGCGGCAGCATCCGGAGCTTAAGGATGTACCGATTACGGTGGGACTTTTCCACGAAGAAAAGCACGGTGCGGTCGTGCCTGGCAACTATTTTGCGAAAACGGTTGTGAAAGGCGGACAGACGAAAGCGAATTGGGAAAACGTCAATGAGAAGTATTACTTTTTCCCTTCTAGCGATGCGGAAGAAGATCATCGCGAGGACTATAACACGTTCATCCAATTTGAAGAGAAAATCAAAGAGTACTTCCCGAACTATATCGGGGTCGTCGGTAAAGCGTTGTACCGTAACGATCGGATTTCGAAGATGACGATTGAAATCCCGATGCAGTTCAATGGGAAAGCTGAGGTCATTTCATTTACGCAATACGTGAATTACCTGGTGAAGCAATACTACCCGGATGAGGTCGTCGAGGTCAACATCAAATCCTCACTCGAACAGAACGAAAGCCTGATCGTATCCGACCCATCTAACGAAGACTCGGTCGTACACATCTACTAGGATTTAATTCTCGAAGGAGGACAACGTTGGAAAACGAACGTTTCCAACGTTGCAAAACTTATAAAATACCTATGAAAATGATAAAACAGAATGGTGGATCGGCCATTCTGTTTTTTTGAACTTTAAAAAACGGTGCCTGGTACACTTGCAGATTCCTTGGGAGAGAAGGGATTTAGAAGTGTGCCAGGCACTGATGGTAAACCCTTGGGAGAGAAGGGGTTTAGAAGTGTGCCAGGCACCGATCGCGAAGTCAATGGTACCAATGCTTCCAAATCGGTGCCTGGCACCGCGTAAAATTGTTTTTGCATATTTGGTTAATAGGACAGGGGTGGGGATTGAGCGGAACCCTTGAGACGACTGGGTTTGATGCTGTATTTCTAATCATTTTAGCAAGTAAAAATTAATAGCTTACAATGGAAATATTCTGACTATTGCTGGATGTTTGAAAGCATAATTTTCATAGTGTAGAATGAGGATGTAATTGAAAACCTTTGTATGCGTTTTCAATACTACTCTATTGCGATATTGGAGGGTTCATTCTTATGGTAGTACCTTACAAACACGAGCCATTTACTGATTTTTCCGTGAAGGAGAATCGTGAAGCTTTTGAAGAGGCTTTGAAAAAAGTCGAGAACGAATTATTAGGTAAAGACTATGACCTGATCATCAATGGAGAGTATGTCTCTACGGATGAAAAGATCGTATCGATCAATCCTGCGAATAAGGAAGAGGTCATCGGGCGTGTTTCCAAAGCGAACCAAGAGCTCGCTGAAAAGGCGATGCAATCTGCGGACAAAGCTTTTGAAACTTGGCGCAAGGTAGATCCGGAAGAACGTGCCAACGTATTATTCCGTGCAGCTGCAGAAATTCGCCGCCGTAAGCATGAATTCTCTGCTTTGATGGTAAAAGAAGCAGGTAAGCCGTGGAAGGAAGCGGACGCTGATACAGCTGAAGCGATTGATTTCCTGGAGTATTACGGACGTCAAATGCTTGAAATCAAAGACGGTAAACCGATCCAAAGTCGTTCTATCGAACACAACCAATACAAATACATTCCTTTAGGTGTTGGAATTACGATTTCTCCATGGAACTTCCCGTTTGCGATCATGGCTGGAACAACAGTTGCACCGATCGTCACTGGTAACACTGTCATTTTAAAACCAGCAAGTGCGACTCCAGTTGTTGCAGCTTGGTTCGCGGATGTCATGCTGAAAGCTGGAACTCCTGCAGGTGTATTGAACTACTTGCCAGGAAGCGGTTCTGAAGTCGGTGACTATCTTGTTGATCACCCAAGAACTCGTTTCATCAGCTTCACAGGTTCCCGTGATGTCGGTACACGTATCTGGGAACGTGCAGCAAAAATCCAGGACGGCCAAAAGTGGCTTAAGCGCGTAATCGTGGAAATGGGCGGAAAAGATACAGTCTGTGTCGACAGTGATGCTGACTTAGATCTAGCAGCTCAATCCATCGTATTCTCTGCATTCGGATTCGCTGGGCAAAAATGTTCCGCTGGTTCCCGTGCAGTCGTTCACCAGGACATTTACGATGAAGTTCTTGAAAGAGCTGTCAAGCTTACGAAAGAACTTACTACTGGTAGCCCGATTGAACATAACACGTACATGGGACCGGTCATTGATAAAGGTGCTTATGACAAGATCATGAGCTATATCGAAATCGGAAAGGAAGAAGGCCGCCTCGTTGCTGGTGGTGAAGGTGATGATTCTAAAGGTTTCTTCATCCAACCTACGATTTTCGCTGACCTTGATCCGAAAGCGCGCCTCATGCAGGAAGAAATCTTCGGACCAGTTGTTGCATTCAGTAAAGCACGTGACTTTGACCACATGCTTGAAATTGCGAACAACACGGAGTATGGTCTGACTGGAGCACTTCTTACAAACGACCGCGATAAAATCAAGCGTGCGAAAGAAGACTTCCATGTTGGTAACCTATACTTCAACCGTGGATGTACAGGAGCAATCGTCGGATATCAACCATTCGGTGGATTCAACATGTCTGGAACTGACTCCAAAGCTGGTGGACCAGACTACCTCGTACAGCACATGCAACCGAAGACAACATCAGAAGGACTATAAAAAATAGATTAAACCCCTGTCGCTCATGCGATAGGGGTTTTTCTAGTTATAATCCATTGTTTTGTAAGCTAATTGTCCGGAATCCTGGTTATGGAATCCGCCTTGTTGAACGTTGTGAAACGAGATGGTCAATGAATATTTCTTTTCCTGAAACGACCGCCTTTGACGTCATGGATGTCACCGACTGCTAAAAATGCTGTAGGATCGAGTTCCTCTACAATGCTTTTGAGTTTCGCTTCTTCCAGACGGGTGATGACACAGAAAATAACCTTCTTCGCATCTCCGGTATAAGCACCTTCACCGTTCAAATATGTGACACCCCTTCCTAATCTGGCATTCAACGTTTCTGCAATCTCTTTATGCCGATCACTAATGATCCATACGGATTTGGAAGACTCGAATCCTTCAATGGTGATATCAATCATTTTAAAAGCGATGAAGTATGCGATCAAGGAATACATAGCCCGTTCCCAGCCGAATACGAAACCTGCACTTCCTAGAATGAAAAGGTTGAAGAACATGACAACTTCGCCTAAGGAGAATGGTGTAGCTTTATTGAAGAGGATCGCGAGGATTTCTGTCCCATCCAATGACCCGCCATACCGGATGACCAGGCCGACTCCGATTCCTAAAATGATCCCCCCGAATACAGAAGCCAGTAATGGATCATCCGTCAGTACAGGAACGGGGTGTAACCATAAGGTGCATATGGAGAGAGTAGTGACACCGAACAATGTTGTGAGGGCAAAGGTTTTACCGATTTGTTTATAACCTATGAAAAAGAATGGAAGATTCAAAATGAGAAGCAAGTACCCGAGTTTAATACCACTCAAGTGTGATAGAATGATGGAAACACCGACAATGCCACCATCGATGATCTGATTAGGAACCAAAAAGATTTCCAAGCCTATCGCAACGAGCAATGCTCCAAGCGGAACTAGAATGATCCGTTTTGCAAGCTGCGTTTTCGATAACTTTTTATGTTGAGACTTTGTTTGTAGTTTTGGTTCAAACAGTCCGTCCAACAATTTTTCCCCCTTAACTTTTAAAAACAACTCGCTTATTATTATTATACATGACCAGGAACCTATAATATTCCGTTTACTATTGTGAGTTTTATAAAATAATCACTGGCGAATTGGGTAAGATAAGAGGGTATAGCGTGCTGCCAACTCATTAAATGGTAAAAATATCCTCAAATTAATCTTCATAAATTTTTATGAATAGATATTATTATATACGGGTGAAAAGGCTTACATTTTCATGATATGCGTATAATTATACATCATAATGCTTAGATTTTAATTATCACAATGTTCTAACTTTTATATTGTGTTATGGTCTTTAATGGTGGCAACAAATGCGGGATATTTTGTAAGGTGTTAACGAATTATTTTTGCATAATACTTGCATATGAAATGACAGGAGGTGCTCACGTGGAAGAATTCAGTATATCAGCAGCAACGTGGTTTTGGTTACTAGTACCTATGCCATTAGTGGTCATTCTATCTATCATATCGTACTTTGTTGAATCGAAAGGAGAGAATTAATTAGATGGGTATTGATACGCCTACGTTAATAACATTTATTATTTATCTAGTAGTAATGCTGGCGATCGGGGTTATATCCTATCGCTTAACAAGTAACTTATCAGATTACGTATTAGGAGGAAGAAGCCTCACACCAGGAGTTGCAGCACTTAGTGCAGGTGCTTCGGATATGAGTGGTTGGCTCTTGCTCGGCTTGCCAGGTGCTGTTTATGCTGGTGGTATGAACGCAGCATGGATCGGTATCGGTCTATCGGTCGGTGCATATTTGAATTGGCAGTTCATTGCAAAACGACTTCGTCAATACACAGAGGTTTCAAACGATTCGATCACGATTCCGGATTACTTTGAAAACCGTTTCCGTGACAACTCGAAAGTTTTACGTGTGATTTCTGCAATTGTTATCCTATTCTTCTTTACAGTTTATACTGCTTCAGGACTTGTAGGGGGAGCTAAGCTATTCCAATCTTCCTTTGACATGACGTATACGTCTGCATTATGGATTGGAGCAGCAGTTATCATCTCTTACACGTTCCTTGGCGGATTTTTAGCAGTAAGTTGGACTGACTTCATTCAAGGGATCTTAATGTTCTTAGCCTTAGTCATCGTTCCGATTGTTGCAATCAACAAGCTTGGTGGATGGAATGAAACGATCAACCAAGTAGGAACCGTAGATCCTGGATTTGTTGACATCATGGCAGGAATGGGTGGAATTGCTGGATTCTTAGCAATCATCTCAAACCTTGCCTGGGGACTTGGTTATTTTGGACAACCCCATATCCTGACACGTTTTATGGCTGTAAGATCTTCACAAGACATTCCGAAGGCTCGCGTAATCGGAATGGGTTGGATGGTCATCTCCATGTTTGGTGCTATTTTCACAGGTCTTGCAGGTATTGCATTCTTTGCAGACAACCCGCTTGAAGGTGCAGCAACTGAGACAGTATTCATTTTGTTCACGCAAGTTTTATTTGATCCATGGGTCTCTGGAATTTTGCTTGCAGCAATCCTAGCGGCAATCATGAGTACAGTCGACTCTCAGCTGCTCGTTTCTTCAAGTGCTCTTGCTGAAGACTTTTACAAAGCGATCTTAAGAAAAGATGCTGGTGAAAAAGAATTGGTCTGGATCGGCCGTTTCGCGGTACTGGGAATCGCATTGATCGCAGTATTCATCGCATCTGATGCGAACAGTAAAGTGTTGGATCTCGTAAGTTATGCATGGGCAGGCTTCGGTGCCGCATTCGGTCCGGTCGTCATCCTGTCACTATTCTGGAAACGTATGACTCGTAACGGTGCGCTGGCTGGGATCCTCGTCGGTGCGGTAACTGTTGTCGCTTGGAAGCTGCTTTCAACTCCGCCAGAAGGAGCAGAACAAACAGAGGCAGTCATTCCATTCGCACTTTATGAAATCGTACCAGGATTCATCCTTGCAACGCTTGCAATCATCATTGTAAGCATGATGGGCAGAGGACCAAAACAAGAAATTAAAGCAGAATTTACAGAAGCTGTTGAAGAATAAAAAGAAATATAAGAAAGACTGGCTCAAGGGGTATACACCTCCTAAGCCAGTCTTTTTTTATTGAACCGTGGACCGTGGCCACGTGGACCGTGCCAGGCACCGATTGAGAAACCTTGGCGCTGTTGACTTCTCGTTCGGTGCCTGGCACCATTTTCAAACCCTTGTGCGGTAACGGTTTTCTGAGTGTACCAGGCACCTGTCAGACGTTCGAGCGGGTCATTTCACCGTTCCGGACCAATTTTAATAGTGTCGTCCGGTTGGTCAGCAACACGCCGGAAATGATCAGGAATGCGCCCACGATCATGACTGGGGACAAGGCTTCCTGTAAAAACAAGTAGCCTACGAAAATGGCTATCAATGGCGAGACATACAGCCACGTCGATGGGAAGATTGGATTCGTTTTTGAAATCAACCAGTAATAGAGTCCGTGCCCCCCGATCGATCCCACCAATATCAAGTAAAGCAGGGCGATCTGTGCATTTGAATTTGCAACGAGTGAAGAGAAACTAGGTTCCTCGACTACGAATGAAAAGAGTGTCAGCATAACTCCTCCGTAAAACATTTGCACCCCATTCATCAAAAATGGGGAGAAGCGATGTTCGGTCGCGAAATAGCGTTTTGAAAAGACCGATCCGTATCCGTAGCCGATTTCTCCGATCAACACTACGATACATCCGATCAGCCAAAGGTAAGAAAGTGTCTCGCCCAAACCGGGTAGTGAGATACAGACGACACCAACAAGTGCAATCACCAGCCCGGTCACCTTGATAAAATCAAGTTCAGCTTCCTTCCGTTGCCTCTGAATCAACAGGATCATCATCGGACCAGTCGCGGAGAGGACAGCAGCTAATCCTGACGTAATGTATTGCTCAGCCCAATAGAGGGTCGAAAAGGTCATGAACGTAATGCAGAAGCCGACGACCATAAGCTGTTTGGACATGAGCGCCTCGACAACAGGATGCTTTTTAATCGCAAAAAAGCCAAGAACAAGCAGGCCAGCAATCATAAATCGGACTCCGCCAGAAAGAATTGGTGTCGCACCTGCTTCAATCCCGACTTTTATAAAAAGAAAAGTCGTACCGAATATAACGCAGACAAGAATGTAATTGATCAAGACCATATGAAAACCTCCTTTTCAGTTAAGAGGAGTATAAAGCAGTAAGTGTATAACAGTTTTACAGGGCGTATAACAGTTCCTCTTGTAAAACGTTGCGATTTCAGCTTTACTTATAGAAAAAGGAGGGCTGGATATGAAACTAGTCCTGAAGAAAGAGGCTGCCACACCAATCCATCAACAAATCTATCATCAGCTTGTAAACCGGATCCAGACGGGAGCGGTAGCGGCTGGGGAAAAGATCCCTTCGTTACGGTGGTTATCAAAAGAGTTGGATGTGAATTATCTGACGATCAACAAAGTCTATCAACGCTTAGAGGAAGAAGGTTATATTGAAATCCTCCAAGGAAAGGGCGCTTATGTTAAAAGTCGTCATACTGGCCACCCATCCTCACAAAGGGATGAACAACAGGATAGTTTCTCGCCACTCCTTACACGTTCGCAATATCTGATGCAGCGCTCGAAACATCAATACGATTTTTCAAAAGCAGTCGTATCCCCGGGGCTTCTACCCAGTTATTTTCTTGCAGAGCAGGCGAAAGCGATCTTTGATTTGCACCCAATGATTTTGACGACGTATGGACCCGTGGAAGGGGATGAAGAGCTCCGTAAAGAAGTGTCCGCCTATTTGGACAATCAGCTTGGTTATAAACCACCTTTGGATGAAATCCTGATAACGAGTGGGGTCCAACAGGCGATCAATGTGGTCGCAAACACGTTTCTGACGCCGACAGATACGGTAGCGGTCGAAAGCCCGTGTTATGGTGCGGCGCTAGACACGTTCATGAACAGGGGAAATGCGATTCTGCCGATTCCGATTGATCTAAGCGGTATGAGGACCGATCTATTGGAGGAGCAATGTCGAAAGAACCCGCCAAAGCTCGTATACGTCAATCCTACCTTTCATAACCCGACTGGGGCTTCTATGAGTGAAAAGCGTCGCAAAGAGCTTCTGGAGCTTGCTGAAACGTATCATTTCCTCATTATTGAGGACGATTCGTTCAATGAAATCTATTTTGATGGGGTACTGCCCCCGAAACCGATCAAGTACTTTGATACGACCGGTCATTGTATCCTTTTAAAAGGATTCAGCAAAACGATGGCGCCGGGAATACTCTTAGGAGCACTCATAGCGGATAAACGGCTTTATGAGCAGGTCTATATTGCTAAGGCATCCATGGATGTTGGAAGCCCGCTCTTGAATCAAAAGGTGATCCTCCCGTTCATGAAGACACAGCGGATGAAGGACCACCTTGAGAAATTGAGGATCGCCTTGCAAATCCGACGAGATATGACAGCTGATATTCTGGAAATGTGCTTGAAAGACCGGATTAGATATGAACTACCGAAAGGCGGGTTGAATTTGTGGATCAAGCTTCCTGAGGAGATTGACATGCGCGCATTACAGAAACGGGCATCTGAACATTCGATTTCCTTTCTACCAGGGAGCGCATGTTATGCTGTGAATGAACCGACACAAGAGATCCGCATCAGCTACTCCGGTCTCAGCGACCGCGATAACACCGAAGGTATCACTAAACTCGGCAAACTCATCGCGGAAATGTAGTGCCAGGCACCGACATCTATAATTCGGTGCAGTTTCGAAATATTTCGGTACAAACTCAAATTGATTCAATGCAAATTAAAATATTTCGGAGCAAAATCGGTTTAATTCGTAGCAAATCCAAAACAATTCGATGATTTTGCGGAATAAAAGAGCGTCCGTAAAAGTGGCACTCCATGATTGTTGATATGAGAGGGTTCTTTTTGGTATCATCAGTATATTGCAATAGGTACGATTTTTTGGAGGTGGAAGAAGTGGCCCGAATTACGAAGGAAGAAGTAAAGCACGTTGCGAAGCTTGCGCGACTCGCAGTGACTGAGGAAGAAGCGGAAAAGTTCACAAGCCAGCTTGACGCGATCATCGGTTATGCGGAGCAACTTAAGGAATTGGATACAGACGATGTGGAACCGACAACCCACGTCCTAGATATGAAGAATGTCCTCCGTGAAGACGAGGCGAAGCCTTGGTTGACGAATGAGGAAGCACTCAAGAATACACCGGATACACAGAACGGACTTATTAAAGTTCCAGCTGTTTTAGAGTAGGGAGGGAGAAAACCGACGATGTCTTTATTTGAAAAGAAGATCTCAGAGCTGCATGAGCTCCTACATAAAAAGGAAATGAAGGTAAGCGAACTTGTTGACGCTTCTTTCTCAAGGATCAACGAAGTCGACGACAAAGTGAAAGCCTTCCTCACCCTTAATGAAGAAGGCGCAAGAGAACAAGCGAAATACCTCGACAGCAAAATGGGGACCGACGAAATGCGCGGACTCCTTTTCGGTCTGCCAATCGGCGTGAAAGATAACATCTCGACAAAGGACTTGCGTACGACTTGTGGAAGCAAGCTGCTTGGAAACTTTGAACCTGTTTTCGACGCAACGGTTGTTGAACGCTTGAAAAAAGCAGAAACGATAACTGTCGGAAAGCTGAACATGGACGAATTCGCAATGGGTTCATCCAACGAAAACTCAGGCTTTTTCCAAACACGCAACCCATGGAACACAGATTACGTACCAGGCGGATCAAGTGGTGGATCGGCAGCATCAGTCGCAGCCGGAGAAGTCTTTTTCTCACTCGGTTCTGACACGGGTGGTTCAATCCGACAACCAGCGGCATTCTGTGGTGTCGTAGGACTCAAGCCGACTTACGGCCGTGTTTCCCGTTTCGGACTTGTCGCGTTCGCATCTTCACTTGACCAAATCGGTCCGATCACAACAACAGTTGAAGACAACGCGTTTTTATTCCAGGCGATCAGCGGGTATGACAAGATGGATTCCACATCCGCGAACGTCGAGAACAAGGACTACACAGCGGCACTAACTGGCGACGTCAAAGGTCTGAAAATCGCGGTGCCAAAGGAATACATCGGCGAAGGTGTAGACGAAGACGTCAAGAACCGTGTCATGGATGCACTTAAAGTCCTCGAAAGCATGGGTGCTGAGTGGGAAGAGGTTTCGCTCCCACACTCCAAATACGGTGTCGCGACTTATTACCTGCTGGCATCCTCTGAAGCGTCCTCCAACCTGGCGCGCTTTGACGGTGTCCGTTACGGTGTCCGTACAGAAAACGCGGACAACCTGCTTGAACTTTACAACCATACGCGAAGTGAAGGGTTTGGTGACGAAGTGAAACGCCGGATCATGCTTGGAACGTTCGCCCTGAGCTCAGGCTTTTACGATGCGTATTATAAAAAAGCACAGAAGGTACGTACATTGATTAAGAAAGACTTCGACGAGGTCTTTGAAAAATACGATGTCATCCTTGGACCGACTGCACCGACAACGGCGTTCAAGATCGGTGCCAAAACGGATGATCCACTCACGATGTACGCGAATGATATCCTGACGATCCCGGTCAACTTAGCTGGAGTACCGGCGATCTCCGTCCCATGCGGACTTTCCAACGGACTGCCTGTCGGACTACAAATCATCGGAAAAGCGTTTGATGAGAATACGATCTACCGCGTTGCTCACGCTTACGAGCAAGCGACTGATCATCATCAAAACAAACCGCAACTGTAAGGGGGGACGAAAAAAATGCATTTTGAAACAATAATCGGACTTGAGGTCCATGCTGAACTGAAAACGAACTCGAAGATCTTCTGCAGCTGCTCCACGGAATTCGGAGCGCCACCGAACACGAACGTCTGCCCGATTTGTCTTGGACACCCAGGTGTTTTACCTGTCGTGAACAAGCAGGCGGTGGACTTCGCGATGCGTGCGGCAATGGCATTGAACTGTGAGATCACACGCGAAACGAAATTCGACCGTAAAAACTACTTCTATCCGGACAACCCGAAGGCGTATCAGATTTCTCAATTCGATAAGCCGATCGGTGTCAACGGCTGGATTGAAATCGAAGTGGACGGCAAGAAAAAGAAGATCGGCATCACGCGCCTTCATATGGAAGAGGATGCTGGTAAATCGATGCATGCTGACGACGGAACACACTCCCTTGTGGACTTGAACCGTCAAGGGACGCCGCTCGTCGAAATCGTATCCGAGCCGGACATTCGCACGCCGGAAGAAGCGTATGCCTATCTTGAAAAATTGAAAGCGATCCTGCAATATACCGAAGTATCCGATTGTAAAATGGAAGAAGGCTCGTTGCGTTGTGATGCAAACATCTCCCTCCGCCCAGTCGGACAAGAGGAATTTGGTACGAAGGCGGAGCTGAAGAACCTGAACTCATTTGCTAACGTCCAAAAAGGACTCGCGCACGAAGAGGTTCGCCAGGAAAAAGTACTTCTAAGTGGAGGAGAAATCCTGCAAGAGACACGTCGGTTTGATGAACAGTCCAAGAAAACGATTCTCATGCGTGTAAAAGAAGGATCGGATGACTACCGCTACTTCCCAGAGCCGGATCTTGTCGGTCTATCAATCGATCAGGAATGGATCGACCGTGTGAAATCAGAGATTCCAGAGCTTCCGGATGCGCGTAAGCAGCGCTATATCGAAGAGCTAAAGCTTCCAGCGTATGACGCGAAGGTTTTAACACAGTCCAAGAAGATGTCCGATTTCTTTGAAGAAGTCCTGGAAAAAGGTGCAGACGCGAAAGCTGCTTCGAACTGGATGATGGGTGAAGTTTCCGCATACTTGAACGCAGAGTACAAGGAAGTCGATGAAGTCGCCCTCACACCAGAAGGACTTGCGAAGATGATCGAGCTGATTGAAAAAGGAACGATCTCTTCCAAGATTGCGAAGAAAGTCTTCAAAGAATTGATTGAAAAAGGCGGTGACCCAGAAGTCATCGTCAAGGAAAAAGGACTCGTTCAGATTTCGGATGAAGGCGAGCTTCGCGGCATTGTCACCGGAATTTTAGATGAGAACGAACAATCGATCCTCGACTATAAAAACGGTAAGGACCGTGCGCTCGGATTCCTCGTCGGCCAAGTGATGAAGGCGACGAAAGGAAAAGCGAACCCGCCAATGGTCAACAAACTGATCGTCGAAGAAATCGAAAAGCGATAAGATTGAAGAAGCCCTTTACGGAGGGCTTCTTTTCACACTTAAAGAAAGTATAAAATACTTTCTTCAGTATTTGATTTTGATGGGCGAGCGGTTTCTGGACACTTCTCGCTTTTATCTGGACAAAACCACAGATTATCTGGACAACTTTCATTTTTTACTGGACAAAACCTCGAATTAGCTGGACAACATTGAAGATTTTCTGGACATTTCGCCTCAAACGAATTTTCCTGCAATTGTCACAGAGTATTGTTTTGCATTTTGGATTTAAGGTCACTATAATAAGATGGACGGTATAAATAATAGGAAATATTTTACACAAGACATGTCCGGTACACTTGTCCGAATCAAATTCTTTGAACCTAATAGAATAAAATCAGGTGATCTATTATGAAACGAGCACGATTAATTTATAATCCGACATCGGGAAGAGAACAGGTCAAGCGCCAGCTGCCATATATCCTTGAAAAATTGGAGAAGGCAGGCTACGAGACCTCGGCTCACGCGACCTGTGCAGATGAAGGGGACGCGACAAGAGCTGCGAAACTGGCAGTTGAACGTGAATTCGACCTTGTCATTGCAGCAGGCGGGGATGGAACAATCTATGAGATCATCAACGGTATCGCAGAGCTCCCGAACCGGCCGAAGATGGGTATCATCCCAGCAGGAACAACGAACGATTTCGCACGTGCCCTCGGCGTTCCTCGTACCATTGAGAAGGCGGTTGAGGTTTTATGTGATGGCGTTGATATTCCAGTCGATATCGGCCGCGTCAACGGAAAATACTTCGTCAATATCGCAGGCGGCGGAAAGCTGACAGAGCTGACATACGCTGTCCCGAGCCAGATGAAGACGATGATCGGCCAGCTAGCGTATTATTTGAAAGGGATGGAGATGCTTCCCTCGATCCGTCCGACCAACGTCAAAATCGAATACGATGATAAAGTGTACGAAGGAGACGTCATGCTTTTCCTGGTTGCAAACACGAACTCGGTCGGGGGTTTTGAAAAGCTTGCGCCACTCTCTGAATTCAATGACGGTTATTTCGACCTCATCATCTTGAAAAAAGCGAACCTGGCAGAGTTCATCCGAGTCGCAACCCTTGCAATCAAAGGTGATCATATCCGTGATGATCACGTCATTTACGAAAAGGCAAGACGTATCAAGATCCATACCGATGAAAAAATGCAGCTGAACCTCGACGGGGAATACGGCGGTCTGCTTCCAGGAGAATTCATGAACCTTAGGCACCACCTGCAGATGATCGTCCCAAAAGAACGCTTCGAAACAAGATATTAAATGTAACCGAACCCGGCCATCAGAGTCGGGTTTGTTTTACATTTGAAGAAAGTATAGAATACTTTCTTCAATATAAGCGCAACTAATGGCTCAGCCTACGCCTAGGGCTTGGCTTTGCTAAGTTTTCTTTATATAGGGAGGGGATCTTCATGAAAACCGAAAAGGAAAAGATGTTAGAGGGCGAAATGTATAACCCGGCAGACCCAATGCTTATCAAAGAAAGGGAAAATGCCCGTAGATTGACGAGATTGATCAATGAAACGACCGAGACGGAAACGGAAAAGCGGGTCTCCCTTTTAAAAGAACTGTACGGATCGACCGGGGAAGAGATCTTTATCGAACCGATCTTTCGATGTGATTACGGCTCGAACATCCATGTGGGAGAAAACTTTTTCGCAAACTTCGACTGCGTGATTTTAGACGTGTGTAAGGTAACGTTCGGAGACAATTGCATGCTCGCACCTGGGGTACATATTTACACAGCGACACACCCACTCGATCCTACAGCAAGGAACTCCGGCAGGGAATATGGAAGGCCCGTGACTTTTGGCGATAACGTGTGGATTGGGGGCGGTGCGATCATCAACCCCGGTTTGACGATTGGGGGTAACGTCGTGATTGCTTCCGGTGCGATTGTGACGAGGGATATACCAGACAATGTCGTCATCGCCGGCAACCCTGCAAAAATCCTTAAGGAAATCGATGATTAATTGCTTTTTTAGCGATACTCTGTGTGGTGGTGGGTCATACTAATTCTGTATAGAACATTAAGGAGGTTCATCGGTATGGCGGGAAAAGAAAGACTTAATGAAGAAGCGGCACGGAACAACAACCTTGACGCAGCAACACTTAAGAATGACATGGAGCTTTCAGAAGAATTGCAGGATAAAAGAGTTGAAAAAGAAGTGAACCCGAAGAGGATCAAACGAAGTTGACATAAGTGGGACAGGCCGATGATAAGGCGGTCCCACTTTTATTTTACCGGACACTAGAGACCTTATTTGCTGTAAATCGTAGTGGATCAGTGTCTTTTGTCACAAATAGCGTCGCTGGTGTCCGTTAATTTCCTGAAAAAGCCGATTTTGTCACACACAAAGCCCTGTGTGTCCGTTACGTTTTTTTAGGCTAGTGGACTTAATTTTCCGCCAATCTGATTTGAAACTACCGGAAAAGGATAGAGTAATAAAAGAATCAAAAAAAGAGGAGGACCCACATGGCTGTGGAGTCGGTCAACTCACAAAATAACATTACATATTTTAACCGGAATATTTGGGCGGGTTTCTTGTTCGGACTTGGGCTCGTCGCTTTCATAGACGAAACAATCTTCCACCAACTGTTACATTGGCACCATTTTTATGACAAAACAACGCTCTCTATGGGGCTGATTTCGGATGGTTTGTTCCATGCGTTCAGCTGGTTTGCCACAATTGGAGGCTTGTTCATGTTAGCCGATTTGAAGCGTCGTGGCGCTTTTGTATTTAAAAGATGGTGGGGCGGTAGCATGCTAGGCGGCGGTGCTTTTCAATTCTATGACGGAATCGTCCAGCACAAAATCATGAGGATCCACCAAATCCGGTACGTAGACAATGTGTACATTTATGATTGGGTATGGAACATCATTGCGGTCATCATGATCATTGTCGGTGGAATGCTCATCAACCGGACGAGCAAAGAATACCGTAGAAAACTGGAAGGGACACAAGCGTGATGGAAGGGGATATGCATCAAGAGACAGGAACGCAGCTTGTGTTGATGCTGCCGTTTTTGCTCATGATCGGCGCCTATATTTGGGCTGGAATCATCTCGAATCGTCATCATAAAACGTGGCCGGTAACCCGGTATGTATATTGGACAGTTGGGGTTATCTGTGCCGCGGCAGCTGTCGTTGGCCCCATCGCAAACAGAGCCCATGGGGATTTCACTATGCATATGACGGGGCATCTGTTACTTGGAATGCTTGCGCCGCTACTTATTGCGATTGCAGCACCAATCACGCTAATTTTACGGACATTGAATGTAAAATGGTCGCGAAGGATTTCCCGTTTGTTGAAGAGCCGTTTTTTCCAGGCGGTAAGCGATCCGGTCGTTGCCACTCTGCTCAATGTAGGGGGATTATGGTTACTATATACAACTGATTTATATTTGGAGATGCACCATAGTCTTGTTTTGCATGTGCTTGTCCATCTGCACGTCTTTCTGGCGGGCTATATTTTCACAGTTTCGATGATTTATATGGATCCGACACATCATCAGAGAAGCTTCATCTATCGATGTATCCTGCTGGTATTCGCTTTGGGAGGGCATGGGATCCTATCGAAGTATATCTATGCTTATCCACCTGCAGGCGTTCCCCGGGCGCAGGCAGAAGCGGGCGGAATGCTGATGTATTACGGCGGTGACGCAATCGATATCGTGCTGATCACGATTTTCTGTTACCAATGGTATAAAGCCTCAAGACCGCGGACCACCTCTCCCTATCAACCACAGGTGAACTAAAAGAGGATCTATCCCCTGAATATGGTATTATGAAAGTAAAAACGGGGGAGATTATGTGATTGTTTTAGGAATGTGGTTTGTAGGGTTTTTAGGAATAGCAATCCTTTATCTAATCATCTATTATGCTGTCCGAAATGGTATGGACGCCTCTAATTTGAGGTCAGAACTTCGTGAAGTGAGAAAACAGCTTGAAAGGATCAGCAAAAAGATTGAATCATAGAATTTAAGTCAATATAGTTGAACCAATACAAATGTGCCCAGGCAAATGATCAAAAACCAGTAGAGCATGTCTCGCTTTGACTTTCGATAAACCGCATAGATGAGAGAGCCTACCGCATAGCTGCCCAGGAGTACAATCATCAGATACGAAGCAATCTTTGAGTCTGTCTGCATGTAAATAAACAGGCAGATTGCATAAGCGATCAAGATAGCCATTGTTATGTAGGTTCCAAGCTTCACACGATCCCTCCTAAAAAGATTCGTATTCCTCTGAGGTTTCCTCTTTTTGCTTCGAATAGTAATAGATTCGGACGATCAACAGTAAAAACAGGGATATTCCCACAATCGTAACACCAAGCCCGCCATATCCGATTCCAGACCAGCCCTTGACGAAAGCGATACTGTAGACAATCAACGTTGCGCCAAGCTGGAAAGTGGTATAGGGAAGAACATACCAACGTAATTTTTTTGAAAAATAGATGACCAGCCAGCTGAAAATGATCCAACTGAAACTGATAATGGTCAGTAATACGATATCTGTCATGACTGTATCCCCCTAGGAGCTTTTCACTATCTGTTTTTTCATGTAAAAGGATAAGCTGAATGGAAAGAGCGGTACGAAAGCGATCCACCAAAGGCTCGGTGAACCGAGGAAATACAAGGCAGGCAATGTTATTAAGAACCCGCTGATCATCATCCAGAAAGAATTCCGAGTCATAATAGAAAAAAGGAATAAAAACAACGAGATGATGATGCAGCCCCAAAAGATGAAACCAACCCAATAAAAGTCCATCAAAACCGCCTCCTCATATTGACATTATATACCTTTTATGCGGACTTATCATGAAATTTGAAGAGAATTATCATCAAAAAGCAGGGCACCCTTATAGTTGATACATAAAAAAGGGGTGGCTCAATGACGATCACAGAACTAATATTCAGATTAGCTTTATCATTCCTGGCTTTGTGGGCGATGGCGAGAATCATGGGACGAAAAGAAATCAGTCAGATGACTTTCCATAATTTCGTATCAGCCATAGCAATAGGGACAATCGCTGGATCCCTCGCGATAGACGGTATGCTAAGCATCCAGAATGGGGTGATTGCGTTAGTCGGATGGACAGTTTTCACGGTTTTGTTTGGGTTCATGGATATCAAATCAAAGGGAGCACGAAAGCTCCTTAATGGTGATCCGGTTGTGGTGATCAAGGACGGAAAGATAATGGAGGATTCGCTCAGAAGAACACGGCTGGATGTAGATTCGCTAAATGTCATGCTCCGAAAGAAAGGGGTTTTCACACTATCTGATATAGCTTTTGCGATCTTTGAAACAGATGGCACATTATCAGTCATGAAAAAAGGAAGTAAGCAACCCCTGACAAAGAGTGATATGAACATGTTTCAACCGAGTAGGAGCAGTTCAGTCAGTACAGAGGTGGTTTCAGACGGGAAAATCAATGAAAGCAATTTATCTAAACTGCACCTCGATAAAGCTTGGCTCGGTCAAAAACTCCGGGAATCAGGTATTCAGGAGATATCAGAAGTCTTTTACGCCGAAGTCCAGCAAGACGGCACACTATACATCGATAAATACGATGACAAATTCGGCCAATAAAACAATAGTGCCTGGCACCGATTTGAAACCCAGATGTACCAAGGGGTCTGAATCGGTGCCAGGCACTTTTTGTAATCCCTTGGGAGACAAGGGCTTTTTTCCGGTGCCTGGTACAGAGAAGAGGACAGAGAATCTTTCGACAACATCCGATGGAGTTCAATCAAGCGTTTGATTAAGCAAGTGAAACCCGTGTTCAAGGGCGTATTTTTATTTCAAACAAACGTTTGATCAAGAGGCGAAATCATATCCGAAAGTGTAAAATTCCACCTTTACGACAGGGTTTGCACTGTTTTCAAACAAACATTTGATTAATGAGGTGAATCCCTTGCAATACACCAGAAGTAAATTTCAAACAAACGTTTGATTAAGTGTTTGGAAGGAATTTTCAGCTCACAGTTGAACTAGTTTAGCTGGGGGATGATAACATGAATGAATTTGTAGTCGATATACATGAATTTAGAGACCGTTCCTATACCATAGGTTATGAACAAGGCCGATTACTGGATAAAAAGCAATTGGCCGTTTATGAAACTTTTACGAAAGAGTCAATGGATCTGGAAGGTGCACAAACCGTTTTAAAAGCCTTCGCTCCTCATTTACTAGAGGAAATTCACGGACTTGCTGACGGACTCCGCATTCCATATGACATAGCCATGCGTTATTTCAGTGGATACGATCTTCCAAAACTCCAGGCTATGGGATGTTCATCGATTGTCACCCAGGATTTTATGGTCCGAAATTACGATTTTTCACCACTGATTTACGATCACCAACTTGTTTTTGCACAGTCTGAGGAAACATACGGAAGCGTGGGGTATTCACCCATTACATAGGAAGGCATGAAGGAGTCAATGAACACGGTGTTGCAACCGCACTCCATTTTGTCAACAATGCTAACCAGGTTAGAGGCTTGATGTGTAGCACAATCATACGGATTATCGCCGATACCTGTAAAACCACCGATGATTGCATACAACTGTTGAAGGAACTGCCTCATGCATGCTCTTATAATTATTCCATCGGAGACCGTAAAGGAAGGCACGTAGTTGTGGAAGCATCGTCACACAAAGTCGAAGTTCGAGAAAAGGAAGGGACTCTCACTTGTACAAACCATTTTAAAAATCCGCAGATGGAATCATATAACAGGGAACACCTTACACACTCGATACAACGTCTAACAGCGATGACCCACAAAAACGCTGATGGTATAGAGCTCTTCAACTGGTTCAGTGATCCATCTTCTGAGATGTACTTTCATGACTATAAACAGTTTTTCGGAACACTGCATACTTTCGGTTACTTCTTTAAGGAAGACAGATTCATCACCAAAATTGCTAATGGCAAAGAAACATTAGATATCAAACTAAATGATTGGATAAACGGAAAACCACTGCCACTAAACAAATTAACAGGAAGTGTACCTGGCACCGATTTCAAACGTTTATGTACCAAGGGTTTTGAATCGGTGCCAGGCACTTTTTGAAATCCCTTGGGGGACAAAGGCGAAATTGTCGTGCCTGGCACCCAAAAAATTCATTTGAACTTTTTCCAGGGTTGGTGACTCTAAGGTGTAGTGGAGGAGGGGGAGCGTCTTTGGAGATTGAGAAGCTGGTGCGAAAAGCACAAAAAGGGGATAAAGAAGCGCTGTTACAGCTTGTCTTAGCAGAAAAAGATCAGTATTACAGATTAGCATATACCTATTTACGGCACGAAGAGGATGCGATGGACGCACTAGAAGACATGATCGTCATCCTTTATGAGAAGATCAACAAACTTAAAAAGCAGAGTTCCTTTTATAGTTGGAGCAAAACCATCCTCGCCAATCGCTGCCGCGACATCCTAAGAAAGCGGAAAAAGACGACGGTTATGGAAGAAATTGAGGAGCCATCCAATACGAACGAAGGTGAGCGAACCATTCATCAACTGGATGTCCAAAAACATTTAGGCGAATTAAACATCGATCAACAGGAAGCGATACAGCTTCGTTACTGGCTTGATTACGATTACGAAACGATCGCAAAACTAACCGAAGTCCCGATCGGAACGGTGAAATCAAGAATCTCATTCGGGTTGAAAAAGCTGAAGGAACTCCTTGGAGGTGAATATCTATGAGAAACCTGGAAGAGAAACTAAAGGAAAACGGAGAAAACATTCCATCTATGAAAGCGCCGAAGGGTCTTGAAGATCGACTCAGAAATAGACTCGAGATGGAGCCTCCGAAAACGCCAAAACGCTGGAAGCGGCCTTCTCTCATCGCTGCCTCGCTCATATTCATTCTCCTATTTACCTATCAATTTGACACGATGGCCTACTATGGTAAGAAAATTCTCGGATTCGACCACGTGCTGACCGATTCCCTGAGTGACCTGAATGAACAAGGAAAGGGCCAAGTAATTGATAAAAGTGCTGAGCTTCCCAATGGCATTCAAGTCACTGTCGACGGACTCATGCTCGATGAGAATCGACTGATCGTCATGTACACCGTTTTTGACCCGAGAAAAAATATAGAACACAAGTTTTCGGATTTTAACATAAGAATGGAAAGTTTCTTTGGACAGATTATTGAGACATCAGGATTTGGTACAGTGAATGAGGACAATACGAAGATGTCATTCGTCCAGTCCTTTGAACCCCCGAATCCGTTTGTGAAAAATATAGATTTCCACTTCGGAATGGATCAAGAAAAGTCTCAAGCTGCGACGATTTCGTTCGAGCTGGACCGTTCAAAAGCTTTGATGACGAAATACAACCTGAGAATGAAGGAGACACTGAAGACAGATACAGCGACCTATGAATTCGAAAAGTTGACGGCGACCCCAACACAAACAGTCATCAAAGGTAAAATTAAAGTAAAGAACAAAAAAGTATGGAATGAAATGGGGATGGGCCACCTGGCATTTCAATATATTTTGAAGGCAGATGATAAAATAATTCGCCCACAAGGATCCGGAATGACGTCCAGCCTTGGCGGATACACGTTTGACTTGGAGTTTGATCCGCTGCCTGAAGAGGTTGAAAACTTGACTCTCATACTTGAAAGAGACTTAAAGATTCACGACTCGAATGAAAAGATCAATCTTGGTGAGAAAAGCATCCAATTAGCAGGCGAAAAGGTCACAATTGGAGAGGTCAATGTAAAAGAAGGAAAGACAGAAGTGATCTTGAACACGCCTAAACACTTCAGTGTCCTTGAAGCAAAGCTTGAGGGGGAAGGGAGTTCAGCATCTCTTAATACATCCTATGACAAATCGTTCGATAAAACGGAAGACGGTTTGGAAAAGCAGCACGTGCTCGTTTTCGATGGCAAAATAACGAAAGCTGAAATGTTGACGATCACCAAATACGTTACAGCAGAACCATCCGACAAAGCCATTCAAATCTCAGGCCGATAAAGCGATTCTCCTATTTTAATCGTCGCTGACAGGAATTCTATTTTCTATGTCGTAAGTTACTAACAGGATTAACAACAAGAGGTTGAAAACATCAATACGTCCTACGAAAAAAATTTAGGAGGAACTGAGATGAACAACACCTTATTGGAAGCAGTGAAAACATTGTTGACAGAAACATTTGATGGTCCGGAAAAAAATGAAAGCTGGTACACGGAGGCGAAGCCAGGCAGCGGCATCTTCGGGACACTTGATAGACTGTCGGCAGAGGAAGCGTCCATCCCGATTCAGGGGACGACGATTGCTGCTCACACGGATCATACACGTTATTACCTATGGGTGGCAAACACCTACATGAAAGGGGAAAAGCCGAACTCGAACTGGGAAGAATCATGGAAAATCACTTCAGTTGATGAGATGACATGGCAACGATTTAAAGACGAACTCGATATGGAGTACAAAACGTTATTAGAAAAAATCGAAACTTTAGATGCAATAGATGAACAGACTTCTAATGGATTGTGCGGTACATTAGCCCACTCCGCATACCATCTCGGAGCAATCCGGCAAATGGTAAAAGTCATCAAAGTCCCAAGCGAAACCACAAAGTAAAATACTATATTAGAAACACACTCGGTGCCAGGCACGACAATTTAACCCTTGGGCCCCAAGGGATTTAAATTGGTGCCTGGCACCATTTTCTATCGGGATGAAACTTTTGGCTTATTGGTTCGTAGGTAATAGTACTCGAAAAAGGCGGGAGAGAATTCGCATGCAAGTGACGACACAGCAGATCAAACAGATGTTAAAAGAAGATGAGCAGCTTCTAGCGACAAGACGTTGCTCTTTACTCACCTATATATTCACGTTCACACCTAGACCAGGGGTGCTTGCTGCAACAACTGAACGGTTGATGTTCGTTGGCGATTATCTGATTCAGCCTGGTGAACTGGTTGAAACCTACGATTATACAACGATACAAAAGTTCCGACTCAAAAGGGGGCTTTTCTACCCACGCTTCTCCTTGAAGGTGAAAGGCGACCAGGTCCAGTTCAAATATCTATCAGACAGCCAACCTCAGGCTTTCATCGAATTGGTAAACGCGCAGCGGAAGCATGTGAGATAAGTTCACTAATTGAGGGGGTGGTATCTTTAGAGTCAACAAAGGGTACATTTTGGCTGATTTTTCCTATTAAAAAGTGGATTAATCCTCATCATTTTAGGGTAAAGATACATGACTTTGTAAAGGAGGAAGAGTTATGTCAACTCTACATACCTTAATCTTAAACTGTTCCCTAAAAACAAAAGAAAACATCTCCCATACACAAGCATTGACCAATTATTCACTTGAAATCTTGCAGGATCACGACGTCTCTTTTGAAATGCTATGGCTTGCGGATTATAATATCGGCTATTCGACGAACGATGAACCTGGACTCGAAGACGATTGGCCACAGATTTTTGAAAAAGTGAAGGCAGCAGACATCGTCATTTTCGCGACTCCATTATGGATTGAAGAAAAGAGCAGTATTGCTGCACTTGTCATCGAACGGCTTTACGCAGAAAGCGACAACACGATCGAAAACGGACCGGCACTTTTCTACAACAAGGTAGGCGGTGTGCTCATCACAGGAAACGAAATCGGTGCAAAACCTGCTGCCCAGTCGATCCTGTATGCACTCTCCCACATCGGCTTTACAATCCCACCGAACGGAGACTCGTACTGTATTTGCAACGATTGTAGATCTCCGGTTGAAGCAACCGCGATTAAAAAGATGAGCAACAACCTCGTGTACTTCGCTGGGTTGTTAAAAGACTATCCGATTCCGGCTGAAGAAAGTCCGCTCGAGCAAATTTAGCTTGTAAAAAATTCTAATATCGAATAAACTAAAGGTAATCTATTTGGAATGAAAGGATACAGGTCACCTTTATGCCAACATACACTTTGTAATGGAACACATTTTGGATATGGACGCTCTGGAAGCGGTCTTTTTGAAGGCTTGCTGAACGGGAGCAGTCTGTCGAAATCCCATTACAAAGGAACGTAACCTATATCTGCAGCATGTATGATATAGAGGTTCCCTTAAGGGTGCCTCTTTTTGTTATGGTTGAAAAACTTTATACTGCAAGACTTCCAAATAGAAGCGTTACGTTTCCTTACATCCCAAAAGAGGTGAAGGAAATGCAGAAAGTCCAATTGAACTGGAAGCTTCAAGAAACGAAGGACAATACCGTCGAAAGACATTGCAGCAATTGCGGCAAGACTGTCCGGTTCACGGATACGATGATCCGCAGGCACAACGCAAACGGAAAGAACATCTACCGATTCGCCATATACAAGTGTGATAAGAACCACACCTGGAACAAAAAGCTCGAAATCTATCAAGCTTATACCGATCACGCGAGAGTGGTGGAGGAGCAGCAAGAACAACCGGGCCAGCTCACAGCCATCACTATAAAAGACTACCAAATAATCGGTATTGATAAAATCATGATAAAGCTCTCAGACGTACAAGGAAGGTTCCGCCTCGATAAAATCATTGCCGATCAAATCAAGGACTGGAGCCGAACCGAAGTCACAAAAAGGATTCTGGAAGGAAAGATCCGAATCAATGATGAGCCAGCCAAGCCCTCATCCAGACTGAAAACAGCGGATGAAATAAGAATCGAACTATAAAATAAACAAGCTCCCCAGCCTATCTCTAAGGGGGGCTTTTTTGTGTTCTTTCTTTCCTTTGATATTTTCGGATAAACAGGAATAATTAACCGTTTAACAGCCAATTTCAGAACGCCTTGTCGACAAATCGGGACAGAAGGTACAAAGACATGCAGGTAATTCGGCATAGAATCATATTTTCAGAATGATGAAAAAGTACTGTGTTCATAATAGATTCACAGGTTCTTACAAGATAAATCGTAAATCAACAAAATTTTTTAATGATAAAATTTTACATAATTCAAAATATTTTAAAATCAGGAGAGGATTGGTATGATGTCAAAGTTGTACTGGAAGAAGTTCACGTACGCATTATTGGCTGTTCTGTTGTTATTCTCACTGGCTCCAGCTTCTGGGGTTGCAAAAAAAGACAATCCTGATGAATTGAAAGAATATGATGTCGGAACCCACGGGATGGTATCCACCTCACATACGCTGGCCTCAAAAGTCGGAGCTGACGTATTGAAAAAAGGTGGGAACGCAATGGATGCGGCGATCGCGATCCAGTTTGCCTTGAACGTTGTGGAACCGATGATGTCTGGGATCGGTGGCGGCGGCTTCATGATGGTCTATGACGCTGAAGCGGATGACATCACGATCATCAACAGCCGTGAACGAGCACCAGCAGGAGCAACACCTGACATGTTCCTTGACGAAAACGGAAACATCATCCCATTCGGAGAACGCTCGAGACACGGTAATGCGGTTGGCGTGCCTGGTACATTGAAAGGTTTGGAAACCGCTCATGAAAAATGGGGGACAAGACCGATGCAGCAATTGATCACCCCGGCGATCCACCTTGCGGATAAAGGTTTTGCTATCGATGATTATCTAGCACGTATGATTGCCTCGAATGAGGACAAGCTCTCTGCCACTGCTGCCAAAGAAGTCTTTTTACCAGATGGAAAACCTCTTGAAGCAGGCGAATGGCTTCAGCAAAAAGACCTTGCGAAAACATTGAAGCTGATCCGTGCTCATGGAACAGATGCTTTTTATAACGGGGAAATTGGGCAGGCTCTTGCTGAGGTTGTGCAGGATTTCGGTGGAAGCATGACGACAGAAGATCTTGCAAACTATGATGTGACAGAAGATGAACCGGTTTACGGAGATTATAAAAATTACGAGATTGCAAGTATGCCTCCCCCAAGCTCAGGTGGTTTGACGCTCTTGCAAATGCTTAAGCTGTTAGAAGGCTTCGATATCGGCCAATACGGTGAAAATTCCGTGGAAAAATATCACCTGTTATCAGAGGCGATGAAGGTCAGTTACGCCGACCGGGCAGCGTATATCGGGGATCCGGAGTACGTCGACGTACCGATGCGCGGTATGCTCCATCCTGATTATATCGAGGAGAGACGGGCGCTGATCGATCTGGAAGAAGCGAACCAGAATGTCGAAGCGGGCGATCCATGGCAATATGAAGATGCAGACCCAACAATGGATGTCGTCGAGCAAGCGGATGATAAGGAGATGGGTGAGACGACCCACTTTACTGTCGCAGACAAATGGGGCAATGTCGTTTCCTATACGACAACAATTGAGCAGGTTTTCGGTACAGGAATCATGGTCCCTGGTTACGGTTTGATGCTGAATAATGAAATCACGGACTTTGATGCGCGTCCAGGTGGAGCGAATGAAGTGCAGCCGAACAAACGACCGATGAGCAGCATGACACCAACGATGGTACTTGAAGACGGCAAACCGGTCTTGACGCTCGGCTCGCCTGGTGGACCACGGATCATCGTTTCCGTCCTGCAAGTGTTCCTGAACCTGGTCGAGTATGACATGGGACTGAAAGAAGCGATCGAGGCACCGAGGATCTACAACTCGCACACTTCGGCCATGAACTGGGAAGAAGGCATTCCGTCCGAAGTACGCTCCGAACTAGCTTCGATGGGACATAATATCGGATCCCAGCTGACGATCGGAAACGTCCAGAGTATCCAGATCGATTATGACAAAGGCTTATTCTATGGCGCCTCAGACTCAAGACGGATTGGAGCCGCTATCGGAATAAACAAACCAGGAAAAGGTCATTCAAAATAACCCACACGAAAAATTTAAGCTTTTGCATATCGCTTTAAGGGGGATTGTATGTTTAAAAGAAAGCTGAAAAGCCTTATCTTTGTTGTACTCGCTTCCATGTTACTCACGATGCCGACTGTAACGGAAGCGCAACTCAATCCGCAGGTCGATCAGCAGCCGACCGCCATAGGCACAGGCGGAGCGGTAGCAACCGAGCACCCAGACGCGTCCCAGGCTGCGATGCACATATTAAAACAGGGTGGAAATGCAATTGATGCCGCGATTGCAGCTGCTGCCGTCCAGGGTGTCGTCCGTCCGTTTTCAGGCGGGGTCGGGGGCGGCGGTATGATGATGGTTTATCTTGAAGAGGAAGATAAAGTCATCACAATCGACAACCGTGAACAGGCATCGCAAAACTTCGGTCCACACGCTTTCCTTGATGAAAACGGGGATGAATATCCGAGGGCTGTCCGGAAAAGCAGCGGAGCGGCAACGGGTGTACCTGGTACAGTCCTTGCCTGGGAGGAAGCACTTGAAGCATACGGGACCATGAGCCTGAGACAAGTGCTTCAACCGGCAATCGTCGTCGCTCAGCGTGGTTTTACGATCGATGAGAACTTCGTCAGGGAAGTGACTGAGAACGCCGACCGGTTCCGGCTATTCGACTCTACTAGTGACATCTATCTGACTGAAGAAGGCGAGGTACCTGAAGCGGGGGATAGATTAACGAATAAAGACCTTGCCGATACGTATAAACTGATTGGAAAGTATGGCAGCGACATCTTTTATGAGGGTGAAATTGCAGATGCCATCATCGAGACGATCAATAATCCACCTGTTGCAGAAAACGTTGATAGCTTCGTTTTGCCAGGTGAAATGACGAAGTCCGATCTGCAAGGTTACGAGATATTCACACAGGAACCTACGAACATCGATTATCGAGACTATCAGGTTTATGGAATGTCACTGCCTTCTAGCGGTGGGATAACGATTGGAGAAGCGCTCAATATCCTGGAAGGCTATGATCTTTCCAGTATGTCCCGGACAGAAGCACTCCATTATTATCTCGAAGCATCACGACACGCCTTTGCCGATCGTGACGCCTATCTTGGGGACCCAAAATATACTGATGTCCCGATAACCGGTCTCCTGACAAAAGGTTTTGCGGCAGAACGCCGACAAGAAATTGGTGAACGGGCTTCGGTTGGCACAGTTGCACCAGGTGATCCATGGCCATATGAAGAAGACCCTGATCGCTGGCCGGACCCGAAACCAGAACTGGGATATGGTTTCGACTATGATTTTGCAGGTGAAAACGGAGACCCATGGAATCAGGACAAGCTCTTCGTAGAAACCGATTCGGATGTCACCTTCGATATCGAGGATGGAAATGGTAGGATCGTTCTTGGGGGCATTGCAAACGCCAGTGGACGGGCAGCATCCAATATGGAGCTGACGACCGACAGTGAACTGCTTGTCCCTTATAAAATCAATGAGATTAGCCCAAGCCATTATTTACGCTATTGGCTCCGTTCAGATGGCTGGGTAAGAAGCACAAGCCCGCATAATGGATACGGTGTCGAAATCCGTTCAGGCTACAATAACATCCGTCTCATCCGTACGGTGGACGGAGGAGAAATCGAGGAGATTGGACGCTTCAGCTATCCGCGCTCGACCGATTGGCAGCAGCTCCGTTTCCGAGTGGAAGGCGATCAAATCAAAGTGAAAACATGGGATCAGAATGAGGAAGAACCAGCTGATTGGAATCTTGAAGTACAAGATGATGGTGTCACGGCTCCTGGACGTTTCCTCTTGAGTGCGATTGAATTCCGAGATGGGGAAGGAGGAAGCTTCCACACTGGGCCGATCGAGGTCGAGGATTTGAATCGTGAACAGGAAGCGACGACTGCCCCATCGGATTATGAAGAAAACGAAGACATGAGCCAGACGATTCACCTTTCTGTCAGTGATAAGGATGGGAATGTCGTTTCCTACACAAACACGATCGTTTCCATCGGAGGGAACGGAATGGTCGTACCGGGATATGGCTTCTTGTTGAACGATGCCCTTTCCGGACGTGTGCCATCAGTTACACCAGAAGGAGAGCCGAATGCACCGGAACCTGGTATGAGACCGCTCAGCAGCATGTCACCGACGATCGTCATGAAAGACGGCGACCCGGTCCTTACATTAGGGGCGCCTGGCAGCGCGACGATCATCACAACCGTCCTGCAGACAATAGTATATAACCTTGACTTTGGAATGAGCTTACCTGAGGCATTGGCTGCACCTAGACTGACCCAGCGGAATCGACCTACTGGGAACATCGTCGTTGAAGCAGCCTTTACTGAAACAGAAGAGTACGAGGAATTACAAGCATTAGGTCACACCTTCTACACCTCGACTTTGTCGCAAGGGATCGGAGCTGCAACCGCAATCGCCTTCCTTCCAGATGGAAAAGTGCAAGCAGCAGCTGAACCCGTCAGACGAGGCGGAGGAAGTGCAATGGTCGAACACCCAACAGAAAAATAATATAAAAAACCAGCCATAAGCATTTAACGCTTGTGGCTGATTTTTTTCGCATTCTTTACAATTACATGACGCATGGTCCGATAGATGGCACTTCCGCTAAAAAAGCCGATTGCATAGATGAGCCCGACTTGAAGCCCTTCTTGAGCAAAACCGATCGCGAACCCGACGGCTGCCATAAGCAGGGGAATATAGAGTAAACGCATTTCTGCCTCCTCAAAACATAAGGTATAGTATCTTTATATCCAAATCCTGTCCAAACAAGCCCTCGTTTAAGTATTGTTAAAAAATTCAGATTATTGTACACTGGTAATATCTGAATGAAAAGGAATGTGATGTGGATGCAGGTATACAAAGGTGGAGCTGCCGGACTGAAAAGCGTCTTGTTCATCGGCAAAAACTATCGCGTTAAAGCAGTCAATCACAACGGAAAACTTGAAGCAAAGGTACAACCGCTACATAAGGGTGAAGGCAAGCTGGATACTTTTCTGAACAGAATTCCTTTTGTCAGAGGCATCTGGTCGATCGTCAAAGCGATGATGAATGTGTACAAGCAGCTCGTCCTGGCATTTGCTGCGCTTTTTTTATTAGGGAAAGCCTTGCCAGGTGGACAGGGCACGAGCAGTGTGCCTTTAACGGAAAAAGAATGGTTCTTTTCAGTAGCAATGATCGTAATAGCGGGTCTAGTCATCCGGTTCACGAGCATTTCGAAGTATCATGCGGCTGAGCATATGGTTGCGCATTGCGAGGACAAAAACCTCCCATTGACCTATGAAAATGTTGCGAACCAGCCAAGAGTCCATCCGCGCTGCGGGACGAATCTTGTTGTGTTCATCGTTTTCAACACAATACTCTTTTCCTTTTTCTTGGAGAGTATGCTCCTTACCATGCTGATTGCGTGGAGCATCGGCTATGAAATGTTCCGTATGAAGAGAAGCCGCTTGAAGCCATTTTATAAGCTAGGCTCTTTCCTGCAATACTACTGTTTTACCAGCAAGCCTGAGGAAAAACACCTCAACATCGCAATCGAAAGCATGAAAACGTTAAAAAGCGTAGAAGCATAATTTGAGCCCCCGGCAATACAGCCGGGGGCTTTTTTTGCACTTAAAGAAAGTATAAAAATACTTTCTTGAGTATAAGCGCAACTAAGGCTAAGACTGCGCCAATGGCTTGGCTTTGCCAAGTTTTCTTTAGGAATTTAAATTGGAATAAAAATCATCCCAAGGTACGGTTGTAAAACGCTTTCAACTATTTTATACTTTCACTAAATCGATTTACTAAATCGGTTTAGTTTTCACAAAAAGTTAGATTAGGAGTTCTTATATGAAAAGGATCACAATAGCAGAAGTTGCAAAGCATGCGGAAGTTTCCAAGAGTACAGTATCCCAATATTTGAATCAGCGCTATGACTATATGGGTGAAAAGACGAAAGAACGGATCAAGAAAGCGATCGATGAGTTGGGCTATAGTCCTAATATCATGGCGAGAGGCTTGAAGCAGAAATCATCGACGACGATCGGCGTTATCGTCGCCAACATCTTACACGTGTTCTCCACCCAGGTCATCCGGGCGATCGAGGATTTCTGTAATGAAAAAGGGTTCCATGTCATCGTCTGCAATGCGGATGATGATCCAGCAAAAGAAAAAAAGTACATCGAAATGCTCTGGGCAAAACAAGTCGACGGAATCATCGCCTTTCCTACAGGGGGAAATGTCGATTTGTTCAAAAAGTTGATTGATGCCCAGTATCCAGTTGTATTCATTGACCGGATCGTCCCTGGCATTTCGATCAACACGCTCCTCCTTGATAACGAAAAGGCTTCCCTGCTAGCTGTGGAGGAATTCATGGAAAGAGGCTATGAGCGGATCGGAATCATCTCACCGCCACTCGGTAGAAATCTGACGCCAAGGGTGGAACGGGTCGAAGGGTATAAAAAAGCGTTGGAAAAACATAATAGGCCGGTCAACCCGAAATACATCATCAGCGGGGAAATCAACGACATGCAAGCAAAGATCGAAAACATGATGAAACTCCCGGATCCGCCCGACGCGATATTCGCCGTTAATGACCGTACTTTATTCGAGGTGCTTGCTTATACGAAAAAATATCGGATCAGGATACCGGAGGACCTCGCACTGATCAATATCGATGATGTATCGTTTGCCAGTATATACAGTCCAGCTTTGTCGACAATCATACAACCTGCATTCGAAATGGGGAATAAGGCGGCAGAAATTCTCATCAACCTGATCATCGACAAAGACAACGGGGATACAGAGATCTACCGTTTTGAACCACAACTGATCGTAAGGGAATCTTGTTGAAATACATAAGGGAGGGTGAGTGTTATGGAAAAGATCATCAAGACAGTTGCTTCAGAAATACAGGAAGTTTTAGGAAGAGTGGACACCGATGAGGCGATTCGGCTTGCAGATGAATTGAATCAAGTGAAACGGATCTTTGTGGCGGGTACAGGACGTTCCGGTTTGATCGGCAAAGTATTCGCGATGCGGTTGATGCATAGCAATTTTCCAATCTATGTCGTGGGAGAGACGATCACCCCCAGCATCAAAACCGGTGATCTATTGGTCCTCATCTCTGGTTCAGGGAGTACAGGTTCACTCGTGCAATACGCAGAAAAAGCCAAAGAGATTGATGCAAAGGTTGCTTTAGTGACGACGAATAAGGATTCGGCCATCGGGCGGATCAGTGATTTCTTGCTCACGATACCTGCAGCTACCAAGAAACGCCTTCCATCGGAGCCGGATACGATCCAGCCGCTGGGAAGCCAGTTTGATCAATCGGCTCACCTGCTATTGGATGCGATCATCGTCTATCTCCTCGAACAGCAGCCTGAAGGGAACAGCCATTCCAAATTAAACCAAAAACATGCAAACCTTGAGTAGACAGGGGAGGATTCAATCCACCCCATTTACGATGAATTGAAAGCGGTCACAGTCTTGCGGGTAAGCACTAAACGAAAAAGCCCTCATGCAATTTAGGCTTAAAGCGTGATCATAATCTATAAATGGAGGTATACCAACATGAGCAAAATCAAATACGGCTTCATTTTTCTGATTATTGCAACGATTGCAATCATTTCCGGTTGCAACACAGACGAAGCGGATCCAAATGGAGATGGGAAGATCAAAATCATTGCTGCTCATAACCAGACATCTCCTGATAATCCGTTCCAGGTCGGTTTATTGAAATTTAAAGAGGTTGCCGAAAAGGAATCAAACGGATCGATTGAAGTCGAAGTGCATGCCGGTACGATCGGGACGGAGGAATCACAGCTGGTCGAAAAACTTCAACTCGGTGCTGCAGATGTTGTGCTTGCATCCCCTGGTTTCATGACCCAGACGGGCATAAGGGAAATCGATCTATTTTCCGCACCGTATCTGTTCAAAGACTATGACCATTGGTTGAAAACCGTTGATGGGGAAGTCGGAAAAGAAATGGCGGAAATCATCAATGAAAAATCCGATAATTCCTTTAAACTATTAGGCTATTGGACAGCTGGTGTGCGGCATTATTATGGGAAGAAACCAATCGAATCAGTGGAAGACCTGAAGGGTGTTTCGCTACGGACACAAACATCCGGAGTCATTTCAGATTTCTGGAAGAAAACAGGAGCCATCCCATCCAATATAGCATGGGGCGAACTGTACCAGGGCTTGCAGCAGGATGTCGTCGATTCGTCTGAAAACGCTTACCCGTTTTTCGTCCAGCAGGCCCACCATACGACTCCGAACGGAAAATATATATCGGAAACGGCCCACGACTACACGACAAGACTATTATTGATCAATGGCGAGAAATTCGATGACTACTCAAAGGAACATCAGGAAATCATCTTGCAGGCGGCAAAGGAATCGGTGAAGGCAGAACGTGAAGAAACCCTCAAACAGGACATCGAATATAAGGAAAAAGCGATCGAAGAAGGGGCGGTCGTCAACGAGATCGATCGAGAACCTTTCATCGAGATCGCCAAGCCTATATTGGATGACTTCGCTACAGAGATCGAGGCAGAAGAACTATTGAATAAGATCAGAGAACTAGACTAACAGCTTGGGAGGGAATTCTATGAAACGTTTCGTACAAGTTCTTGAAAGGTTGCAAATGACAGTCGCCATCCTATTCTTATCTATTTTCTTTTTCGTCATCATGTTACAGATCATCACGAGGCATTTAGGCATTTCGATCATCTGGACTGAGGAGGTCGCCAATTATTCGTTCATTTGGGCGATCTTCATGGGAGCAGCGATCATGGTCAATCGCCGTGAGCATTTCAACTTTGATTTTATCCTGAAAAACTTGAAAGGGAAGCGGAAAACCTCTTTGAAAATAGTCAATGATCTGGTGCTCATCACGTTCAATGTATTCATCTTCCTATTAGGTGTCCAGGTCGCAGTCGAATTCTGGAATTATACATGGGCATCGATCCCTGATATGAAAATGGGGTATATATGGATGTCCGTTCCGATCATGGCCGGAACGATGATCATCTATTCCTTTTCACATCTGATTGATCATGTCCAGACAGTTAAAGCGGGTCAAGTCCATACAGGAAAAGCGAAGGAGGTCAATGGATAATGGGGTTTCTATTACTTGCACTCTTCATCGTCTTGATGTTGATCGGGGTTCCGATTGCATTCGTCATCGGTATTGTTGCATTAGTCGGGATTTCCGGCATTCCTTACACACCTGAAGCCACGGTTTCGATGAAAATGGTCAATGGCCTCGATTCGTTTGTCCTGTTGGCTATTCCATTATTCATCCTTGCAGCCAATTTGATGAACTCAGGTAAAATATCCGAGAAGTTGATCAATCTTGCGCTCGCCATCGTCGGGCCAATCCGTGGCGGGCTGGCACACGCGAATATCCTCGTATCAATGATGTTTGCCGGTGTTTCCGGAGCATCACAGGCTGATACGGCTGGTGTCGGGAAAATTCTGATCCCGAGCATGAGGAATAAAGGATATGAAAAAGAAACGGCCGTAGGTGTCACATCCGCCTCGTCAACGATAGGTGTCGTCATCCCACCAAGCATCCCGATGATTATCTTCGCTGGTCTGACCAATGCGTCTATCGGTGCATTATTTCTCGGTGGTATCGTTCCAGGGATCCTGATCGGGCTGGCCATGATGATCATGATGTACTTCATTGCCGTCAAACGAAATTATCCGAAAGCGGCACGGGTCGAATTCAAGCAATTTTTCCGGATGTTCGCTGAAGCTTTTCCGGCATTATTGACACCAGTCATCATCATCGGCGGGATCATCTCAGGATTCTTCACAGCGACAGAGGCTGCAGCAATTGCATCCTTATATACACTGCTCGTCTGTATGTTTTACTATAAAACATTGAAACTGAAAGACTTGCCGAAGATTTTGATGGAGACGTTAGCATTAAGCTCCTTATCCCTGTTTGCATTGGCTGCTGCGAGTGCATTGGGAGAGCTGTTGAGTTATTACCGCCTAGGAACGATGGCACAGGAATTCTTTACGAACAATATCGGAGCAGAATGGTTGTTCATCCTCATCATCATCGCATTCTTCCTGTTTGTCGGAACGTTCATGGATGCGATTCCAGCGATGATCTTGTTCGTGCCGGTCATCCTGCCGACAGCGCTCGAGTTTGGAATCGACCCGGTCCACCTTGGGCTGATCGTCGTCATCACATTAGCCGTCGGTCTGATCACGCCGCCTTATGGCTTGTGCCTTCTACTCGCAGCAAAGATTGGCGATATGTCCATTGAACGGTCGTTTGTCGCCGTCATTCCATATATTGCGATCATCCTGGTCGTATTGCTGTTCATCGCGTTTTTCCCGGATATCGCATTCTTCATCCCTAAGATGTTGAATCCTGGAATGTTTTAATGGATGAACGATAAACGACAATCAAGCCATACGTTTAAGGTGTAACAGAGAAACATGGTGAAATTGAACAATAAAGTGAGGTTTTATGATGAAACTGCAATTGGCATTGGACAGGTTGACGAAGGACGAGTGCTTTCGGATCGTTGAAGAAACGAAGGAGAGCATTGATATCATAGAGGTCGGAACAGGTGTCATCAAAGAGTATGGAATGGCGATCGTACGGGAGATGAGGAACCGCTACCCGGATCATGTGATTCTTGCGGATATGAAGACCTGTGATGCGGGCAGGCACGAAGCACTTCAAGTGTTTGAAGCGGGCGCAGACATCGCGACGGTCATGGCATTCTCAGCTGGGCAGACGATCACGGACACTTTGAGAATCGCACATGAAACAGAAAAGCAGATCATGATCGATTTGTTGGAGGTACATGAAAAGGAAAAGGTTGCGGCACTAGAAAAGCTCGGTGTCCGTCTCGTAAGCCTCCACATCGGCAAAGACAAGCAGACAGAGGGTGCCTTTGATACCGAGTTGTTTTCATTGATCAAGGAATTCGATTTTGAAGTAGCCGTGGCAGGTGGTGTGAATCTGGATTCCCTGCCGTCGATCCTTCAAGAAAGGCCGGATATTATCATCGCCGGCAGTGCAATCACCGGTTCAGAGCAACCGAAGGAAACAGCCGTAAATATGAAAAAGATGATGGCTGACTATATGTAGAAATAACTGTTAAGCAAGGGGGTACTGACGGCCTCTTTGCTTTTCTTTATGTTTTTGTTATTCGTCTTCCGGATGTGCTACAATCAGATAAGAATTTTACGAGCGGAAGAAGGAAAATTAGATGGCAAAACAAGCCTTACCAGTTCAAAAAAACGATATCATCGACGTCACATTCGAAGACCTGTCCCATGATGGTGCGGGTGTCGCAAAAGTCGACGGCTACACGCTTTTTGTTCCAAGAGGCCTTCCTGGTGAAGAAGCGAAGGTCAAAGTAATTAAGACGAAGAAAGGATTCGGATTCGGAAAACTGTTGGAAGTGACGAAAGAAAGTGAACATCGTACCGCGCCTCCATGCCCGATCTACAACCAATGTGGCGGCTGTCAGCTGCAGCACCTGACGTATGAAGGCCAGCTCGAATACAAGCGGAAACAAGTGCAGGACGTCATGGAACGGATTGGCAAGCTGAAGGACGTCAACGTACTGCCTGTGCTAGGAATGGACGACCCGTGGCGCTACCGAAACAAAGCACAAGTCCCCGTCGGTGAGGAAGAAGGTGGACTGATCACAGGTTTCTATCAAAAAGGAAGCCATCGGATCATCGATATGAAAGAATGTCTGATCCAGCAGGAAGCGAATGACCTTGTCGTCCAGACGGTAAAAGAGATTGCGAACAACTATGGCATCAGGGCTTATGACGAACGCAGCCATAAAGGAACGCTCCGTCATGTCGTCGCGAAGTACGGTCAAAACACCGGTCAGATCATGGTCGTACTGGTCACGAAAGGCAAAGAACTGCCGAACAAAAAGAACATCGTCGCTGACATCGTCGATCAGATTCCAAATGTGAAATCGATCGTCCAAAACGTCAATCCGAAAAAGACGAATGTGATCTTCGGTGATCAAACGCGCGTCCTCTGGGGCGATGAGTACATTTATGACACGATTGGCGACATCCAATTCGCGATTTCAGCCCGTTCCTTCTATCAAGTGAACCCGACACAAACGAAAGTGCTCTATGACAAGGCGCTTGAGTACGCTCAATTGGAAGGAAACGAAACGGTGATTGACGCCTACTGCGGCATCGGTACAATCTCGCTGTTCCTCGCACAAAAAGCGAACAAAGTGTACGGCGTCGAAATCGTTCCCGAAGCGATAGAAGATGCAAAACGGAATGCAGAACTGAACGGAATGACGAACGTGGAGTTTGAAGTAGGGGAAGCGGAAACCGTCATCCCAGCCTGGTATAAAAAAGGGATCAAAGCCGATACCCTCGTCGTCGATCCACCGCGGAAAGGCTGCGACGAAACACTACTCAACACGATCCTCGACATGAAACCGAACAAGGTCGTCTACGTATCCTGCAACCCAGCAACCCTGGCCCGGGATCTTGCTATCTTGGAGCTAGGTGGGTATAGAACTGAACAAATCCAACCCGTCGACATGTTTCCACATACGACGCATGTGGAATGTGTAGTACAGATAAATAAAATTTAGTGTTGGCTTTCTGAAAATTTATAATGGATTTTCAGAGAGCCATCTTTTTTAACTCTATTAAAAAAATATAAATGTTCTGAGAGGTAATTCCCTCCTACGCCATAAGTTGATCTTTTACCTGTAACCCAAAATTTAAACGAATAGAAGCCACTCCCCTCTTTTTTAAAGAAAATAATATTGTAAATACTTTAGCTAAAAAAGATATGAAATATGGTATAATTTAACTATTGAAGAAAATGGGAGATTTTTATGGTAGAAACTAATCCTAAAGAGCAAATAAAAAAGCTAAGAAAAAAATCCGAAGTTGGTAGAAGTGCTCATGGACTCTTGTTTAAGAAATATCAAAGTGCAAGTAATATACTGCATGGCCTAACATTGATAAGTGCATCAATTGTTGCAATCCTTACATTTGCAGATTATAACGATTTTTTAGTCTTACTAAAGGATTTATCTAGTGATATGTATGATTTATCAGTCGGTTTAACTGCGTCCTTTGTATTCTTATTAACAGTATTTGAGGAGTTTTTAAACTTAAATAAAAAAGCGGCTTCTCACGAGAGTGCGGTTAAACAATTAACAACATTTATTAGGTTAGCTGATACTGCAGAAAAAAAAGAGAAGGTGAGTCAAGAGGATGTTGATAAGCTTACAACTCAATACACCTTAATTAATGAAAATTCTCCATTGATACCAGATAAGACATTTTTAAGGTCTAAACAAAAGTTAAAAAGGAAGAAGTATTTAAGTGAAACGCTAGATAGTGAGCCTTTTGTTCCGTTATTTATAGTGAATATATTTTATATTATAAAAAAATCAATAAATTACCTTTTTGAAAAGAATGCAAATAAAAAAAATTAGGTGATAAGTTTATGGAAGAATTAGGTGATAATTCAACTGTAATTCTATTAAGTGGTGGTATCGATTCCACTGCATTAATACCATATTTTTTATCAAAAAATTGTTGTGTTAAATGTGTCCATTTTCAATATGGTCAAAAAAGTCAAGATAGTGAGAGAGAGGCAGTAGAAAAAGTAAGTAATTACTATAAAATCGACACAAAATTTATAAATGTAGGATTTGAATTTTCTAATATAGATGGAGAATACATTTCTAGAAATGCTCTGTTTATACTGATGGCTGCCAACTTGTTTCAAAAAGATGTTTCAAGGATTGCATTAGGTATTCATAATGGCACTCCTTACTATGACTGTAGTAAAAAGTTTATTAGGGACTGTCAAAAATTAATCGATGGATACTTTCATGGAACTGTAACAATTGAAGCACCATTTATATTACATGATAAAAAACAAATCTTTAATTATTGTTTAGAAAAAGAAGTACCTGTAAACCTTACATATAGTTGTGAGATCAAGAATAAAATAGCTTGCGGGAGTTGCCCCTCATGCAAAGATAGGAGTTTACTGAATGGACTTTACTCATTGTAAGCAGAGAAAGATAAAAGGAATTGAGGAAGAGACACCAATTTTGGTTCCATCATTTTCAAGCAAAGGCTTCCCAGAAGTAGGCGACTTATATAACAATCTAAAAGAATATCTAACGGATGTATCATTGGTAAGTGCTTATGATCTGCACTATAAAAACATAAATATTGATAGTATATATGAAACTGACATGCTATTGATTGATAGTGGTGGATACGAAAGAGATAAAGAACATGATTTATCTACAATTTATAGGGATAGACACATTTCGGAGACTTGGAATAGAGAATTACATCACAGTCTATTAGAAAAGATTGAGTCTCTTACTAACATTCTAATTGTAAATTTTGATAGTACAGAAACAATGCCTTTAAGTAGACAATTAGAACTTGCCAATGAAACCTTTGCACAATACCCTGACTTTGCTTCTGATTTCTTATGCAAGCCTTCTTCTAGTTACCCGTTAATAAATATAGATGAATATTGTCAGAATATAGATTTGATAAGCAATTTTTCTGTGGTTGGGTTTACCGAGAAAGAGCTGGGGTTTTCTTTATTAGAAAGATGTAAAAATATATATAGAGTAAGAAAATCTTTGGAAAATAAAAATTTAGAAATACCTATACATATCTTTGGATGTATAGATCCTCTAAATATTATTGTTTATTTCCTCAGTGGAGCAGATATATTTGACGGATTATCTTGGTTAAGATTTGCCTTTAATAATGATTATCCAACCTACTTTAACAGTTATTCAATCAGTAATGAACTTTGGTCTTTTGAAGACGATGAAGTGAAGGCATTAGCTATATTAGAAAACTTACGAATCTTATGTGACTTGAAAGAAAGGTTAATAGAATTTACTTCCAGTAATAATTGGGATTCTTTAAACTTAGATGAAAATACTTTGTTACAAATTCGAAAATTATCAAATATGATAAAGAAAGGAGAATGATTACTATGGGAGGCAGTAGAGGAAGTGGTACTCCAAGAATTCCTCTAAGCGAATTACAAAAAACCAAAGATGAAAGGGAAAAACAGGACGCTTATGATAGAGAGGTGAACAAGTTTCTTGAGTCCCTATTTAAACAGATTAATAGTAGAGACACTGAGCAAATTAATAAACACCTTGAAACATTAAAAGGTGCTCTTGAAAAAGATATTGAAAATTCTATTGAGATGAGATTTGGTGGCTCATTAAATAAACATACTTACGTAAATGGCCTAAGTGATATTGACATGCTAGTACAAATTAATAATAGTAGCTATCAAGACAAAAGTCCTCAAGAACTACTCTCTATCTTTGCCGAAAAGATTAGTAAACGTCTACCCAACACTGAAGTTAGTATTGGGAAATTGGCGGTTACCGTTAAATACTCTAATGGTAATGAAATTCAACTTCTGCCTAGTTTAAAAACACAAACTGGCTATAAAATTCCTTCGATAGGTTCTGATAAATGGAGTAATGTAATTAAGCCACATAAGTTCGCTGAAAAACTAACAAAGGTAAATCGTGAAAATGGAAATAGAGTGGTACCTCTAATAAAATTGTTTAAAAGTATTAATTCATCAGCCCCTAAGAGCAAACAATTATCAGGCTATCATATAGAATCTTTAGCTATTAATGCTTTTAAAAATTCGGATAGCACACCTCGTACTTTTAAAGGAATGGTTGAATACTTTGTAAGATTTTCTAAGAATGCGGTACTTGAATCGGTGAAAGATAGTACAGGACAATCTATCCATGTAGATGATTATTTAGGAGCAAGAAATAGTCCCGACAGAAAAAGAATAAGTATTAGTCTGAAAGTGCTAGAAAAGAGAATAAAAAATGCAAATGATAATCAAATAAATAGAGTTTGGAATGATTTATTAGGTAAGTAATAAAATCAGGTAAAAAAATAAAATTTGTAAACTAGAAAAAGCACCTTAACTCATGCCACTTACGCAGTATGATAAGGTGCTTTTCATCTTTTAATTACGCATTACGCATACATCGTTGAAGACTTCTTAGCTTTAAGATCAAACCGATCTGCATTCATCACTTTCACCCATGCGGCTACGAAGTCGTGTACGAATTTTTCTTTGTTGTCGTCTTGTGCATAGACTTCTGCCAGAGCACGCAGTTCAGAGTTTGATCCGAATACGAGGTCGACGCGTGTTGCTGTGCGTTTGACTTCGCCTGTTTTACGATCGCGTCCTTCGTAATGGTTGTACCCTGCTGGCTTCCATTCGATATTCATGTCAAGCAGGTTCACGAAGAAGTCGTTTGTGAGTGTGCCGACACGGTCTGTGAATACGCCGTGATCTGTGCCTTTGTAGTTTGTACCAAGTACACGCATACCACCGATCAACACCGTCATTTCCGGTGGAGTAAGACCTAGCAGCTGAGATTTGTCCACTAACAGTTCCTCTGGGCTCAACGTGTATTCCTTTTTCTCATAGTTTCGGAAACCATCTGCCATCGGCTCTAATACATCAAAACTTTCTGCATCTGTCTTCTCTTCAGTTGCATCACCGCGTCCAGGTGCAAATGGAACGGTCACGTCAACACCTGCATCTTTAGCGGCTTTTTCGATTGCTGCACTTCCCCCAAGAACAATCAAATCAGCAAGGCTCACTTTTTTATCAAGCTGTTTTTGAATGTCTTCATAGACGGAAAGTACTTTTGCAAGGTGCTCAGGCTCGTTCACTTCCCAATCTTTCTGAGGGGCAAGGCGGACGCGTGCACCATTTGCACCACCGCGCATGTCTGATCCCCGATATGTGCTTGCAGAAGCCCATGCGGTTTTCACTAGCTCACTGACAGATAGGCCAGAAGACAGGATTTTCGCTTTCAAGTCTGCGACTTCAGCATCTGTCAATTCATAATCGACAGCTGGAATCGGGTCCTGCCAGATCAGATCTTCTTTTGGTACTTCAGGGCCAAGGTATCTTGATTTTGGACCCATGTCACGATGAAGCAGCTTGAACCAAGCACGTGCGAAAACATCTGCGAATTCATCCGGGTTCTGATGGAAACGACGTGAGATCTTCTCATAATCAGGGAACATACGCAACGACATATCGGCTGTCGTCATGAACGTCGGAACTTTTACAGATGGATCTTCGGCATCTGGTGCGAGATCTTCTTCTTTCGGGTTAACTGGTTTCCACTGATTTGCCCCTGCAGGACTCTTCGTCAATTCCCATTCATAGCCGAACAAAAGGTCATAGTAACCGTTATCCCATTTTGTCGGGTTCGCCGTCCATGCACCTTCGACACCGCTCGTGATCGTATCACGACCTATACCGCTTCCGTGGGTGCTCTTCCAACCTAAGCCCTGGTCTTCGATATCCGCAGCTTCTGGTGCTGCGCCGACATGTGCTTCAGCATCACCTGCGCCGTGTGCTTTACCGAATGTGTGGCCACCGGCTATGAGCGCAACGGTCTCCTCATCGTTCATTCCCATACGGGCAAACGTTTCACGGATGTCGCGTCCACTTGCAACTGGATCCGGGTTTCCGTTTGGACCTTCAGGGTTGACATAGATGAGACCCATCTGAACGGCAGCAAGCGGATTTTCCAGCTCGCGGTCGCCTGAGTACCGGTTGTCACCGAGCCATTCTGTCTCATTACCCCAGTAGACATCTTCTTCTGGATGCCAGACGTCTTCACGTCCACCACCGAAACCGAACGTCTTCAAGCCCATCGATTCAAGCGCGACATTACCGGATAGGACAAGCAAGTCTGCCCATGAAATCTTGTTCCCGTATTTTTGTTTGATCGGCCAAAGCAAGCGGCGCGCTTTATCAAGGTTCGCGTTATCCGGCCAGCTGTTCAGCGGTGCAAAACGTTGTTGACCCGTGCTCCCGCCTCCGCGTCCGTCACCAGTACGGTATGTACCGGCTGCGTGCCAGGACATGCGGATAAAGAGGGGTCCATAGTGTCCATAGTCTGCAGGCCACCAGTCCTGGCTGTCTGTCATCAAGTCATGAAGGTCCTGCTTCAGAGCATCGTAATCCAGCTTTTGGAACTCTTCAGCATAATCAAAGTCTTCACCCATCGGATTCGTCTTCGTGTCATGCTGACGAAGAATGTTCAGGTTCAGCTGGTTCGGCCACCAGTCCTTATTGGTTGTCCCGACTTTGGTCGTCGTGACGGCACTTTCTTCCTTCGATTTTGCACCCGTAAAAGGGCACTGGCCAGCACCAGCTTTGCTGTCATGCATTTCGTTCTTGTCCATTAAGCATGCTCCTTTCTTTTATGTGTGAAACAAAAATTATAATCGCTCTTACATTATAATTATAATAAGAAATGATAGAATATGAAAGCAAGATGAATGAATTTTCAAAAAATTAATATAACAGCAAAAATAGTAGAAACGGATTTACATAGGTTTGAAAGGGTAGGGCTCCTTTCCCTAAATACTTTTTCTTGGACTGAAGATCTGTCTGTTTATCCTTAACTTCAGCTTGTGACAAGAACCGGCAATTCAAGAAGGGTTTGACTTTGAAAAATCGAATAAGAAAAGAGAAATGATTTGGAGGGATTGGATGTTCGAAAATATAAAGAAGATCATTGAAGAAGAAATATCAGGAAGACAGGCTTTTCGGTACGCAGATCGGATTGCGCAATATCACCGCATTCAAGCCTCTCCAGGGTATCGGGAAGCGGCCGATGAAGTTATGAGATTATTACAACGTGATGGTGTGGATGCTGAACTGGTATCGTATCCAGCCAGGTTTGGCGAGCGGTTTTTATCACATTTTTCGTTTAAAGAATGGAAGTGTGAACGTGCAGAGCTCTGGATCGAAACGCCGCAACGTAAAAGGATTGCCAGATTCGAGGAGGAAGAAATTTCAGTTGTACAAAGGAGCATTTCAACACCAGAAGAAGGATTAGAGGCTGAACTGGTTGTTATAGAAAATGCAGAGCAAGAGAGCAGTTATGAGGGGCTGGACTTGGAAGGCAAGATTGTGCTTGTAAGAGGAAACCAGTTTATCATTCATGCATTGGCGGTAGAAAAATATAAATGTGCAGGACTGATTTTTGATAATCTTGCTGAATTCCAACCGATCCGAACACGTTGGGATTTACCGGATACACGACAATACACATCCTATTGGTGGCATCGTGAAAAGGAGATGAAGTCGTTCGGTTTTGTCGTATCTCCCAGGATCGGGGAAGAACTTAGGCATCTAGCAGAAAAGCAAACGGTCCGAGTGAAGGCAAAAGTGGAAGCTGAACTGGAAGACGGGCAATTTGAAAGCATTGAATACTTCATTCCTGGTAAAAAAGAGCAGGAGATTTTACTAGTAAGCCACTTGTGCCATCCGTATCCAGGAGGACAAGATAACGCATCGGGACCTGGTACATTAATGGAAGTGATGCGGACATTGACACGGTTGATAAAGGAAGATATATTGTCACAGCCAGAGCTTGGGATCAGATTCTTGATGATGCCGGAAATGACCGGAACGGCTGCCTATTTTCATCTGAACAAAGAGCGGATTCCGAATACAATCGCAGCGTTGAACCTGGATATGGTGGGAGCCAATCAAACGAAGGGCGGAGGTCCATTATGTGTTGAACAACCGCCAATGGCTGTGCCGACTTTTCTGGATAGGTTCGCCTACAAATTGGTAGAAGATACGTCAAATAACACCACTAATTTTACCGGCACTACGGATTATAGTACGGAGCATCATGTCAAAACCCGTTTTTCTGGCGGAAGTGATCATTCTATCATTTCGGACCCCACAATCGGGATTCCGTGTCCGATGCTTATTCAATGGCCAGATAGGCATTATCATACGACATCGGACTCTACTAAAAACCTGGATGAGAACATGATGAAACTGATCGGTACAGTAACCGCTCTATATAGTTACGGTTTAGCAAATGGAGAAGAGGAAGAGTGGATTTCGTACACCTTGCAGCATATGGGGAAGATCGGCTCACATTTGAATAACGCAAAAGAGTCGTTGACGAAATCTAACTTAACCAATAAGGAATTTCGTGATGCCTTCTCTTTTTATGTTAAATATGAAGAGGACTCCTTATCCCAGCTCGACTTCTATGCCAAACTTCGCAACTTCAACAATCTGCAAGAGCAAATTGAACAGCTGAAAAATCTGATTACAAAGCAAGCTGATATTCTTTTTGTAATAGGAGAGCGGCAATTCTCAAAGGAAACCGAGGAGAATAAAGTCCAGGAGGGAATGAACGCGATTTATAAGCGAAATTATAAGGCTCCAGTCCGCCTGGTTGATGAAATAGGTGTCCTGTCTATAGAGGAAAGATATCATTGGTTAAAAGAGGTGGAACCAAACATTCCGCTTGGCTATGCTGACTTTATTTTATATTGGATGGATGGGAAACGAACAGTCCAAGAAGTGCTTGATTTAACGTATTATGAAACAGGTCAGTTCTTCCCGGATTATGCAAAAGACCTTCTGGAACTCTACTTAACAGTCGATGTCATAAACAAAGTAGGAGACGCCTAAAATATGACGATGGTAACGAGTTTAGACACGCCGACATTGCTGCTGGATTACCCAAAGCTTAAAAAAAATATTAATGAAATCGCAAACTTTTCAGAGGAACATAACCTTTCTTATCGCCCGCATATAAAGACACATAAATCCATTGAAATCGCAAAGCTGCAGCTTCAAGCGGGAGCTGTCGGCATAACGACCGCTACGATTGTTGAAGCAGAAGTAATGGCTGCTGGTGGAGTAGATGACATATTGATCGCCTATCCCATTTCCAGTCCGAACAAGATTGGTAGAATGATAAAGCTTTTACAACAAGGTGTTAAACTGAAAGTATCAGTAGATAGCACGGAGCAGTTAGCTTATTTGCAAAAGGAACTTGATCATACACCATTTTCAATGGAAGTATGGATCAAAGTGAATTCCGGGCTAAACCGATGTGGGGTTGAACCAGGAAAGGACGCTCTGGTATTAGCGAAGGAAGTTTTATCGCATTCCAAGATCAGGTTGGGCGGTATTTTGACCCATGCCGGACATTCCTATGCTGCTTCAACCTATTCAGAAATTGAACAAATTGGAGTTCAGGAAGGATGGGCAGTCGTAGAAAGCGCTGAGGAATGTGAAAAAGCTGGGATTCCGATACCAGTAAGAAGTGTCGGTTCCACTCCGACCTATAAAATTGCAGGAAAGGTACCCGGGATCACCGAAATCAGGCCCGGAAACGCTGTGTTTTTCGATGCAATTCAAGTAGGATTAGGTGTTGCCGATATTGAAAACTGTGCATTGACGGTATTGGCTTCTGTAGTTGGTGTTTATCAAGATCGGATTGTATTTGATACAGGAAGCAAAACGCTTTGTTTGGATAAAGGAGCACACGGAAATAATACCGTGAAAGGATTCGGCCACATGATCGGCCATCCAGAAATTACGCTGGAACGGTTATCAGAAGAACATGGAATTGGTACATCCACACAGAAGAGTTCCTTAAAATTGAATGATAAGGTAAGAATTATTCCAAACCATGCGTGTACAGTAGCAAATCAGTTTGAAGAATATATTGTACATCAAAATGGGAACGTATTGGATGCTTGGAAAGTTGAAGGATAATTGTCCTAGAGGTATCCAAGAAAAGGATTCCATTCAGGGCAAACAAGTACCAAAAGTTTACCCGGCTCAATATATGACTAATAAACACGACTCTCATTATGAAAGCCGTGTTTATTTTTTAGTGCAACTAGATTCAAAATTAATTGGATTAAGTAAATGACAATAGTATAATTATAACTTGACAATTAGTCAGGTAATGGTTGTCTTGATACAAGAATCGAAACATTTTATAAACAATAAGTACAACCAAGTCATAAAGATAAATTTTATTCAATATGAGGGGAATACATAATGGAGTCAAAAAAGGCGTTACCAATACTTTTTCTTGTCATGTTCATGGTCATGGTCGGATTCGGCATCATCATTCCGGTCTTGCCATTCCTCGCTGAAGAGGTGGGAGGAAGTCCGTTTGAACTAGGTCTATTGATGGCGGTTTATTCGATCATGCAGCTACTCTTCGCTCCGATGTGGGGGCGTATTTCTGATCGTATCGGCCGGAAGCCGGTCATGATGTTAGGAGTAGCAGGATTAGCGATTTCATTTTTCATCATGGCTATGGCAGATTCGCTATGGGTTTTATTTGCCGCCCGGATTATCGGTGGATTTTTATCATCGGCTAACATGCCGACGACCATGGCTTATGCAGCAGATATCACAACCCCAGAAAACCGTGGTAAAGGGATGGGGATCATCGGAGCTGCCACCGGGCTCGGTTTCATTTTCGGACCCGCGATCGGCGGTGTATTTTCAAAAACAAGTCTTTCAATGCCCTTTTATGTGGCAGGAATTTCGTCGATCATTACATTGATTTTGGTGCTTATATTAGTGAAAGAGTCACTCCCTGCAGAGAAAAGAAATGAGTTTTCGAGAAAGAGGGATTCGGTCTGGAAAGCATTTGAAGGACCACTCTCCATTCTGTTCATTTTACAATTGATCGTCACTTTATCGCTGGCTGGTCTTGAAGCGACTTTCGCCTATTTCGCAGCTGATAAGGCAGGAATAACCACGGTCCAACTTGGTTATATCTTCATGATCATGGGGCTGGGCAGTGCTATTGTGCAAGGAGGATTGGTCGGCCCGATGACAAAGAGGTTCGGTGAAGGTGCGGTCATCCGGGTAGGCATTACTGTATCGGCGATTGGATTCGTCCTTATCTTGTTTTCACGTGATTTCTGGACAACGACTCTCTTCCTGACGGTTTTCGGATTGGGGAATGGCGTGATCCGACCGGCGATCTCTGCCCTTCTTACCAAACGCTCGGACACAGGGTATGGGAGCGTTACTGGCTTACTTTCGTCTTTTGATTCATTCGGCCGGATTGCAGGACCTCCTCTAGGCGGCTTGTTATTTTCGATTGCGATCGGTCTCCCATTCATTTCAGGAGCCATCTTATCCATATTCGCGTTGCTCCTCTACCAGGTTTATCGTTTACAAACGAGAAAAGTGAAAGAAACAGTATAAAAGGTAAACGCCACTGGCAGTCGGGGGTAACGGATTATTTCAGAAGTGCAAACAAGTAATACTCTAGGAAGAGTTTGATACCATAATACGTATTTCTGTTATTGTAAAAGTTTCGAAGATAAAATCAAGCCAGTTTGTTCTAATGACTAGAATAGCTGGCTTGATTTTTATCATTTTTCCTTTTCCCATCTTTGTCTCCAATTGCGCATTTCGATCAATACACTTTGAAAATCTTTTCCTTTTGTTGTTAAAGAGTATTCCACTGTAACAGGAACGGTTGGAAACACTTTACGTTGAATCATATTATAGGGGGCGATTGCTGCATAAGGTAATCGCCTTTCTCTTACTTAAGAAGTTGGCAGTTTTCTGGAATAAGAGGTTCCTATATTTAATCCACAAAAGGGCCAAATAATTGAATAACCAAACCCCTCTGTATAAATGTTCATTAATTTCAATTATGAGATATAATGGAAGTTGAATAGGGGTGGATTCTATTGAATAGAACTATGGAACAGGTACTCGTTCATCCAGACGGAACGACAATTACACTTCTAGATCAAGGTACAGATGAACAAGGGGAGTACTTGATTGTTGAACATTTGGTAATGAAAAGAGGTGCAATGAACGGTCCACATTGGCATCCAGTTCTAACGGAATCATTTACGGTTAAGGAAGGGATGATGCGCTTCATAGTAGATGGCACGGAACAACTTCTTGGACCTGGCCAGCATATAAAGGTTCTTCCCGAACAGGTGCATCAATTCTGGAATGAGAGTGAAGATCAGTTGATAGCAATCCATGAAATTCGACCACCAGGGAATCATTGGAACATGTTCAAGCTCATACACAAATTAACCAAACAAAACCGATTAAATTCCAAAGGCGTCCCTCGGAATCCATTATGGTTAGGGATGGCATGGGAGTGTATAGATGGATATATAGCAGGACCTCCTATCCTATTTCAAAGGGCTTTATTCGGTGGGTTGGCACAACTAGCCCGTTCAGTCGGATATCGAATATAAGCTTTTACAATCAAGACGAATTTATTCAGCGCGATTGCTGAGTAGTTTTTTAACAACTTTTTTATTACGAATTTTACCTGTAATGGGAGTCTTTTATGAAAATTCAACAACTATTTTTGAAAGAGCCGCATCTCTGAACGGAAGAATGCGGCTTCAAGTCACCAAAATTCAACAACTTTATTTTCAATGGACAGTTAAGTGGATAAAATTTTTATGGTCAAATGCCTATTTTTAATATTTTTAAAAAAATTACTTTGCATACCTTATGGGGGTATAGTACAATATCGTTAAGGAGGTGATTTAATGTCGATTAATTTAGAAAATCTTGATCATATGGTTGAAACCGATCAATGTTGTTCATCAGACGGTGAAAGAAAAAGCCATCATTCAGATAATGTGAAAAATAATTTAGTAACAAGATTAAATCGAATTGAAGGACAAATTCGCGGAATAAAAGGATTAATTGAAAAAGATACGTATTGTGATGATGTCATTACTCAAATATCTGCGACTCAATCTGCTTTAAATAGTGTTGCTCGAATTTTGCTTGACGGACATATGAAGACATGTGTTCTAGAGAAAATTCAAGAAGGTGACACGGAGATTTTAGATGAGGTAATGGTAACCATCCAAAAATTAATGAAAAAATAAAAAAGGAGACTATGCGATATGGAAAAAACAACTCTAAACGTACAAGGGATGTCATGTGGCCATTGTATCCAATCAATTGAAGGCAGTGTAGGCGAATTAACCGGAGTTACAGCTGTTAACGTAAATTTAGATTCAGGAACTGTTCGTGTGGAATTTAATCCAAATGAAGTTCCCCTTGATAAGATCAAAGAAACAATCGATGACCAAGGTTATGATGTCCAATAAAAATTAAAGATGTGCTGATAAAAGAACAATCTTTTTTTTACTTAATTATATACCTTACCAGGGTACCCTTTATTTAATAATAAAGTTAATTGATTGAAGATCAAGGTTATGAGGTGGGTGTGTTAATCACCTAACGATCATAGCTGTCACTAAGGAACTGAAAAAGCGTGCTGTCTCGACAGCACGTTTTATTCGCAAAAATATATACCCCACTAGAGTATATGGTGATAGGAGTGAAAGGTTATGAGTGATAAAAAAGAAACAACACTTCAAATAGCTGGTATGACATGTGCTGCTTGTGCCGTAAGAATCGAAAAAGGTCTAAAAAAAATAGATGGAGTAGAGGATGCGAATGTAAATTTCGCATTAGAAAAATCAAAAGTAACATTTGATCCGTTTAAAACAAATGTACATCAAGTTAAAGAAAAAGTGCAATCTTTAGGATACAAAGTAACGAGTGAGAAAGTTGAATTTGATATAAGTGGCATGACATGTGCTGCTTGTGCTAATAAAATTGAAAAACGTTTAAATAAGTTAAGTGGAGTCCAAACCGCAACGGTAAACTTCGCTTTAGAATCTGCTCTTGTAGAATATAACCCTGATGAAGTGTCGGCTGCGGATATGATAGAAGCCATCAAAAAATTGGGCTATCGTTTAGAACAAAAGAAAGAAGCTCAAGGCGAAAAGGTTGATCATAGACAAAAAGAAATTGAAAAGCAAAAAGGGAAATTTATTTTCTCTGCGATTTTATCCATCCCTTTACTTTGGGCGATGGTCAGTCATTTTCAATTTACTTCTTTTATTTGGCTTCCTGAGATGTTCATGAATCCTTGGGTTCAACTCGCGCTTGCGACTCCAGTTCAATTTATAGTTGGGGGGCAATTTTACGTGGGTGCTTATAAAGCATTAAGAAATAAAAGTGCAAACATGGATGTTTTGGTTGCCCTTGGTACCTCTGCAGCTTATTTCTATAGCATTTACTTAAGTATTATATCAATAGGCTCTGATTCACATATGGTCGAATTATATTTTGAAACAAGTGCTGTATTAATCACTCTTATTATATTAGGGAAACTGTTTGAAGCAAAAGCAAAGGGTCGTTCATCTGAAGCCATTAAGAAGCTTATGGGCTTACAGGCGAAAACGGCTACAGTAGTAAGAGACGGGCAAGAATTGAATGTATCCATTGAAGAGGTAATCGCTGGTGATATCGTCTATGTGAAACCAGGTGAAAAGGTACCTGTAGATGGAGTGATCTTCGAAGGAAGGTCTGCCCTTGATGAGTCAATGATTACAGGTGAAAGTATTCCTGTTGATAAAACAGTTGGAGATGCAGTCATAGGATCGACCATAAATAAGAACGGATTTATAAAGGTAAAGGCAACAAAGGTAGGAAAAGATACGGCCTTAGCTCAAATAATCAAAGTAGTCGAAGAAGCTCAAGGATCAAAAGCACCAATCCAGCGTTTAGCTGATGTGATCTCAGGAATTTTTGTCCCAATCGTAGTTGGAATAGCCATTGTGACATTTCTAGTTTGGTACTTTGTTGTCAGTCCCGGAGAGTTTGCAGTAGCCCTTGAAAAGTTAATTGCCGTATTAGTTATCGCATGTCCATGTGCGTTAGGCCTAGCCACTCCCACCTCCATTATGGCAGGGTCAGGCCGAGCTGCTGAATATGGAATTTTGTTTAAAGGCGGGGAGCATCTTGAAACGACTCATCGATTGGATACAGTCATCCTTGATAAAACGGGAACTGTAACAAATGGAAAACCAACACTTACAGATGTTATTCTGTCAAACGGATTTGAAGAAAAAGAATTTTTAAAGTTAGTCGGTGCTGCAGAAAGAAATTCTGAACATCCGTTAGCTGAAGCAATTGTCGAGGGCATTAAAGAAAAAGGGATTGAACTTGGAACATCTGAACATTTCGAAGCGATTCCTGGCTTTGGAATCGAATCGAAAGTTGAAGGAAAATCCTTGCTTATCGGAACACGACGGCTTATGGAGAAAAACAACATTAACGTTGGAGACATACTACCTAAAATGGAAAACTTAGAAAAGCAAGGTAAGACAGCAATGCTAGTCGCAATTGATCATCACTTTGCTGGATTGATTGCCGTCGCAGATACGATTAAAGAAACCTCTCCAAAAGCGATTGAAAGGTTAAAAAAGATGGGTCTTGAGGTTGTGATGATTACAGGAGATAACAAGCAGACAGCTCAAGCCATTGCAAATGAGGTCGGTATTGATCAAGTGATAGCAGAAGTTCTACCAGAAGGAAAGGCAGAGGAAGTGAAAAAGCTTCAAAAAGTAGGAAAGAAAGTGGCAATGGTTGGTGACGGTATTAACGATGCGCCAGCGTTAGCTACTGCCGATATTGGCATGGCAATCGGTACGGGTACTGATGTAGCAATGGAGGCTGCAGATATAACCTTAATCAAAGGAGACTTAAATAGTATTGCTGATGCCATCTTTATGAGTAAAATGACCATTCGAAATATCAAGCAAAATCTATTTTGGGCCTTTGCTTATAATGCATTAGGCGTTCCAATTGCAGCACTAGGGTTTCTGGCCCCATGGCTTGCGGGAGTCGCAATGGCATTTAGTTCCGTTTCAGTTGTGTTAAATGCACTCAGATTACAAAGGATTCAGTTAAAAGGATAATCTATCTGAAAAAATAAGAGGAGTGTTTTTATGAAACAAAAAACGATTTTGACCTGGGCGATTTCAGCCATTGTTTATCTCGGGTTAGTCATTGGTGGATATACAGTATATGCAAGTGTGAATGGGAATAACGATCACAAAGATACCCACTCCGCAGAAACGGTTAAGGAAGAACATACCGGTGATCATGCTAGTCAAACAAAGGATAGTGCTGATTCAGAGCATTCCGATCATGGAGCTCATGAGGAAAGCGAAGTAGCCACAAACGTAAACTATGAAAATGGCTTAATTTCAATTAATTTAAAGGATAAAGACCAACATGCACCTGAATTAGAGATCTCTCACGAAAAAATCATGCATCTGATCATTGTGAGTGCAGACCTGGAGAATTACTACCATTTACATCCTGAGGAAAATGGGAACGGTCTTTATACTCAGAAATTCAATCTACCTGAAAACTCTTATAAAGTGTTTATTGATATTAAACCAAAAAACCTTGCTTATGAGGTGAAACCGACAGAACTGAATGTAGGTAAAGGTCATGGCATACATGGAGATAATTCGCTGAAACCTAATACAAGCTTAACAAAAACAATCAATAAAAAGACCGTTGAATTAACAACGACAGAGCTAGGAGTAAACAAAGATGTTACATTACGTTTTGATACGAAAGGGATTACTCCAGAACCCTATTTGGGAGCTTTAGGCCACGTTGTGATTTTGGATGAAAATGGTGAGAAATTTGTCCATGTGCACCCTGCATCAGAAGAAAAGACAATATTTGAAACAACATTTGATAAACCTGGGATCTACAAAGTGTGGGGAGAATTTAAATTTGATGGCAAAGTCAACAGCTATCCATTTGTTATAGAGGTCAAATAAAAAAGGAAGAACAGGGGGAATTTTTATGAACTTAGAGGGATTTAGCAAACATCTATTAATTTGCAACGGGGCAACATGCACGAAGAATGGAGCAGAAGAAGTCACGGAGACGATTAGAGAAGAAATAAAAAAATTAGAGTTGCAAAAAGAGATTCACACAACCAAAACATTATGTAATGGCCAATGCAAACATGGTCCAATTACTGTTCTATATCCTCAAGGAACCTGGTATAAGAAAATGAATAAAGAAAAAAGTGAAGAACTTATTCGTCAATTGAAAGAAGAAAGAAATGATAATTTAGGTTCTGAACTTTACTACCATGATGGAAAAGCATTTAAGAATCATGAGTGAACATTAACATCTAGCATTTTTAAGACTTAAATTATAGTAACCTTTTTTATGATCATATACCTTAGGAGGGTATTGTATACTAAACTAAAAGGTTGGAATTAAGTGAAAAGATGTTGGCGTGAAACTATCTAACAAAAATTAATGGAGGGATGGAAATGTCAAAAACAAAGTGGCATTTCGTTACCCACATCCCTTCGTATTTTTCCTGTGCTTTTGCATTTTGCACCTACAAGTGACCACGTTAAGTCGGTAACCAGGGGTTTTCAGTGTCCTATCGTAAATCCGATAAGCCTTTGTTGATGAAATTGTTGAGAATCTCGGCCATTTCTTTGGGTGTTTTGTTCATTCCATTTTCCAGCCACTTCTTGATCACATGAATGCTTCCACTCACAAAAAAGATGGTGAAGTATTCAAAGGTTTCTTCGTCAAGCTTATTTTCAATCATCAGGTTTTTGAATATGAATTGCTTTGTAATCATCATCCCTTTCTTCTGAAAGTGGATATCGCTATTCTCACTCAAAAGGGTTTGGCATATGTCGCTTTTTTCCGCAATATACTCAAAGAGCTTTTCTGTCATCTGGTAGGCTTCTTCTTCTTTTGAAAAATTGTATTCATTAAGCGTCGCCACCATATCCTCGGTAAACTCTTCTTCGATGGAATCAAGCAGGTCGTATTGATCTGAATAATGGGCATAGAATGTAGACCGGTTGATGTCCGCCAGCTCACAAAGTTCTTTGATCGTAATACTGGAAATCTGCTTTTTCTTCAATAATGCCATCAGACTATCCTTCAAAACCATCCGTGTATATTTTTTACGTCGATCCAATTTATCAGTCAATCGTTATCTATCCTTTCTACCGTTCTCATAAAGCTTTTATTGTTGATTTCTGCGAAATTCACTCCCTTTTTCCGCGGGCAAACGAAAAGCGGAAGCGACCCGGTCAGGTACGCAGGTCACTGGAAAACTGACGAGGAGGCTGTCGCCGCCGCAGGAAGCTTGACGTGATCCAAGTGACTGGTCGCTGAGCTAGACATCACTTCTCTGCATTAACCCACTTTCGTGAGCCTTCTCACGAGTTCCTCGCTGCGGGGTCACATCTGGTTCGCTTTTCCCGCAGGAGTGTCGTAAATTTCACTTGAAATCAATAAAGACCTTAACAGCAGTGCCTTCATAAAAAGTTCAAGAAGTTATCCAACAAAAGAGGATTATCTGTTGGGAAGCTAACGAAATTAACGCAACTGTCTGTTGAATAACCAACACTGTGTTTAATATAATGATAAAGTGAAAATGAGTAAGACACAAGAGAGGATCAAAAATGTCAAATATAGCAGCACGGATCATAAAACATAAGAAAGCAGTTGTCATTGCATTTGTTTTGATTGCGGTCATCTCGTCGGTGGCGCAGTTTTTTGTTTCGGTAAATTACAATATGGTAGATTACTTGCCAGAAGATGCTGAATCAACACAGGCGATGGAGATCATGGAAGAGGAGTTTTCCGGTTCTGTTCCGGATACGAGAGTCATGTTGAGGGATGTATCGATACCGGAAGCGCTTCAATATAAAGAACAACTCTCAGCCATTGACGGTGTTTCAGATGTCATTTGGATGGATGATGTCGTCGATCTGAAAATCCCTTTAGAGCTGGCAGACGACGAGACGGTAGAAAACTACTACAAAGAAGGTAATGCCCTGTTATCAATCAGTGTCAACTCCGGGGATGAAGTGAAAGTAACCGATGCCATCTATAAGCTGATTGGCGAAGATGGAGCGATTGCTGGGGAAGCCATCAATACGGCAAGCTCCCAAAAGATGGCGGGTCAGGAATCAATGAACGCGGCGCTCTTATTGGTTCCGATGATCATTCTGATTCTAGTCATCTCGACGACTTCATGGGCAGAGCCATTGTTTTTCCTGACAGCGATTGGGGTTTCAGTCCTGATCAATTTAGGAACCAACATCTTCATAGGGGAGGTTTCCTTTGTCACCCAATCGGTTGCGCCGATTTTACAGCTGGCCGTTTCACTCGATTATGCAGTGTTCCTGCTACATAGCTTTTCTGATTTTCGGAAGACGACCGACAGTCCGGAAGAAGCGATGCAGCTTGCGATGAAAAAGTCATTCCCAGCGATAACGGCAAGTGCCGCAACAACGTTTTTCGGGTTCATCGCCCTTACATTCATGAAGTTTGAAATTGGGTCTGATCTTGGGTTGAACCTGGTGAAGGGGATTCTCCTGAGTTTCATCAGTGTCATGGTCTTCTTACCTGCGTTAACTCTCTTATTTTATAAATGGATGGATAAAACAAAGCATAAGAGCTTCGTTCCTGACTTCACCGGTTTTGGAAAAAAAGTGATCAAACTGAAAGTTCCAAGCTTGCTTCTCGTTTTTGCCATCCTCGTTCCTGCCTTTTTGGCTCAAAGCAACACAGCCTTTACGTATGGCTTTGGGGAAATGCCGGAAAATACACGTGCTGGCAGTGACGCTGTAGCGGTAGAAGAAGCATTTGGGGAAACGACGCCGATCGTCCTTCTCGTACCTAAAGGAGATATGGCGAAAGAGAAGGAGCTCGTTGAAAATCTAGAAGGGCTCGACTATGTGACAAGTGTGATTGCGTATGTGAATCAGGTGGGCGAGGCAATCCCCCCTGATTACTTGGATAAATCGGTCACGAATGAATTTTACTCTAAAAACTACAGCCGTATCGTGATTAATACGAATCAAGGGACAGAGGGGGATATTCCTTTTTCGATTGTTGAAAAGGTTGAACATTTGGCTGCCGATTATTATGGCGATCAGGCACACACCCTGGGAGAAAGCGTGACGCTGTACGATATCAAAAGTACCGTATCAAAGGACAATATCGTGGTGAACGTGTTGACGGTCGTGACAATTGCCCTCGTGCTGCTGATCACGTTCAAATCGATTTCCATCCCAGTGGTCCTGCTCCTGACGATCCAATCCTCCGTCTGGATCAACTTGTCGATTCCATATTTTACTGATACGCCGCTCGTGTTTGTCGGCTATCTGATCATCAGTACGGTCCAGCTTGCAGCAACGGTGGATTACGGAATTCTTTTCACAGAGGCTTTCCAGCACTATCGCAAAGAAATGCCTGCTCGAAAAGCCATCGTAAAAACGTTGGATGAAAAGACCTTCTCCATATCCATCTCTGCAGCGATTCTATCCAGTGTCGGTTTCATTTTATGGATCACCTCTTCCAATCCGATTGTCGGAGCCATCGGTCTATTAATGGGCAGAGGGGCGTTGCTGGCCTTTGTGATGGTTGTGCTGTTCTTGCCTGCGATGCTGTTGGTATTCGATAAAGTCATTAAAAAAACGACCTATAAAGCAAACTTTTATGAGGAGAAATGATGATGAGAAAAAAACAAGTACTGTATGTAGCGCTTTCGTTCCTGATCGTCTTGCCTTCATTTCTTAATAGTACAGCTGCTGTGGCAGGAGCTGAAAAAACGGAAGGCAAAGTCAATTCGAAGGAAGAAGTGGTGTATGCAACGTTAACCGCCAATGGGGAACTCGATAACATCTATGTTGTAAATACGTTGGATGTGGCGCGGGCTGGAGAAATCCTTGATCATGGGCAGTACAGCAGCGTCAAGAATCTGACTGATTTATCGGAACTCGATCAAGAGGGGCAGACCGTCCGCATGGATGCTCCGGAAGGTAAATTCTATTATCAAGGAAACATGGATAAAGATACAGAAATTCCGTGGGATGTGAAGGTTTCTTATAAGTTGGATGGACGTGAAGTGGACCCATCGGAGCTTGCAGGAGAAAACGGCCATGTCGAAATCAGCATCGATACGAATGTGAATAAGGCTGTTGATCCGGTATTCTATGAAAACTATTTGCTGCAAGTTTCATTGAAGCTTCCGAATACGTATCAGAACATTGAAGCATCAGACGGAATGATTGCAAATGCAGGGAAAAATAAGCAGATCACGTTTACCGTCATGCCTGGAAAAGAGGAAAAACTCAGCGTAGAGGCGGATGTGAAGGACTTCGAATTCCAGGGAGTAGAAATCGCAGCTGTCCCATCAACTCTTCCAATCGATACATCGAAAATGGAAAACATGACAGATGACATGTCGGAATTATCCGATGCGATCGGAAAGCTGAATGACGGTGTTACAGATCTGGATGATGGCGTTGCCGAATTGAATAACGGAGCAGGAAGCCTTCGTGACGGTTCGGCTCAATATAAAAATGGAATGAACGAGTTGGGTGGTTCCTCTTCAAAACTCGTTGGGGCATCCCGTTCGATTGGAGATGCACTTGGGAAGATCAATCATGCCTTACCAGCGGATACCGGTGAGATGGACTTGTCAGGTCTGAAACAATTACCGGACGGTCTTCGACAATTGGCAGATGGCCTTACTAAAGCAGCGAATGGTTTAACAACCTTACAAGAGAACTACTCAAAGGCGTATGATGCGTTGGATGGGGTAATTGTGGAAATTCCTGCTGAACAGGTTACCAAGGAAGAAATCGCTGAATTGTATGCGAGCGGTGCTGATCCAGAAGTCGTTGATAAACTGGTAGATTCCTATAAAGCCTCCCAAAAAGTGAAAGGGACCTATTCCAATGTAAAAGGAGGCTTTGAAGCCGTAGAGCCAACTTTAACTGAGGTCAGCGGTTCGGTGCGAGAGATGAGTAAGCAATTGAATTCAATCGCAGATGATCTGTCTGCATCTCTTGAGAGGATGGATCTCAGCGGGCTGAGTGAATTGCAAAAAGGCTTAGCTGCTCTGTCCTCCAAGTATGGTGAATTCCATTCTGGATTAGTGAGTTATACAAAAGGGGTCAAAGAGTTATCCAATTCGTATGGCAAGCTGCATTCGGGTATTGTGGACTTAACAGGTGGTACAGGCGAATTAGCAGACGGCGTTGGTGAGCTTCATAACGGAACAGAAGAATTACATCAGGAAACGAAAGACTTGCCGGATCAGATGCAAAAGGAAATCAATAAGATGATCTCGGAATATGATAAATCCGATTTCAAACCATTATCCTTTGTGTCATCCAAGAATGAAAAAGTCTCTTCAGTCCAATTCGTGATAAAAACCGAAAGCATCGAAATAGGAGAAAAAGAAACGAAGAAAAAAGAACCCGAAGAAAAGAAAGGGTTCTGGGACAAATTAAAAGCCTTGTTTTAGTGGGGACGGTTCTCATGCTTCCTGAGCATGAGGGCCGTTTTTAATGGGGACGGTTCTGATGCTTCGGAAGCAAATGAACCTTCAACATGACAAAAATGTCACTTTAGATATTGTTACTTCGATGGATGGCGGGTAAGGTAGCCGGTATAGTAAGGTGGTGAAGGAGGTTGAAACAATGACAAGCATTATACAGACAAAGAATTTATCGAAATCTTACGGAAAAACACCAGTCTTAAAAAATATCGATTTGACAATTGAACAGGGGGAATTCACCGCGATCATGGGCCCTTCTGGATCAGGAAAAACGACATTGATGAACACCCTCTCAACCATCGACACCTTTAACGGCGGGGATGTTTGGATCGAAGGGAAATCGTTATTGGATTTGAAAAGGAAGGACATGAGGGAATTCCGGCAAAAACGAATGGGATTTCTTTTTCAAGATTACAATCTACTGGATACATTAACAGTGAAAGAAAATATCCTGCTTCCACTTTCGTTACAAAAAACACCTGTTGTAGAAATGGAGAAGCGGTTATCGAAATTGATTGATGCGTTGAATATTGACTCGATTTTAGAGCATTATCCGTCTGAAATTTCTGGCGGTCAAAAGCAGCGGACGGCAGCAGCACGGGCGATCATCACCAATCCAGGGATCGTGTTTGCCGATGAACCGACGGGTGCACTAGATTCCCGGTCTGCTACCCAATTGTTAGAGCAAATTCAATTTCTCAATGAGGCATTTGGGACCACGGTTCTCATGATTACCCACGATCCGTATGCATCAAGTTATTGCGAACGTGTGATATTTCTCAAGGATGGGAAAATCGTAAATGAAATGTTTAAAGGAGAACAATCGGTAAAAGAATTCTTCGACCGGATCCTGACGGTTCAAAGCACCATAGGGGGCGACCGAAGATGAATTTAATCGATTTATCATGGAGGAATATGAAACGGAACTTCCGTTTGTATACCATATATTTCATTTCCATGCTTGTTGGGGTTGTCATTTACTTTACCTTTTCAGGTTTAATGTTCAACGATGATGTTGTTGCAGCAATTGAAAATAAAGAAAACTACAAAACGGTCATTTCCATTGCCTCGGTTATCGTTTTTTTGTTTATCGTGTTCTTCATTATGTACGCAAACTCATTTTTTATGAAGCAGCGCAAAAAAGAGTTTGGCATGTATTTACTTTACGGAATGAAAGAAAGACAAGTTGCCACAATGGTCTTTTTTGAAACGCTATTTTTAAGCGCGATTTCTGTAACCTGCGGCATATTGATCGGTGGATTGCTTTCGAAATTTTTCGGAATGGTCTTAATGAACTTGATGCACTACAATGAGGAGATTTCTTTTTCTTTTCCAATTGAAGCGATCGTCTCGACTGTTGTGTTATTCGCTTTATTAATCGTTTTTATTACGGTTCAAAGTTATTTCAGCGTCCGTCGCGTACAATTAGTCGAATTGTTTCATGCAAAAGAAAAAATGGAAAAACCGCTTACATTTTCCATGCCTTTGGCGATCTTGTCGATCATCTTGATTGTTGCGTCCTACTACACGATTACCATAGCCGGAGATACAGACATTTGGAAAGACCATTTTAAAGAGACAATGATTGCTACAACAATTGCGATGATTGTCGGAACGTATTTATTTTTCCGCCAGTTTACCGGTTGGATATTACAAAAAATGAGTCGGAGTAAAAATTATTTCAATGGCAACAAAATGTTATGGATTTCTTCCCTTCGATTTTCGATTCAAGGAAATACAATAAATTTTACCTTCAATTCACTGATCAGTGCCATTGTTATCTTTTCAGTCGGATTTATCGCTGTGGATTACGCCGTGAAAGGTGAGGTTGTAAAAAAAGAATTTCCAAACCATATTGCCTTTTCGACCCAGGATGCTGAGACGCAAAAACAAATTGAAGAAATCATGAATGACTCACATCCCATTATCGATCATGAAACAATCACGGGAATTCGAACAGAAGAAATCCCAAACAGAAAAACGTTTTATAGCCATCCCGAATATTACACAGAGGAGTTTTACCTTTTCCCTGAGTCGCAATTAAATGCAATAGTCGATTTACGTGAAGTTGGTGAAAAAGTAGATATAGAAGGGGCAGAAGCCATTGTCCTATCGAGAGGAATAGATAAACCGACAAAATATAAAAGCCCTCTGCCTGAAATTACCGTTTTTGAAGATGAAACATTCCGGGTAGTCGAAAAAATACGATACCCGTTATTAAGCATCCCGACGAGTCCAAGTGGAGATACCGATCCTCAACCTTCTGCACTCGTTATTTCAGACAATGCTTTTGAGGACTTAAAAGAAAATCATACCCTTTCTTCATTTGAAATTTATAAAATCGAAGATCCGAAAACATCCAATGACGTATCCCGAAACATTTACGATATCGTCACGGAAAAAGATGGAGCCTATTATTCAGCCTATATCGATATGTATTCCATTGATACTGAGTCGTCATCTTTACTATTGTTCTCTGTCGCGTTTTTTGCAGTCATTGCATTATTTGCCTTAGGCAGTGTCATTTACTTCAAGCAGTTACGCGAAGCTACAGAAGAGCGGGAGCACTACGCAATATTACGGAAAATCGGCGTCGGCGACAAAGAAATCAAAAAGATCATCCGGAAACAATTACTGTTCGTCTTTTTACCGCCGCTTATACTTGGGTTGGTACACAGCTGGTATCTTTTATATTACACCGTCATACTGGTGATAAAAGATTTACCGTCCTTAACGACGATCATATTTTCTGTCATGGGATTGTATGTGTTGACGTATTTCATCTTTTACGTATCATCAACATCGATCTACTACAAAATCATCAACGAAAAAAACACATGATGGGTATTTTACTCCTCATGTGTTTTTTGTAATGCTAAATACGGATCGCTATCGATCGGGAAGTGAATAATGAATTGGGTATATACGCCGACCTTAGATGTACAGGTGATATGATGGCCGAGCTTGTTCGCTAATTGTTGGGCCAAATATAAACCCATCCCGGTGGACTTCGTATGCGTCCGTCCCGTTTCTCCGGTAAAGCCACGATTGAAAATCCGAGGCAGATCTTTTTGGCTGATCCCAATCCCGTTGTCACGGATCAGCAGCTGTTTTTCTTTGGGGGATTCGAATGCTGATATGGCAATCTCCCCGCCATGTTCAGTATATTTCAGACTATTCGTCACTAACTGATTGACGATGAACTTCAGCCATTTAGGATCACTTTGAACCTTGAGTGCATCTGCCTTTATATCCATTCGTACTTTTTTTGAAAAGAAGGTTTTCGAATGAGCCTTGATGCTCTCTTTCGAAATCTGGATGAGGTCACAATTTTGGATATCGTAATCCTGATTGAAGCTGTCGAGCTTGGCGTAATAAAGAGCTTGATCGACGTAATTTTCAATCTTCGCAATCTCTTCCCTTAAGCTATTGGCATCCATATCGGTTTGCTGTAATAGGCGAAGAACCGAAATCGGCGTTTTGATTTCATGGAACCAGGAAACGATGAAATCATAATGCTCCTTCTGTTTGTCTTGAATCCTATTCATATCCCGTATATGTTGTTTTTTCAGCTCATCGATGTGGGCTTTAGCGAATTCTCCTTCCAGGGACAAGCTTTCATAATCCTCACTTTTCATTCTACGGATCACACGTATATGTTGCTGGTAGCGAAATAATAAATATCCTAGCAACACAATCGAAGACAAGGTAAAGGCATAGAAGAATGTTCCCCAGACCAAACTGCCATTGGTGCCTGTGAAGAATACTGCAGCTGAGATCAGAAATCCAGTTAGATATAGATAGACATAAGGCTTTTCATAGGATAGATAGCGTGAGAAGTTCATTCGATCAAATACCCCATTCCTTTACGGGTGACAATGAACGCTTCAAGTCCAAGAGCAGCTATTTTCTTACGTAACCGGTTCACGTTCACGGTGAGTGTGTTGTCATCGACGAATTGGTCTTCATTCCATAGTGCTTGCATCAAGTCTTCGCGCGAAACAATTTTTCCGAGATTCCGCATCATCAATTGTAAAAGGATGAATTCATTCCTGCTCAATTCTGTTGTTTGTCCTTTATATTCGATTGTGGAATTGGTAACATTCAATCTCATACCCCTATGGTAGAATCGAATGTTCTCGTCTTCCTGATAGGCATATTTCCTACGGAGAAGGGCATTGATCTTAGCTAATAGGATATCCAAATCAAATGGCTTCTGGATAAAATCATCTCCACCCATATTGATCGCCATAATGATATCCATATTCTGATCTCTCGATGAAAGGAAGATGATCGGCACTTTAGAAATGGAGCGTATCTGCTGGCACCAGTAATATCCATCAAAAACCGGAAGATTGATATCCAATAGAACGAGGTGGGGATCTTTCTGCTCAAATTCAGTCAGCACCTGGTCAAATCGGGATACTTCCACCACATCATACTGCCACTTTTTCAATGAATCAGCGACAATCCGTCTGATCTTTTCATCGTCTTCAATCATCATTATTTTATACATGAAATCCCTCATCCTGGTAAAAGTGGTCACACATTTACTTTAGCACAAAATGGTTTGGCAGGGACGGTTCTGGTGCTTCCGAAGCAGGAGAACCGTCCCCATACTTCCCTGCTTCACCCATGCTTCACTCCCCAAAAGCCTCAGGAAGCATCTTGAATCCTTCGATTTCTGCATCTTCTTCGATTTCGATCATGATACAGCGTTTCCCTTTGTAATTGACTTGCCTGACGTATTCGAGGTCTTGTGGGCTGATGGAGATATTCGCTACCTTCGTTTGGATTTTGATCGATTTTGATTTGTATTTTGGTACGACGCTGCTTGCTTTCAGTTCATAGGATTCGTTTTCGGTGATTCTCTCGAAAGCGGCTTTTACTTTTTCGGAATCGACTTGTTCACCTCCGCTTTGGTTCAAGACACGCTCCACATTCTTGTAATCGAGCTTCGGTTCTTCATCTTCTTCGTTTTCTTCGACCATCGTATTGATTTCTCGATAAACGTTCGCAAGGGTAGAGGGGGTAAGCTGGTCGCCCATTACATCCCTCATCACTTCCTCAAACACTTCTTTATCCTCTTTCGCTGTTATCGTATGTTCACTGTTCAGGACTTCTTCTGTGAATCTATGATCAGGTTCATTCGTTTTCTCAGAAGCGTATAAAACATGGTTCACGTCGGATGCACCGTTGGAGAAGCAAGGGAAAAGAAATCCTGTCATCGGTGTGGCAAGATCAATGACTGAATCTACATCGATGTTGTATTTGAACTGCTTCTCGACATAGTCGAACACCAACTCTTTTTTCGATTCCTGTGTTTTGTTGATGCTGCAAAGGATGAAGGGGTGGGAGTAAACCGCGTCCCGTTCACTTTCCTCAGCTTCTTCATTACGTTTTTTCATTGGCTTCAAGTATTCAGCTTTAATGAAGGTGATGACAACATCTTTTTCATACGGATGGTCTTTGATCATTTTTTCAGTCATTTGAAGCATTTGATCCTTCCAGTCCTCGACTTCGCTGCTCAGTAACCCTTTATGTAAAATGAGCTGACTGTCTGCTTCTCGCTTGAATTTCAGTTCAAACAACTTTTCATCTAACTGTCCTGTCAGCAGTTTCTTAAAGTTATTAATGAAAAGCTCCTGCTGGTCCTTATCCAGCATTTCGAACGGCTGGCTTTGATGATGATAAATATCTGTTGTTTCTTTCATGATATACACGTTAAAAATGTCAGAGATCTTCAATAAATCATTATCCACTTTTAATTGTCTGCGGAGACCCGCTATGTCTTTTTTATTCATCAATCGTACACTCCTATGCTGCCTAAGATGTGAGTTTCATAAAGAACGATTCTTCTATTTTAACATAGGGGTTGTCTAATCAGTTGTTTTCCAATATAAATGGTTCCCTTGATGAATAGGGAACCATTTTTTCCTTATGGAGACTGTTTTTGTGCCATATTGGGACCTATGATTTGCATAGTCATTTGTTTTGCATTTTGTAGATTTTGTTCAGCCTGATCTTGCCACCGTTGAATGTTTTGGATAAACGGTTTGTAAGAATTAGGAGCTGCCTCTCTCATGACGTTCAATCCGTTCCGTACGTTACGATCTCGTTGTTCAGCATTTTGTATGCAACCTACCAGGGTTTGCACGATGGATATCTCTTGTTCCCCGTTTGCTAATCGTTGTGCCGAACCACTCGCGGTCACTCGATGATAAGAGGCGGGAACAAGACTTTCATGCATTTCTGCATTACCTTGCAAATTTTCCGTTTCAGGAATATGGAACAACTGCGTACTCATGGAACAAACCATCTCTTCACTAAACAGACTACGTCTTAACTCCATCAAAACCGATTGCCACATTTGATTTTGTCTCAAATAAACACCTTCTTGCAAAAATATGGTCAATTCACCTGAATTATTGTATGTTGAAACCGCCTAATTGTTACATAGGACCAAACGGATGCTGAGAGGTAATGATGGAATCAGGGGGGGCCACACTGTTTTTCTTCAGTTCTAAAAGAACGAAAACAACGGTATACTTTTTAAGTACAAGCTAGATTAAAAAATAGGAGGTTAGCATATTGAACGAACAAAACTATAAGAATCATAGAATGATTGATCCCTTATACCATAGAGGAATCGGACTTCTCACTCTCATCATGCTGATTTTATCGATCATCTTCATTATCCAAAACATCGGGAGTCAGCTGCTGCTCAGCCTTGTCATCCTATCGATGCTCATCACGGTCATCCTTATTGTCATCAAATTAAGACTATATGTACTCAAACTCCAGGATCGGATCATCCGGGACGAGGAGACCTTCCGCTTTTATCGGTTGACGGGGAATCTATTGGACCCGAAGCTTTCCCACAAGCAAGTCATTGCGCTTCGATTTGCTTCAGATGATGAATACCCGGATCTGGTTGAACGTGCATTGTCTGAAAACCTTTCACCAGATGAAATCAAAAAGGCGGTTCAGAATTGGCGCGCCGACCATCATCGCGTATAAGGGGCACAAAAAAAACGGTTCTTTTGCTTCGGTCAGGAAGCTAGAGAACCGTCCCCGTGGTTTTGGTCAGGAAGCAGGAGAACCGTCCCCAATTCATCTGCTTTTTTACTTTCTGAGATAGGGAAATTTGATTATGGTCAATTACACTCCACACAGGTGGAGTATTTTAAAGGATAGAAAAGCTATTTGTCGAAATATCAATTGATAATATTTTTTCTCAGAAAGAAAATGCGATCTGAAAAGTGGGGGCATTCAATGGTTGAGTATCTTAAAGATTTCATATTAAATATTTTCTTTATCTTATCTCCCTTAGTTTTTTATCCGTATGTACATAAATTTAAAAGCAACATTGTATTATACCGTATCATGCTAGGCTTTCTCTTTTCATTAATCTTAATCCTCGTTATGTCCCTTCCCATAGATGTAAACGGAGTAACCTATGATTTCCGGTCTATTCCAGTAATAATAGGGTCTTTATATGGCGGGGTACCAGTCGCGATCACATTGTATTGTGTTCTGGTTTTATATCGGTTTATTTTGGGGAATCCAGACAATCTACTTTACCTCATGGCCGTGTTGCCTAGTTTATTCATTGTTCTCTATTCTCTTAGAAGTTATGGTAATTTAAGAATTTATCAAAAAATAATCGTAGCAGTCATGTTATGTTCGCTTATGAAACTGATCACAATTTCACTATATCTTGCATATATTCAGCGGTTTGATCTGATGTTCAATAGTTTTATAGATACAATACAAACTTATCTAGTACAGGGGATTATTATTGGTGCTTGTGTCTACTTAATTGAATTTCTGAATAGATATTTTCATATGCAATATGAAGTTTATAAAAGTGAGAAAATAAGAATGGTTAGTGAAATGGCCGCTTCCGTGGCCCATGAAGTACGAAACCCGTTAACATCTGTAAGAGGTTTTATACAATTATTGGGGGACACTGATCAAGATAAGGAAAAGAGGGAGTATTTTCAAAAAATATGTCTTGATGAATTGGACCGTGCAGATCTAATTATTTCTGATTATCTCTCACTTGCAAAACCAGATAACGAAATCATTGAAACGATCAACGTAATTGATGAAGTCAGCCATATATCGAATGCCCTTTTAACCTATGCCAACTATAATAATATACATATAAACACAGAGTACCCTGAAAATGGCGAATTATCCATCGTTGGAGATAAACAAAAATTTCGTCAGGCTTTAATTAATATCGGCAAGAATGCCATCGAGTCAATGCAAAGCGGTGGTATTTTAGACATTAAGGCAAAACAACTAAATGATAATGTTGTTATGTATATAAAAGATACTGGTGTTGGAATGTCACCCCAGCAAATCCAGAGACTTGGGACACCGTACTATTCAACAAAAGAAAAGGGAACAGGTCTCGGGACCATGGTTTCATTCACTATTATTAAAAAAATGAAAGGCAAAGTGGAAATAATGAGTGAAGTAGGCAAAGGCACAGATGTAATCATTATTTTTCCAAAAATGAAATTAGATGAGTAATGCATATGTTTCCGCAGAGCGATACCCATCTATAACAACATGTATCTATGAAGACCTAAAGCTTACCCATAAGCAAGTCATTGCGCTTCGATTTGCTTCAGATGAGAAATACCTGGATCTGGTTGAACGTGCAAGATCAGAAAACCTTTCACCAGATGAAATTAAAAAGACGGTTCAGCATTGGCGCGCCGACCATCATCGCGTAAAAGGTGCACAAAAAAAGACGGTTCTTCTGCTTCGGTCAGGAAGCAGGAGAACCGTCCCCAAATCAAATGACCCCTGTTGAATACAATAACACAAGCGCGATAAGTACTGGAGAGACGAAACGTAAGGAGAAGATCCAAAGTTTACCCCAAACGCTGCCTTCGCCAAATCCTCCGATTTCAAGCGATTTCTGCTTGCCAAGCGCCCATCCTGCAAACAGAGCGATGAACATACCGCCTAATGGCAAGAGGATGTAAGAAGCTAAGAAATCGACGGCATCGAAGAATACTTTACCGAAGATCGTGAATTCGCCCCATGCGCCCAATGAAAGGGAGGAAGGGATTCCGAATAAGAAAATGATCGTTCCGAGAATCCATGTTGCCTTTTTACGGGTCCATTCGAATTTCCGCATGAAGTACGCAACCGGAACTTCCAAAATCGAAATGGCAGACGTAAGTGCCGCTACAGAAATCAGTAAGAAGAACAAGACAGCAAAGAACTGTCCGAATGGCATCAACTCAAAGACTGCTGGAAGCGTGATGAAGATCAGTCCAGGTCCTGCTCCTGGATCCATTCCGAATGCGAAAAGGGCAGGGAAGATTGCTAATCCTGCTAATAAAGCAAAACCAGTATCAGCTAAGCTGACCCCAGTCGCTGCCGTAGGAAGTTTGACATTTTTCGGTACATAGCTTCCATAAGTGATCATCGTCCCCATCCCTAAACTTAGGGAGAAGAAGGCGTGGCCTAAAGCGACGAGAATGGCTTCTCCACTGAGCGCTGAGAAGTCTGGGGAGAAGAGGAACGCGACCCCTTCGCCTGCACCAGGCAGTGTTACACCACGAATGACTAAGATAAGCAAGAGAACGCCTAAGGTAGGCATCAAGATTTTATTCCATTTCTCAATACCTTCTTTTATCCCTTTCACAACAACAATGATAACGATCGCCATGAATAAGGTCTGCCATAAAATCGGACTAAGTGCGTTTCCGATGAATCCACCGAAGTGATCCCCCATCTGCTCAGCAGGAACAGAGAGAAGGTCTCCGCTCATTGCTTTTGTCGTATACGATAAAGACCATCCCGCAACGACGCCATAGAATGATAGGATCAGGAATGCCGCCATGACCCCGAAAATCCCTGTCACATACCATGGTTTACCAGGCGTCAGCTCCTGGAAGGAACCGACTGCATCCTTCTGCGTCTTTCGCCCAACCGCAAATTCAGCGAGCATGACGGGTATTCCGATTACAGCGATACAAATCAAATAAACGATGATAAAGGCTGCTCCACCATATTCCCCCGTAATATAAGGGAACTTCCAAATGTTACCCAAACCGATTGCGGAACCCATTGCCGCCAACATGAACCCTGTACGCGATTTCCACTGCTCACGCGCTTGTTGCTCTAACCCCTGACTCATTTGACAATCCTCCTTTTTCTCTTTTACTTAAATGTCAGAAAAATAACAAAATTTCTTCATTTATGGAAATAATATTATACAAGCACACAGACTATTCCTGCTTTAGAGGAAAAAAATAGTCGAAATTTGGACGATTTGGGGAAGATTCTCGTGCTTCCTTCTCATTTTTTCAATCCGAATGTGTTGAAGGACTAGTCCTCTTTTGGGGAAAATGGACGGAATTTGCGAGAGGGCCATCATGGCGTATAATGGAAATATCATCCTGAAAGGTCAATAATGTCTTTTTTCTATACATAACTAAATGGGGGTACCTTATGCAAAATGAAACGATGGTGGATGTAAAAGGGCTGGTGAAACGCTATGGTTCTTTTGTTGCGGTGAACGGAGTGGCATTCCAGGTTCATAAAGGAGAAATTTTCGGTTTGCTTGGACCGAATGGGGCTGGGAAGACGACAACGATCGAAATGCTGGTCGGTCTGAGAAAGCCTGATGAAGGAACGGCGACACTAGCAGGCTATGATGTTCGAAAACAAGTGAATCAAGTCAAAGAGGTCATTGGTGTACAGCTCCAATCCACCTCTTTATTTGAACTATTAAAAGTAGAAGAGATTCTACACTTATATGCAAGCTTTTACCCGACTCATGTAGACATCCCGCAATTGATCAGCGATATGCTTTTAACGGAAAAGCAGAATGATAGAATCAAAAGCCTCTCCGGGGGACAAAAGCAACGCTTGGCGATTGCACTGGCACTGATTCATGATCCGGAAATTGTTTTTCTTGATGAGCCTACAACTGGACTCGATCCGCAAGCTAGAAGAACGTTATGGGATATTGTCTTGCGTTTGAAGGAGCGGGGGAAAACGGTCATCCTCTCCACACATTATATGGATGAAGCCCATGTGCTCTGCGACCGGATCGGCATCATGGATCAAGGAGAACTGATCGCACTCGACACACCTACTAATCTCGTAAAAAAATTGCAGTCAACGAGCACTGTTGAATTCCGGTTGACCAATCCTCCTGAACGAAAGTGGTTCATGGAAATGGATGGCGTCGAAGAAGTATCCATCAAGGATACCTTCGTACAGCTCTATACGGACGACCTTCAGCTCGCGCTAACATCCTTGATCCAAGTATCTTCAGAACACAATCTGAATATTGAGGATCTGCAAACGCGGACTGCGACATTGGAAGATGTCTTCATACATATGACAGGAAGGAGCCTCAGAGAATCATGAGAGCATACTGGCAGTTAACGTTAGCACAACTCCGTATTTTTGCCCGAAATAAACAAGTCTTGTTCTTCACGTTACTCTTTCCGGTCATTTTAATGCTCGCGCTTGGATCCTTTGTCGGTAGTGGGAATTCACTGTCTTTAACAGCAGGAATCGTTGACCTGGATCAAACGGAAGGATCGAAAACCTTAAAAGACTTGTTTGATAAAAATGAAGGAATCGAAACGACTTCTTATGAAAAAGTTCAAGCCGGAAAAGAAGCTGTCGAAAATGGGGATATCCAGCTACTCATTGCCATCCCTAAAGGCTATGAAGCAAGCTTGAAGGATCAAAATCAAACTTTTTCGATACCGGTCTATTACAATGAGAAAAACCTCTCAACCTCTGAGCTAGGGCTCACGGTCGTGAACGGAATCATTGATCAATATAGCAAAAAGTTGGTCGATTATAAGCCATTAGTAACCGTCAAAAAGGTGGGGATCGAGTCACTCAACATCCGATACATCGATTTCCTCGTGCCTGGAATTGTCGCAATGATGATTATGAACAACAACATGAATGGCGTGGCTGGCCAAATTTCAGCCTGGCGTGAACGCGGCATTTTACGAAGAATGCAAGGGACGAGATTGAAAGCCTCCACTTTTATCGCAGCCCAGATCACCGCGCGTTTACTTTTGAATGGAACACAAGCTTTGCTCGTCGTTTTGATCGCAGACCTAATCTTCAATATTAATGTAGTCGGTTCCTGGCTGGCAGTCATCTTTTTTATCACACTGGGAACGCTCGCCTTCATGGCGGTCGGTTTCATTATCGCAGGCATTGCGAAAAATCCGGAAAGTGCTGGTCCAATTGCCGGGTTTGCATCTTTTCCAATGTTGTTCCTTGGGGGCGTATTCTTCCCGATCAGCAACATGCCCGATTGGATCCAACCGATTGTCAAAATCCTGCCGATTGCACATCTTAGCTCCGCTCTAAGAGAAACAATGAACATCGGTACACCAATCTTACAATTAGGTATAGAAACCCTGATCCTCGGCGCCTGGCTTATCGGAGGATTCGCACTCGCAAGCTATGTGTTTAAGTGGGAATAAAGTTGGGGGCGGTTCTCGTGCTTCCTGAGCAAAGCACCCTTCTCATTTTTAATTTTATGGATCCGAATGTGTTAGAGTAGATGAAAATGGTAAAGGTAACACTAAAGACGATTATTCATGTAAGAAAACAGGATACATAAGACAAACAAGAAGGAGAGAATGAACATGACTAAACCAGGATGGAACTTGGACAACAGCTATGCACGTCTCCCAAAAGATCTATACTCAAAGATTGAACCATTACCGGTACGCGCTCCAGAATTGGTCAAGCTGAATGAATCATTAGCAGAAGAACTCGGCCTAAATGTTGAAGATCTTAAAAGTGAGGAGGGAGTTGCCGTTCTTGCAGGCAACGAAACGCCAGAAGGTGCATTTCCTCTTGCTCAAGCCTATGCAGGGCACCAATTCGGGAATTTTACGATGCTCGGTGATGGCCGGGCGATGCTGATCGGCGAACAGAACACGCCTGATGGTGATCGTGTCGATATTCAGCTGAAAGGTTCAGGCAGGACGCCATATTCCCGGGGTGGCGACGGTCGGGCGGCACTTGGACCGATGCTGCGCGAATATATCATCAGTGAAGCGATGCATGCGCTAAGGATTCCAAGCACCCGAAGTCTTGCAGTTGTGACAACCGGAGGGCAGATCATTCGTGAAAAACAACTGCCTGGTGCAATCCTTACCCGAGTGGCGTCCAGTCATATTCGAGTCGGTACCTTTCAATATGTGAGAGGAAGGGGAAACGATGAAGACCTTCGGGCGCTCGCTGACTATACAATCGACCGCCATTACCCGTATCTAAAAGATAAAGGTGAGGACCGCTACCTGATTTTATTGAAGGAAGTAATGAAGCGTCAGGCTGAATTGATCGCAAAATGGCAGCTCGTCGGCTTCATTCATGGGGTGATGAACACCGATAACATGACGCTTAGCGGCGAGACAATCGACTATGGACCATGCGCATTCATGGATACGTTCGATGCTGCAACTGTATTCAGTTCAATCGATACTCAGGGTCGATATGCTTATCGCAATCAACCAGCGATCGGTGCATGGAATCTGGCACGGCTTGCAGAAACGCTACTGCCACTCCTTCACGAAGAGCAAGATGAGGCGGTTAAACTTGCGGAAAATGAAATCGGAAAATTTTCTGGTTTTTACAATGCCTACTGGCTTTCTGGAATGCGAGGAAAACTCGGAATTTTCAACGAGGAAGCAGAGGATGAATCCTTATTTGAAGACCTGCTAAAACTCATGCAGGAACATGAAGCTGACTATACGAATACATTCCGAGCATTGACGTTTGATAACCTGGATGATTCAGATCTGTTTAAAGCGGAGAAATTTACCCAGTGGCATAAGCACTGGCAGGAAAGACTCGAAAGACAAGAGGAATCGAAAGACCAGGCCTATCAACTAATGAAGGACAATAATCCAGCCCTGATTCCACGGAATCACCGAGTGGAAGAAGCACTAGAAGCAGCGGTGGAAAGAGGCGACTACAGTGTTATGGAGAGGTTACTGAACGCATTATCAAATCCATACGCATATACTCCAGAACAGGAAGAATATTGTGCACAACCACCGAAAACAGATCGACCATATGTAACGTATTGTGGGACATAATACACTAGTATTTGGCTTCTTACTAAAATCACCATATGACAAAATATAAATCATAAAAAAGCATATTTTTTCCCTATGGATTTTAAATGTAAATAAAGCAAATTGATCAACGGTTCATGAACCGTTGATCAATTTGTTTAGACTACTAAAGTTATAAATTTGTATTAGCCTTATCAATAATTCCCATATCTTTTAACTTTACAACAGTTTCTGATGGAATTTCATAAGTATAAGGATTACCATCTTTTCTATACATGAAACCATCGGTTGCTAATTCTTTACATCTCCAAGCAACAAATTGATGCGTTCTATCAATTTCTTCTGCAATCATACTTGCTGTAATTTTTGTGGAAGGATTGTTGATATTAAACAAATGTATTGCTTGTAGTATTTCTATTTCATCTTTAGTCCAAATAGCATGTTCAATTTCTAATTCAACAAGTCTTAACAATTCTTCGCTATATTTTACCTGACATCTACCATCCTCACAAGACATACATTTCATTTTAAATCTTTCAAAAATATCTAAATCATCAATAGAATACTTTGCATTACAATTTTTGCATACGATTTGTTTACTTTCTTTTAAATTTTCTAATATAAATGAAGTATAATCAAATGCTCGTTGTTGATAAAATTTTGAATCTTTAATTTCTGGTTTTCCATAAAGAATTTTTTCATAGACACATAATCCATAATCGAAGGCATAGAGATAGTTTGTATTATTTTTAACGCTTTTTTGATCTCTACCTTTTGCTGCTAACTCATTAACCTTATGGATAAAACCATTAAATTCTAAAGAAGCTAACATGTTATCTAAATCAGGTTGAGTTAAAAAATGACTTGTTGGTACCACTAATAAATCAGAGAAGTATGAATTATCAAGGTTCTTTAATTCGTATTTATTTTCTTGAGCATGTTGTACTAATGAAGTAAGTAAATTTTCTTGTACATGAATATCTACCTTATCATCAAAAACACCTTTAGAATGCTTGTTTTTACTAAAATAACTGGCTGTGTGATCCAAGTAGTATTTTTCACTTGCAAGTTCAATAGCAGACCGATTTATCTTTTTTCCTTGAGATATATTTGACAACCAGCAGTTATAAAGTATGTGTCCTAATACCCGAACAATGTTCATAGAACTATGGAATAATAGTTTATAGTATTCCGCTATTGAAAGTGATTTGGTATCAAAGAATTCTTCTACACTTGTATTACAATAATGATTTATTCTATTTTCAATAATCCTTTGTGTATATGTGGTTGCAGCTTTTTCAGTACTGCTAATATTGTCTTTTCTATATATATTAAACATATCTATATTTATTAAATCGTATTTTCCAGAGTCTAAATCACCAAAATATGTTCTATTAGGATAAGCTGCTATTTTTAAATTTACATTCTCTTTACCTAAGTGATATAAAGGACTAATTATAACATCAACAAAAGAAGCCATATCAATTTTTTCTAATTCCGAAAAATCATCAATAAAGATATATAGTTTGCTACGATTACATATATGTAGTATTTCTTCAATAGAACTAACAACTTCTTTTAAATTAAAATATCTTGCTAAAATATTTGATGTACTTATTTCTTGACTCTCGATATTTTTATTGTTTATCTTAGCATCTATGTTTTGTAAAGCTGCTTTTATTTCAGCTATTGATTCCCTAGTTTCGTTAGTAACAGTATTTTGATTAATTGCTTTACTAATATTTATTAATTCTGGATTTTCTACAATATTATCTAAATTTTCTAGTGTTTTTTGAAGTCTTTTATCACGAAAATAGTTATTAACTTTTTCTATAAATCCGTTACTTTCTCTACTAAGTTCATCCTTTAGGCTTTTCCTAAATACTTTTAGAAAGTTTCTAATTAATAGCAATCTTCTTAAATCTGTTGAACTTAGGGTTCCATTTAAATCGTTAAAATCAATACCAAGGTTTTCAACTTTAGAAAGTTCATGAACGGACTTGGCATTAATATAAACAGATAAATTTTCTTTGGTTTGATGTATTTGGCTCTGAGCATATGCAAAAATAGTGGATTTACCTGTACCTCTTCTTCCAATTAAAAAAGTGGTATTATTGGAAATCATTTGACCATAAAGACCATAATTAGGTAATAAATCAACATATAACTTATCAATGAGGTTCGTTTTATTATCACTATCACTTAAATTAAAATCACTATTATTTATTCGGTGGTAAAGCCTTAAAGTATCAACAGCATTCTTAAATCCTTGAACATTCAATTGAACTCCCCCTATATAACATTTGTGTAAATTATAACACAATTAACAAAAAATACTAATTGCATCATTTATACATAATAAGAAAACATACCATTGAAATATCTCATGTTAAAATAAAACCTACTAAGAAATGCTGTGCATGAAGGGTGGTGGGGTGTAGGTGAATTTAAAGGAACGTGCCCATAAATACGAGTACAAATTAAATGATACGGATGATCAAATTGTTGAGTATATGCTGGATCATCGGGATCAGGTGATTGAGATGTCGATCCAGGTGTTGGCGAAGGAGTTGTTCACTGTTCCGAATACGATTACCCGGTTATCGAAGAAGCTTGGGTATGATGGTTTTTCGCAGTTGAAGAATGAACTGAAAGAGGAACAGCGGTTGGAGAGTGAAGCTGAAGAGGGGACGATCCCGTACAACATGAACCGGACATTGGAGCTGATTGATCATGATCTGATCCGTCAGGTGACGAAACAGCTACTCCAATCCCGTAATATCTACATTTTCGGTGTAGGGGATAACCTGCCATTCTGTGAAGTGCTCACCACCCATCTGAAAATCGGCGGGCAGACGGCGGATTATTTTTTACACAGGCATGATGCGATTTATGCGATCAATCATGCAGGAAAACAGGACGTGCTGTTCCTGATCAGCATTTCCGGTGAGACCGAACAGATGATTGAGATGGCGGAACTCGCAAGGGAAAAAGGGGTGACGGTCATTTCATTAACTCACTTCACCCGAAACCCACTCCAAGAGAAAGCTGACTTCAAATTATTTTTCTATTCTCCAAAAAAGATGCTTGAAAACTACAATATATCCGATAAAACACCGGTCATGATGGTGTTGCAGCTGTTATCGAATAAGTTATGGGAAAACGTGTAATGTGTGTATAAATACACATGTAACCGTTTTCTTTTTGTTTGTTTGTGTAATAATATGAAGAAATTAAAGCGCTTCCTTTCTATGTGCTACCATGAACTCAATTTACTGACCTTATCGAAGAAGGGAGAGCAACACAGTGCGATTACAAACATTGACGTCACCCGAGTTGATCAGTACAGGTCAATCTTTCAACACGAAAGATGAAGTGATCCGGTACCTGGTCCGGCAGTTGGGTGAAGCCGGAAAACTGAACTCAGTAGAAGCATTTTACCAGGCTGTGATGGAACGTGAAACGCAATCCCCGACAGGTTTTGAAGGCGGGCTCGCGATTCCACATGGAAAGTCTGATGCTGTAAAAGAAGCGGCTTTTGCCGTAGCAACACTTCCGACTCCATTGGATGATTGGGAGAGCATTGATGAAAACAACAAAGTCCAATTGGTGATTTTATTAGCGATACCTGATAGTGAAGCGGGTTCAACCCACCTTTCTTTGCTATCTGAATTTACAACGAGACTCGCAGATCCGTCTTATATGGCTGGTTTGCTAAATGCCTCAACGAGTGAAGAGCTGTATCAAGCGTTGGATCAGAAGGAAGAGGAAAAGTCTACAGCATCTGATTCTTTTGAACGGACGATCCTTGCCGTAACCGCTTGTCCAGCTGGCATCGCGCATACGTATATGGCGGCAGAATCGCTTATCCGTGCTGGGAACGAGATGGGTGTAAAGGTTGTCGTTGAAAAGCAAGGCGCGAATGGCATTGAAGACGCGCATTCGAAAGCGCAGATTCGAAAAGCGGATGCAGTCATTTTTGCAGCGGATGTTGCGGTGAAAAACCAGGAGCGTTTTGCTGGCTTGCCACGGGTTACCACATCCGTCGCGGCTCCTCTTAAAAATGCAGAGGGCATCTTGAAGCAGGCGATCGAAAAGGCGGAAAATGCTGGTGTCAATAACGCTCGACAAGAAGAAATCGATGACTCTTATGAGGAAGAACCTGAAAACAAGCCGTTCAAGGTTGAAATCAAAGATTCGATCTTGACGGGTATTTCCTACATCATCCCGGTCATTGTCGCCGGTGGGATGACGCTGGCTTTTGCGGTACTCATTTCGCAAGCATTCGGTCTTCAGGAACTCTATGAAACAGAAGGCTCATGGCTCTGGTTGTTCAGAGAGCTAGGCGGAACGTTGCTCGGAACGTTGATGGTGCCGATTCTGTCAGCTTACATGGCGTATTCGATCGGTGATAAACCGGCGCTAGGACCTGGTTTTGCAGCCGGGGTCTGTGCGAACTTGATCGGAAGCGGTTTCCTTGGTGGTATGCTCGGTGGTTTCCTTGCTGGTTATATCATTAAGTTTTTGAAAAAGAACGTCCAGACGTCCGGAACGTTCTCTGGCTTTGTGAGCTTTTGGCTTTATCCGGTGTTAGGAACATTGTCCGTCGGTGCGATCATGCTGTTTGTTGTCGGCGAACCGTTGGCAGCACTGAACAGTGGATTGATCAGCTGGCTTGAAGGGATGTCAGGCGCGAATGCGATCCTGCTTGGCGCGATCATCGGAGCGATGGTGTCCTTTGACCTAGGCGGACCGGTGAACAAAGCGGCTTACACGTTCTGTATCGGTGCGATGGCGAGCGGAAACATCATGCCATATGCAGCGTTTGCATCGGTCAAAATGGTGTCAGCCTTTGCCGTAACAGGAGCAACGATCATCGGGAAGCAATATTTCACAGAACCGGAACAGCAAGTCGGAAAGCAAACATGGTTACTCGGACTTGCTGGGATCACAGAAGGTGCGATCCCGTTCATGATCAATGATCCGCTCCGTGTCATTCCATCGTTGATCGCAGGTTCCGCTGTGACAGGTGGGATTGTCGCTTTCTTCGATATTGGATTAAACGTACCCGGAGCAGGAATCTTCTCGCTCGCACTTCTTGAAGGTCCAGCCTTATTTGTAGCCGCTGCGATCTGGTTAGGTGCAGCGTTGCTCGGCGCCTTCATCTCAATGGTGCTACTCATCATCACGCGGAAAAACAAATTGAAGAAACAGCCTGATACGAAGGAAGATCGTGAAGAAGCACAAATGCAAGCAGTCGCAAATTCATAAATAGAGGTAGGTTTTCACATTGAAACAAGTCCACATCGTGCCTCATATGCACTGGGATCGTGAATGGTATTTTTCAACTGAAGAATCACGGATCCTGCTCGTGAACAATATAGAAGAAATCATGGAGCGTCTGGAGAATGACCCGGATTATCCGTACTATGTGTTGGATGGCCAGACGTCCATTTTAGAAGATTATTTTGCAGTAAAACCTGAAAATAAAGAGCGAGTGAAGAAGCTCGTCCAGGAAGGAAAGCTGATCGTCGGTCCATGGTATACCCAGACGGATGAAATGGTGGTTGGAGGCGAATCGATCGTCCGCAATCTGTTGTATGGGCTAAAAGACAGCAAGGAGTTCGGGGACCCGATGATGATCGGCTACCTTCCGGATTCGTTCGGACAGTCAGCTCAGATGCCGCAAATCCTGAATGGTTTTGGCATCGAACGCAGCATGTTCTGGCGCGGGACGTCTGAACGTCACGGAACCGATCGGACAGAGTTTTACTGGAAGTCGGATGACGGCTCGAAAGTCCTCGTCCAGCTGCTGCCGCTCGGGTATGCGATCGGGAAGTATCTGCCTGAAGAGGAGGAAGCATTGAAAGAGCGGATGGACAAATACTTCTCCGTACTTGATAAAGGTGCGAATTCCGAGCATCTGCTTGTCCCGAATGGGCATGATCAGATGCCGATCCAGCAGAACATCTATCCGGTCATGGAAAAATTGAAAAAGCTCTACCCGGACCGTGACTTCTTTTTAAGCAAATTTGAAGAGGTATTCGAAGCGATTGAGCATGAGGATCTGCCCGAAATCGAAGGTGAATTCCTTGATGGCAAGTACATGCGTGTCCACCGGAGCATCTTTTCGACACGAGCAGACATTAAAGCGGCCAACACAAGAGTCGAAAATAAGATTACGAATATTCTCGAGCCACTAGCGTCTATTGCTTATAAGCTCGGGTTTGAGTATCACCATGGATTGATTGAGCTGATCTGGAAAGAGATCATGAAGAACCATGCGCATGACAGCATCGGCTGTTGCTGTTCGGATAAAGTCCATCAGGAAATCGCGAACAGGTTGTTCTTGGCGGAAGAGAAAACCGACCAGTTGATTGAATTTTATAAGCGGAAAATCGTTGATGCGATGGAAACAGATCGGGAAGACGATCGTTTGACGGTATTCAATCTGCTTCCATATGAACGGAAAGATGTGATGACGACCGACGTGATCACAAAGAACGGCTCTTTCCGGTTAGTCGATGAAAATGGCGAAGATCAAGAGTTCGAGGTGGTTCATTCAGAAGAAATCGATCCTGGGCTGATTGACCGCCAGATCGTCCACTACGGAAACTATGAAACCTTCATGAAGTATAAGATCCAGTGGAAAGGGAAAGTCCCAGCGATGGGTTACCGGACCCTGTTTGTCGTGAACGAAGAGCGGAAGATGACGAACACAATCGAACAGAAAGATGTTGTCGATACCAATTACTTCACGATTTCCGTCAATCCGAATGGAACGTTGAAAGTGCTGGATAAACGGACGGAGCAGCATTTCGATCAGGTGCTTCTTCTTGAAAATGGAGGAGATGACGGCGATGAATATGATTATTCACCACTACTGCATGAAGAGATTTTATATTCGGATTCGGTGGATGCCCATGTTGAAATCGCACAAAATAGGTACGAGGGAACGATTTCGATCAACTATTCATTTGACGTGCCAGAGGATTTGGAAAGCAGAAAACGCGGATCACTCGATAGTAAGGTAGATGTGTCGTTGCATATCACGGTTCCGAATGACAAACCACGAATTGAGATTTCATGTGAGCTGGACAACCAGGCGAAGGATCATCGTCTTCGTGCATATATCCCAACAGGCTTGCAATCTTCTTTTTCAGTATCAGACAACCAATTCGGTTCGATCAAAAGGCCGGTGTATGATGAGGCCATGGATGTTTGGGAAGAAGAGAACTGGAGTGAACGCCCGGATCCGATCTATCCGATGTTGAGTTTTGTCGGGCTCTCGAATGACGACTATGGGGTCAGTGTGCTGACGAATAGTGTCCGAGAATACGAGATTGTCGGGGAAGACTATGATACGATCGCGATCACGCTGTTCCGAAGCGTCGGGTATATCGGAAAAGCAGAAATGATCCGGAGACCAGGCCGACCATCCGGAATCAAAATGCCGACTCCTGACTCGCAAATGCTTGGCAAACTGAAGCTCGAGTTTGCGATCCTCACGCATGAAGGGACGACACTGGAAGCGAATGTAGGACGGGCAGCGAAAGAGTATCTTACACCGCTGGTGGCTTATAACAAAATCCCGTACAACGCGATGAAGCTGAACGCTTCGGAAAATCGTACACCATTAAGTTATACGCTGCTTCAGGAAGAAGAGCCGAAAGCTGTACTCAGCACGGTGAAAAAAGCAGAGAATGAAGATGCGCTGGTGATGCGGATGTTTAATGCGACAGAGGGAGAAATCGAAACAGATTACCAGATTGATGGTATAGAGGAAGCGGCTCTTGTTAATCTGAATGAAGAGATGATACAAGAACTCCAGCAGAAAGATAATACGATTCGAGTAGAACTTAAACCGAACCAGGTACAATCAATCAAAATCAAATAAAAATCTAGTAGAGAGTTCCTTTTGATGGAACTCTCTTATTTTCGTGACACATTGTATCCCAATTTAAAATTAATCAGATTTACAAATAAAGTTTCACGAAGATAAATTTGGAAATTCCCATAAAACCGTTGTTAAAACAAGGGAAATACACTATTAATTATCTGATAATTAACATTTATCTAAAAATTATATTGAACTGGGATACAATATCCCTTATAGTGAAGTTAATAAGAAAGGGGTCGGATAAAATTATGACAAAGATCACTACCTTGTCGATTCGTGAAAGCGTATTCAGACAAGTTCGTAAAGATATCCTGAATCATTCCTTAAAACCTGGAGACAAAATCATTGAAGCTGATCTAGCAGATCAACTAGGAGTCAGTAGAACTCCTGTAAGGGAAGCGCTTCATCGATTAGAACAAGAAGGGTTGGTAGAAATACATCCCAGAAAGTTCTGCCTTGTAAAGGGAGTGACTTCTGATTGCATCAAAGAAATTCATCTGATCAGATCACAACTAGAGCCGCTTGCTGCAAGATATGCAGTGGATCATTTGACGGATGATGAACTACATTATTTGAAAATGCTTATCCGACAGTCAGAGAAATACGCAGAAACGCTTGATGTCGAAAGCTTGATGAGAGTGAATGATGAATTCCACCAAACGATTATCAAAGCGTCAAAGTTTACAAGGATCATCAAGATCCTCGAGAACATGCATGATTATGTTGTTTCTTTCAGATATTCGTTTATGTCTCGTAAAGGTTTAGTGAACCGATCCATAAAAGAACATCATGAAATTTATGAGGCGCTTGCAAATCGTGATAAGGAAGCTGTCCAAAAAGCTGTCTCCAATCACTTGAAAGGTATTTCTGAATATGAAGAGGTGGTTCTTGAAGATTTGGAAACCGAACTGGTCGAAGAGAATTAGCAGTTTCATAGGTAGACTCTATCAAGGTGGTGATCATTCTTTTTGGTTCGTTCATTCCGGAAACGACTACTTAAAGGGGAGGAAGGACAACAATGAAATTTTTGAAGTTTGCTGGTATTATACTCCTAAGTTTTGGCATGTTAGTAGGATGTTCTTCAGGGACTGGTTCATCAGGAGAAGAATCTACTACACTAAGCTTTGCTTATGAACTGCCGAACGATCATCCATGGGGACATGGCGCTGAAGAGTTCAAAAAGATTGTAGAAGAGAAAACAGATGGGAAAATCAAAGTCAAAATTTACGGTAATGGACAACTTGCAGGGTCTGGACGAGAAATTCAGGAGGGTGCGAAGGTAGGTACGATCGATATCGGAATTTCCTCAACACCTATGGCCCAAATGAACCCACATGTCGATATTTTCTCATTACCGTATATTTTTGAAAGTAGAGAACAAGCATGGGAAGTGTTAGATGGTCCCATCGGAGAAAAGGTAGGTTCGTATTTAGAAGAGCATAATCTTAAACACCTAGCCTATTGGGAAGATGGATTCAGACAGGTAACGAATAACACAAAACCAATCCAATCTCCGGAAGATTTTAAAGGTTTAAGAATTCGTGTGCCTGAAAGTGATGTAAGAATGGAGACGTTCAAGGAACTTGGTGCAAGCCCTTTACCAATGGCATGGTCAGAAGTGTTTACAGCCTTACAGCAAGGCACGATCGATGGCCAGGAAAATCCATTGTCCGTCATTCACAGCGCATCCTTTTATGATGTCCAAAAATACTTGACGATCACCAATCATGTCTATTCACCTGCAACGTTATTCATTAACAAAAACAAATGGGATGGACTGTCGGAAGAACATCAGAAGGTGATTCTTGAAGCTGCTGAAGCAGGACGTGATATCAATCGTGAAATGAATGAAAAGCAGGATGAAGAAATGATCAATGATTTGAAAGATAAAGGTATGGAAGTACAAATCATCGAGGATATCAAACCTTTCCAAGAAGTGACAAAACCGGTATGGGATATGGTTACTGAAGAATTAGGAAGCGATGCAGAGCAAATCATTAATGACATACAAGAACAACAATAGGCAACCATATGAAACGATTACGGAATGTCATCTATACCACAATTAAATCGATCAATATATTCGCTCTGTTCTTCATGTTTTTTATCCTATTTCTTCAAGTGATAACAAGAAAGGTATTGAATAACCCGCTTCCCTGGCCGGAAGAACTGTCATTGATTGCAATGATATGGATTACGTTTTTTGGAGCTTATCAATGTACTGTTGAGGATAATCATTTAAAGATGGATTTTTTACAAGATCAACTTCCCGAGAGATTGAAGCCATATATATTACTCCTTTCGAAAGGGTTGATTGGTATATTTCTGATTTTGACGGTTATCTGGGCGTACTCATTCATTCAACAATCTGGAAATATCGGTATGCCTGTAACAGATATTCCGATGAGGGTGCCTTACATGATCATTTGGATCAGTTTCATTCTCATGACTATAGAAATTTTGGCTCAGATCCTTTCTGAAATAAAGAGAATTAGTAATGGTCAAACTCAAAACAGCGAGGGAACCAAGAAAGGGGGAGAAAAATGCTCCCAATCTTGATGTTGATATCAATTTTGGTCTTGTTGGCTCTCGGAGTCCCGATTGCGTTCGCACTGGGATTGACAGCGTTAGGTTTCTTAGTCTACTTTGCGGATATTCCGATGGGGTTATTGCTTCAACAATTATATTTAGGAACGAATAGTTTTCCATTACTTGCGATCCCATTGTTCATGCTGGCTGGTTCGTTGATGAACTATGGTGGGATTTCGAAACGTCTAATCAATTTTGCATTATCCGTCATAGGGATGGTCCGTGGAGGACTTGCAATGGTGAATGTTGTCGCTTCTGTCTTCTTTGGGGCGATTACAGGTACAGCTGCAGGTGCAAGTGCTGCTGTTGGTCAAATCATGATACCAGCAATGAAGGAGAAGGGATATTCTCCGAGCTTTTCAGCAGCTGTAACCTCCGCTGGTTCATCTCTTGGGATTGTAATTCCTCCAAGTGTTCCGATGATTTTATATGGGTCGATTTCAGGATTATCTGTAGCAAGTCTATTCCTAGCAGGGGTTCCGATTGGTATAACCATTGCCATCGGCTACATGATAGTGGTTTATATCATCTCTCTTAAAAAGAACTACACATTTACGGAGCAACCATTCACTTTCAAATTCTTTATAAAGTCATTTGTAGTTGCAATTCCTGCATTGCTGGTGCCTGTTGCTATATTAGGTGGAATCATGACAGGATTTGCAACACCAACAGAATCTGCAGCGATTGCAGTTCTAGTAGGTATCATTGCAGGAATTATCTACAAAGAATTAACATGGAAAGGTTTTATCAGTGCTTTGAATGAAAGCGTCATTAACACCGCGCTTGTCATGTTCATCGTGGCAACCGCAAAGATATTAGGCTATTCCTTTTCCGCTCTAGGAATTGGGCAAATGATGCTAGAACCACTGATGACTTTTGGTGATTCACCAGTGAAATTGATGTTAATTGCAAGTCTGATCCTCTTTATTGGTGGATTTATCTTTGATGGGACCGTCATGGTGCTAGTCATCGTCCCGTTATTTTTGCCATTAGTCCAAGCGACTGCAATCGATCCATTGCAGTTTGCAATGGTTGTCATCATTGTATGGGCGATCGGGCAACAGACACCACCTGTAGCAAGTGGATTGTACATCACAACCGCTATAGCGAAAGTCAGCATGCTGCAGGTCAGTCGTTATAACGTCTGGTTCATTCTTGTACTATTTGTAAGTCTTATGGGTATGATTTTCATCCCTGATATTATGCTGTATGTGCCAAGACTATTAATCTCATAAACTTTAGGACAGGGAGCTGTTGTAATTGAATTTTACGAATGTATTCCAAACGATAGAGACTCATACTTTTGGAGAACCAACGCGAATCATTAATGGTGGGTTGCTTAAATTAAAGGGTAAAACAGTGGCTGAACAACGAGATTACATGGCTGAACATTATGTTTGGCTTAGAAATGCCTTGATTCAGGAACCGAGGGGGCACCGTGATATGTTTGGAGCGGTCCTGCTGCCACCTACGAGTGATGATATCGATTTCGGGGTCATCTATATGGATAACTCAAATTTTTTGAATATGTGTGGTCATGCGACAATCGGTGTTGCAACAGCAATCGTTGAAATGGGGCTTGTCGAGGTGAATGGACCAGAGGTGGAATTGGTATTAGAGACACCTGCAGGACTTGTGTATCCAAGAGTGAAGATTGAAAATGGCCGCGTAGAATCCGTCAGCTTCAAGAATGTACCAGGGTTCCTCGAGCAACGAGATGTCCCTATTGACGCTGGAGAGCTTGGAACCGTCACTGTTGATATCAGCTATGGAGGAAATTACTTTGCTTGGGTGGACGTCGACCAAGTGGGAGAAGTAATTCACGTATCAAATGGTTCACAACTTAAGAAGTTCGCGAAGATCATAAAGGATCATGTAAATAGTCAAGTAAAAGTTCAACATCCTACCAAACCTTATATTAATAAAGTTGATATTGTCACCTTTTATGGAAAACCGACAATCCCGGATGCAGATTATAAGAATGTCCATGTTTTCAGTGATCGACAAGCAGATCGATCTCCTGGTGGGACAGGAACAACTGCTATGGTTGCGAGAATGGTCGGGAGAGATGAGATGAAAATCGGCGAGCAGGTTGTTTGTGAAGGATTTGTAGGGGGGAAATTCATCGGCAAAGCACTGAAACACGTTAAAGTTGGTGATCAAGATGCTGTTATAACGGAGATTACCGGCTCTGCATTCATTACAGGATTCCAAAATATCTTGATTGATCCTAATGATCCATTCAAGCATGGTTTTATGGTGGATTAAAAAGAAATTCAACTAAGGCAACTTGCTTATGCGAGTTGTCTTTAGTTTTTTACATACACGAGACTAATCCTGGGTGAATAACATGCCTATAGGGTTTTCGAATAAGTTGAGGGGAAGAGAACATCTATGGCTTATCTCGATTACACGTCTCCTTCAGCCCAGTATGCGTTTGATGTGAATAACAGCACGTTGTTCAAGAAAGACAACCAGAACTACATTAATATCTTAGGGATCAATCAGCTGAATACATTGGAAAACGTGTCGTTACTGGACATTTTCATGAGTACGAACAATGTCATTCATAAAAAAGGAAGCTTAACCCCCTTCGGATAAGCCCCCGTTCTTAATATAAGGTCACCCAGTCATTTAAAAATGTACTCTACAAAGATCAGTCATAGCAATAATGCATTTTTTGGTAGGCTGATCGGAATTCAATGACACGCTTTCGGATAGAATCAACTGTTTCCCTTCCCTCCAAAACACTTACAATATAGTCTGCAATGATATCCATTTCGGCCTCTTTCATACCTAAACGTGTGATTTCAATCGTCCCAATGCGTAACCCACTTGGGTAATCCCAATCCTCAGGTTTGTCGCCGGGAATAAGGTTTTTATTAGTAATAATATTCGCTTTCTCCAATTTTTGTGCGACTTCTAATCCACCACCAAAACGCTTAACGTCAAGAATCACTTGATGAGTTTCTGTAAAACCTTTATGGGAACCGAGCACAGTTATATCTCTTTCATGTAATGCTTTAGCCAATGCTTTTGCATTCGCCACAATTTGTTCCATATATTCTTTTCCGAACGCTAGGAATTCTGCAGCAGATGCAGCCAGAGCAGCGACACGATTTACTTGATGTGTTGCAGCAAGAGCAGGAAAGATCGTATCACTAATTGATTGTGTTTGTTCTGGGTCATTCCAAACAATGATGCCACTCTGAGGGCCACTAAACGTTTTTCCTGCTGATCCCGTCATGATACAAGCTCCCTCATTTAAAGGATCTTGGAATTGCCCCCCTCCAATTAGTCCAAGCTGATGAGCTCCATCAAAGAATATCTTTCCTCCCCACTCATCGACGATCTCAGAGATTTCTTTAAGTGGGAACGGAAATAATGTCATTGAAGCACCGAGTGTAACTAGCTGAGGTTTTACTTGTCTTGCTACCTTTGCAAACTTATCTATATCTACTACCAATTCAACTGGATCCATTGGAACATCATAAATATTTAGTCCCCGAATACCGGCTGGTCCATCATAACGGTTACTAGAATGACCGCCAAATGGTTGTGAAATGGATAAGATATTATCTCCCGGTTTTGTTAGACTTGCATAGACAGTCATATTTCCTATCATGCTTGCGACAAGGCGATGATCTGCATAATTACTCTTAAAGACCTTTTTTAATAACTCTACACATAGGGATTCAATTTCATCGATATACTTAGTTCCTGAAAACCATCTTTGTGTGGGTCCTATATGACCTTCAGCCGCCCTAGTTCCCACTTCAGATGCTAGTAATTGGCGAACGATCGGGCTTGTAGGTGCTTCAGGGGCTAATAGGTTAAGACATTCCTGCCCTCTCCAAATGGCATTTCGGTCGACAGCATCAATAATTTCTTTCTGAATCAATCTCTGAGAAGAACGATTTTCAATAATATCTTTTGCCCAGTTTAACACCTTTTGATCGTGGACCTCGCAATTTTCATTTGTTGTAGTAATCGTTGAATCCATGGTAACCCTCCTAAGTTATTATTTTTTAAGACTACTTTCTTCCGACACGACTCAATGAAGTGTTCTTTAAAAAATCACTGAAATATCCTTCAGTATTTATCCCTTAATAACACTTCCTTACTATCATTCCTCATTGTCTATGGATCACAAGTCTGTGATAACTCTGAGCGGATATTAAATATTTAATCTAGTAAGGTCCATATTGGATCACTACAGCAATTCCTACCAAAATTGCACCAATTACAGTCCAGATTAGAAACAATGGAAAAATAAATTTCAACCATTTCCCGTATGATACTTTTCCTAATGCCAAACAAGCCATTAATGTTCCAGAAAGAGGGGTGATGATATTTGTAATTGCGTCCCCTAACTTAAATGTTATAAATGCAACTTGTCTTGTAACATCTAACATATCCACAATTGGTACCATGATTGGCATAACGATTGCAGCTTGCCCTGTTCCAGAAGTAATGATTGAGTTGAAAAATAAATTAAAGAAGTATAACAATTGCATAGATACAACAGGAGGGAACATATCTAAAGTCGCAGTGGTTCCATTGACAACTGTATCTATGACACGTCCATTTTCTAGTAGAATGATGACAGCTCGAGCTAAACCAACAACAAGAGCTCCATATATTACTTGTGTAATACCTTTCATGAACTCATTTACGAATTGATTCGGGGAAGTCCTTGAAACGATAGCTACAGCAATACCGAGCATAATGAAAATTGCTGAAAGTTCTTTTATATTCCATTTTAGATTAAATGCACCATACAAATAGATTCCAAGGAATGTTACAAACAACAAGAGGATTATTTTTTGTTGTGTTGTAAAAATCGTACTTGTTACAGATTCCTTATCTTCATAATCAGGATACTGAGAAAGATAGTCAGGTCCCATTAGACTGTTAGCCGGGTTGTGCCGTACTTTTTTGGCATATAAACAGATATAAAAAATGGTTATAGAGACAAAAATAACAAAAATCACAAGACGAAATAAAACACCTGAAAATAAAGGAAGCTCAGCAATGCTTTGAGCAAAAACGGTTACTATTGGATCAAAAACTCCTCCAGCCCAACCAGAATAGGATCCTAAGAAAACCAGTGCAACCCCTACAACAGGATCCAGCTTCAGAGACCGAGCAATTATTATTCCTATTGGTACAAAAGCAATAACGATGTTGGCTCCGACTCCAAACGTCGAGAGGACAGCAAATATGCTAGAGAAAGTGACAAGTAACAACAAGTAATTGCCCCTTGTCAATCTAATAAGAGAACCAATTCCTGCTTTAAATGCTCCACTTGATTCAATGAGAGCAAGGGTACCTCCGACTATAAGGATTAGAAATACGATGTCAGCTGATGCAGAAAGTCCTTGTACAATGGATAAAAACAAATCCATTATAGACAAAGATTCACTCTTTACGTATTGAAAACTATTTGGGTCTATCTGTGTAATCCCACCCCTTTCTACTCTCTCATAAGAACCTGAAGGAATAATATAAGAAAGAGCATAAGCGATTAACAGAAAAGAAAATAAAATGACAAAAACATCCGGCATAGGGAATTTTTTGTTTTTCTTAGACTCTTGCACGTCGTTCGTTTCGATATTTGATTTCTCTTCCATTGATACTCGCCCTTTCTAAACAATAGTTATTTATCTGAATATGATTTGGAATACTCACCGAGAGCATGAATTACGTGGCAAGTACACTTAATACCGTTAAAAAAGTAATCTAATTCTAAATTTTCATTAGGAGAATGATTTCTTTGATCGAAATTTGCATAAGGCATTATTACAGAAGGAATGCCTAAGATGCTTGTCCAAACATAGTCAGGTAGGGAGCCGCCAAGACTCGGTTGGATAATCGGCTTCTTTTCATATGATTGTTGTATTGCTTTAGTTACAACTTTCACTATTTCAATATCTGCAGAAGTCCTAGATGGCTTCATCGACCCTAAATATTTCACATCGATGCTAGGATCATAGACTTGAACATGTTGAACGATTTTTTTATAGATATCCATAGGATCCTGATCTACTACGAGGCGTATATCTAGTCTTACAGTGGCCATAGAAGGTATGATCGTTTTCAAGCCGATACCAGTATGACCACTTTCCAGCCCATTAATATTAAATGTTGGTTCCATGGTTAACTTGTGGTAATATGACTCTCCATCCATATTTAAACTGGGATAACCAATTTTGTTACCTATATCTTCAACATCAAAAGGTAATAATTTAAGTAATTCTTTATCCCGTAAAGAGGGAGGACGAATATCTTCATAAAATCCATCAATTAAAACACGACCATCTTTTCCGCGCATTGTATGTAGTAAATCAATTAGCTTCCAAGCTGGATTGGTTAAAATGTTACCAGTATTCCCTGAGTGGTTATCCCACTCTGCCTCTTTTGCCTTTAATTCGAGAGCAAGCACCCCTCTTACACCTAATAAAATAAGCGGGGAACCACTATAATGGGAAGAGCCATCAGCTGTATAAACCAAATCAGCTTTCAATAGGTCTTTATGTTCTTCTACAAAAGCGGCTAAATTAACGCTACCTTTCTCCTCTTCTCCTTCAAATACAAATTTAATATTAATAGGTAGATCCCCAAAGGCTTCTATATATGTATTAATACCAAGGAGTTGGGCCATTAGTTGTCCTTTGTTGTCTCCCGCTCCTCGGCCATATATTCTATTTTCTCTAATAGTGGGTTCAAAAGGGGGGGATTTCCATTCGGTAATTGGGTCTGGCGGTTGAACATCATAATGGCCGTAAATAAGTAGCGTAAAAAAACTTTTATCCTTTATCCTTTCACCATAAACAACTGGATGACCATCAGTTTTCATTATTTGGGTGTTTATCCCCATGGTCTCCATCATTCTCTTGAGCAAATCTGCACACTCAGTAATTCCTTCATCTTGTGTGCTAATACTCCTTTGACGTAGTAGGGTGAACAATTGTTCTAAGTATTCTTCTCGTTTGTTTAGTATTATTTCATCAATCTCGCTTAGCAGTCTCAAATTGCCACCTCCAAAGAATTCAGTAAGATAAGTATTGAATTAAAACATACAGTCGACTGTAGTCTGATTTTTATGATAAAGGGAATAAAATAAAAAAGCAACAGTAATTTTTGAATTATCAGAAAATTAAAAGTTACCTTCGCTTAAAAAAGATAGGACTCATGATTCTGACGTTATGTTACACCCACGGAAAAATGTTGGTAGCTGTTCTAGCCTGGAGAATTAAGCTGCTTATCCTGAATCGAGGCGCGCTGGGGGAATAAAGACATCGCATAAGCTGACAAATTTTAGATCGCGCAGGCATTGGTAAATTGCATACTGGTTATTCGTATTTTCATACATGTAATAATGATCCATTGGGGGCCCTTTTTTAATTCGAAAACAAAATCCTCTTCCCGTGTTTAGTAAAGATTGGCACAATGGCTAATAATAAACAGGCGTATGTGATGACTCTACACTTATAGGGGGGAGTTTACATGAAACATCATCACTTGTTTGAACAGTCTGTGCAACATGCGAAGGATAAGCAACTGAAAAAAGGGAAGGGACTAAGATGGTGGCAGCTTTCCCTTATAGGAATCGGTTCGATCATAGGTGCTGGTTTTTTCCTGGGGACAGGTCTTTCAATCAAAATTGCGGGACCATCTATTTTGATTGGTTACTTGATCGCGGGGTTGACCACTTTCTTTGTATTCAGTTCTTTGGCCGAAATGACAGTAAATGACCCAGAAACAGGCTCTTTTCGGACATATGCAAGGAAAGCATTCGGACATTCTGCAGGGTTTCTCTCAGGGTGGATGTATTGGTTGTCCGGTGTCTTGATCATGTCCAGTGAAATCGTGGCGCTTTCGACCTTTACACAGTTCTGGTTTCCTCATATCCCATTATGGTTATTTTCGATTATTTACGCGGTGTTGGGCTTTGGAATCAATTTGCTCGGAGTGAAAAACTTTGGACAGATCGAGTCTTTATTTGCCATTATTAAATTATCAACGCTCATCATTTTCATCATCTTTGGAACATTGTTCTTGTTGGATTTCATCAGTCCGAAGGATATCGTCGCCGTAAACCACTCAGGAATCGGTGATCTTTTTCCAAACGGGATCGGTGGGTTATGGTCAGCGATGATTTTCATCTTCTTTTCATTCGGGGGGATTGCCGTTGTAGGGATCGCATCATCGGAACTTGAAAGTAAGAAAGATGTTCCAAAGACAGGTGTAGGACTGATCATCACCTTGATTTCAATCTACATATTATCCTTATTTTTTGTATTGGAAATGGTGGACTGGACCATCATCAACGAGTCGGAAAGTCCTTTTGTGACAGCACTATCGGCATTCCAAATCCCTTATCTGGATACCATCTTTAATGTCATCATCATCAGTGCAGCCTTTTCAACGATGGTAGGAGCCTTGTTTTCGATCAGTCGTGTCATGGTTTCGCTGGCTAAGGATGGGGATGCACCAAAAATACTGCAAAAGAAAAATAATCGTGGTGTAGCGTTACCGGCCCTGTCATTGACGGCAGTTGGACTGACGATTTCCATTCTTTTTTCATACCTTTTACCAGGTACGATGTATGAATATGTGACGACTTCTGCAGGTGTCATGCTGATTTTGAACTGGGTGATCATCCTAGCCTCACAGATTAAACTACATCCTACGTATGCCGATAACCATGGGACATTCAAAGCATTCGGATCTCCATATACTTCCTATATAGGCATTTTGATTATTTTACTCGCCATTTCAGGCGCCATCGTCCATGTAAGCCAAAGAATCGGCCTGTTTATCAGTATAGGGATGATTTTAGTGATCTTCATTTTTTCGAAATTCAACACTAGAGAAAAAACGAGATAAATACAACTCCATGTGGGGTTACTCTTGCATCCGTCCTTGATACCGACGTGTTTCATAGCGTACATAAATAAAACGCAAGTGGCGAATGTTCCACAAGGCTGGTGGCATTATGAAATCGTACTTGATGCATCGACCCCAGAGTTCATTTTAGGCTCGGATATTTTACACTTCACTCCTGCGAATATCATGGCGCATTCGTATTGCATGGATGAAAACCAATGGAAACAAGTGACCCGCTCAGTCAAACCGTCCACCTATATCGGTCCATACAAGGATTGCAATCGGCCGCAACAGGGTCAACCACCACAACAATTTGTTCCACAACACCCACCTTATTCACAATATTAATTATGTTTATCAAAAATTTCTCAGCATGTCTCTTTTTCAATTTCGTTCATACACTTATGGTGGAGGCGATTTTATGGACGAGAGAAGAAGGGGCATGGCTGCGATTTTCACGGTGCTGTTCCTGGTGTCTTTGAGCTTACATATCCAGTATCCGATCTTCACGCCTTATGCGGTTGCGCTTGGGGCGACGAGCTTCTTTGTTAGTATCATGATGAGTATGTCTTCCTTCGCGAACATGTGCGGGAACTTGATCGCTGGCCCGCTGATCGATTTTTTCGGGAAGAAGAAGTTCATTGTCGTGCCGCTGTTTTTATCGGGCTTATTGATGATGGCACATGGCGTTGCAGCGAATCCTGACGTGTTATTGGTGTTGCGTTTGTTCAATGGGCTTGTCCTTGCGTTCATGACTCCGGCTTGTTTTGCGCTGTTGTCCGGCTATGCGAAGAATAGCCATCAACAGGGGAAGTATATGGCGTTCAATGGGTTACTCATGACGATTGCACATATTCTTTCGCCGACGATCGGTGGGTATCTGGTTGAAATAGTCAATTATCAGGGTACCTATTTCCTTATTGGTGGATGTATTCTCATTACAGCGATCATCGCACTGTTGTACGTTAGGGAATTCGAACCGATCATCGTTCATAAGAAAGAGCAGGCTGACAGCGGTGGGCTGAAGCTGGATCGGCATCTGTTGATGATCTATTTCGTCGCTTTCTCGTTGATGTACGCGCAAGGAACACTCGGGTATGAGCTACCGTTTTTGGTAGTGGAAAAAGGGATGTCGACAAGTGATGCCGGGAAGCTGTTCAGCTATATCGGGGTCGGTACGCTCGTCATCGTCTGTATGACGTGGATCAACCGGATTTCCGCGTTGTTGCGCACGGGGGTTGGCATGCTTGTGTTGGCTGCGTGTTTTTACCAGATGGTGGTACCATTCACTCCACTTAGCCTCGGGCAGCTGTTGTTCGTCCTTGGAATCGGTTTGGGGATACTGTTCCCGGCCATCACAACCTTGATTACGGAGAAAATCGATAAAACTAAACATGGCACCGCCTTTGGCATACTGTCTGCGGTTTTCTCATTAGGAATTATCGCAAGTTCACTTACAGCCGGTGCAGTTCGGGATTTTATTTCACCTTACTTCATCGCGTTTATCGTGGTTGCGCTGGCCATTACGGTTATCGGGTGGCAGGGACTCGGCTATAAAGATAAATCGGTTGTTTCGAATTAAGTGTGAAAAAAACTGTATCGTTTTGGGTTCAATTTCAAATTTAATGCCCAAAATGGTATAGGATTCAACACTAAAATTGGCATAATAAATGCAAAAAGACTCGTTGAATTGACGAGTCTTTTTGCTTGTGCGTCTGGTATGGGAACAAACTCAAGAGTTCAATTTTCAAACGTTTCAAACATTTGTTACTGTCCCTTCCTACTGATGTTTGACTTTAAGGCTATTGATTACTTTCTTTGTTGCCTCAGCGATAAGCTTGTCGTTATAATCAGCATCCTTTTTATCACGACTAGAAAGGACAGCAAGAACAATTGGATCTCCTTTCGGTGGCCAAATGATCGCAATGTCATTTCGCGTTCCATATGACCCTGCACCAGACTTATCAGCTACTTCCCATCCTTCCGGCACCCCAGCCTGAATTAATGTATCACCAGTGGTATTTCTCTTCATCCAATCTATTAAAAGTTCACGTTTCTCAGTTGGGATCGCTTCTCCAAGTGTGAACATTTGAAGGCTGGTGGCAAGTGCTCTCGGCGTGCTAGTATCTTGAGTTTCTCCTGGTTTAACTTCGTTTAACTCTGGTTCAAATCGCTCAGGATTAGTTACATCATCACCAATCTTTCTGAGTGATACTTTAAGCCCGCTAGGCCCACCCAGTTGCTTGAGTATCAGGTTCTGCGCAGTATTGTCACTGTATCGAAGAGAGGCATCGCTCAGCTCTTTAAGAGTCATTCCTGTCTCGACATGTTGCTCAGTGATTGGACTATAAGTCACAAGATCATCTTGGGTATAAGTAATCTTTTGATTAAGGTCTTCTATTGACTTTTGTTGTAACAGGGCTCCTACTGTCAGGGCTTTAAGAGTAGATGTATGTGCAAAACGTTCATCTGGTCGATAGGTTAGAGTTTGGTTGGTACCTGTATCCAGTGCAAAGACACCAATTTTAGCATTATATTTATCCTCAAGTTTGGCTAAATCATCTTTAATGGCGGTTTCTTTATTTTTTTGAACAGGTTGAGAAGCAGAATATGTGTTACCGGCTGAACAACCTATAAGCATGACAGATGAGAGAAGTACAGGTGCAATTTTTTTCAGTTTAAACGTATTAAAAACCGTGAGCCATGATTTCATTAAAATCCAACCTCTTTCTGAAAAATTTTATAAAATGCAGCATCTATAGATGGCATAGGCAGTGTAGTGAGTGGCACAGATACATGGGAGACAGTCAACTTTTTTAGACAAACGATATAACAAACACTTCTGTTAACCCTCCTTTCGACTACGAGTGTAATACAATACTACATTTGTAATCTATTAATGTCAAATTTGTTATCAAGTTTAGATAGAAGAGGACTCTCTTAAAGCCGTTAGTTTGCTCTATAAGGGTGCTAGCCCGTTTAGTAGTGTTCACAAGGGATTACTAGATTGATTAACGAACAATGGGATGCTAAAATTAGGCATTACAAATTGAGCTTTTTTGTAGTAATTAAGGAATCGAGTCCTGAATGAAAGTGAAGACTCGAGGACGAGGATGGGGACGAGTAACATGTTCACTAATTTCGTAGTTAGTTTAATAGTGTCTTCGTTTACCATTGCAGTCATTATGCTGATCAAGAAAGTCTTCCAAAAACAATTATCAGCGAAATGGCAATACAATCTATGGTTCTTATTGCTGATTGCATTGACACTTCCTTTTATACCGAAGCAGTTGATTGATTTTGGAGATCATTTCATTTCATGGGATGTTACTCAAAGGAATGGAATAGGCCGTACTTCTAATGCCAATGGAGACGATGTGTCCAGAAACGTAAATTGGATGCAAGACTTTACGTTATCTGTAGATCGCTCCAGTCCAGAATTACTGAATATCGTTTTAGCCGGAATATGGATTGCCGGGATGTTAGTCATGATTGTTCTGACTATACATGCTCTGCTAAAGGTAAAGAATATTAAAAGGACTACAACTGAACTGAAGAATAAAGAAGTTCGCTGCTTATTCGATCAGTGTAAGCAGCGGCTATTGATATCAAGACATATGGTTGTAGGAGAATCGCCACTTGTCAAAACACCGATGACATTTGGTCTTTTTAAAACCTATGTCGTGATGCCGGCTCATTTTGACGCATGGCTTTCTATTGATGAAATTAAACACATTTTTTTACATGAATTGAATCACTATAAATATAAAGATATTGCAACGAATTACCTGACTGTCATTTACCAGATTTTATACTGGTTTAATCCGCTTGTTTGGTTTGCTTTTAAGGAAATGAGATTGGATCGTGAAATAGCCTGTGATAGTGCTGTTTTAAATACTTTGGATGAGGACCAGTATGCGGAATACGGGAATACGATCATTAACTTTGTGGACAGAGCATCATATCCGAAAAATTTCCCTTTGACCAATCAGCTGAACGGCTCTAAGGAACAAATAAAAAAACGGATTAAGAAAATCGCATCCTATACGAAGGAATCAAAGCAGTTGAAGCTGAAGAGTATAGCGATCTTTATGCTTGTGGGAGTATTTGTTGCAAGTCAAATTCCACTTGTTTCTGTCATAGCAGGCGATAAGGAGCGTTACGATTTTAATAGTGAGCGGGCAGTATATGAGGATCTAAGCGAATATTTTTCAGGTCATGAGGGGAGCTTTGTATTATATGATATGCAAGGTGATCGGTATAGCATTTATAATGAGAATAAAAGTACTTTAAGAGTTTCTCCGAATTCCACTTACAAGATTTATAGTGCGCTGTTTGGATTGGAGTCTAATGTCATTGCAAGGGGAAATTCCAAAATTAAATGGAATGGTCTGCAGTACCCTTATGATTCTTGGAACATGGATCAGAATCTATCTACAGCTATGACAAATTCAGTAACCTGGTACTTTCAAGAACTGGATAAAAGAATTCAACTTGACAGTATCCAAGCTTATCTAAAAGAAATAGGCTATGGTAATTACGATGTTTCTGGAGGAATCGAACAATATTGGTTAGAGTCTTCCTTAAAGATATCTCCAATAGAACAGGTTCAATTACTACGAGCTTTTTATACAAACCAATTTGGATTTAAAGAGAAGAATGTCAGGACCGTTAAAGATACGATAAGATTAGAGGAGAAAAATGGTTCGAAACTCTCAGGGAAAACCGGTACAGGCAATATAAATGGCAATAATATTAACGGCTGGTTTATTGGGTATGTAGAAACTACGGAGAACACTTATTTCTTTGCAACGAATATACAAAATGAAAATAATGCCTACGGAAGTAAGGCGGCAGAAATCACGTTGTCTATTTTAAGAGATAAAGGGATCTATTAAGAATTATGCTTATGACATCTGCTATATGGTGGGGGTTCTACTACGTAAGAAGGCAGAAAAAGGAGGAGGATAAGAGTGTCTGATAAAGTACCTAATATCTCTGAAGCAGAATGGGAAGTCATGAACGTGCTTTGGGAAAAAGCACCGCAAACGGCCAATGAAGTCTATTCCATATTGGAAGAGCGGATGGATTGGAAGCTGAAGACAGTACGAACTCTTTTGGATCGTCTTGTTCAAAAAGGGGTTGTCGGTGTAAATAAAAATCAGAAGGTCTATACTTTTTTTCCACTTTACTCACAGGATGAATGTCAGCAAGCTGAGGCACAGTCCTTTATCAATCGAATTTATGGCGGCACTTTAAAATCGATGCTAGTTCAGTTCATTCAGGACAAATCCTTGTCGGAGGAGGATATCAATGAATTACGCTCAATTTTAGATGAAAAACCTAAAAGTGAGAGTAAGTCAAAGGGAGATAGTGAAAGGTAATGATGGTATTGTCCTTTAATGAATTTGACTTTGACTCAATTTGATGGTGCTTTACTTATATACCATCGTAGGGGCTGTCCTAAAAGAAAAGTGTCAGATACCTCCAACACAACACTTTGAATCAAAAACCACGATTTATCTCAAAATGTTGTTAAGTTCGGAGAGACTCAGACATTTTTGGGACACCCCCTCTATTGTCATTACTTATTAGTTATGCATCCCATAGCTGAATCCTTTATGATCAGTCCTAGACTTTTAATCCTCTTTTTTGATTCCAGATACAATGATGACTGGCGGGAACATGGAGAAATAAAATTGTGATTTCTCTATTTCTTTCAAACCGGCTTTTCCCAAAATAGCTGGATACTCCTCGACATACATGAAATCCATGATCGCCACTCGGCCGTCCGGCTTTATGATCCGTACGATTTCTTCCAGGGCTTTTTGCCTCTCATCTGGATCAGGTATCGTATGGATCGTAAGGCTCGTAGCGACAGCATCGAATGTTTCGTCTTCGAACGGCAGGTTGCGGGCATCAGCGGTTTGGACTTCAATCTGGTCTTTGACTCCTTCTGTCTCTGCGTTTTGCAAGGTGGTTTCAGGCGCATTTTGGTTCCGCTTATCACTCCAGTTGTCGATACCGATGACTTTCCCTCCAGATACTTGCTTTGCGAGTGAATGCATCAGGAAACCTTTGCCACAACCCACATCCAGGACAACATCGTCTTTGTTCAAATTCAACTTAACGAGCATATCGTTGACAACACGGCCTTGTCCTTTTTTGCTGCTCAATGTCATCCAAGTCGTCTCTCCATAGCTGATGATGGTGATGGCAAGGAAGATGAAGGATACTACAGTCCATACGAGTCCTTCTAATTGAAAAAGAAAAATCGCCGCGATCAATAGGATGCTGCCGAGCACCCACATGATCTTGACCTCGCGAATTCCTTCAATCCCATAATTCGCTTTATTTGCGACGGAATAGCTCGGTTTGGACATTCCGTTTCGCCCCCTCGAAATAGTTCATGTATTGGTTAATTCGAGTTTATCATAGATTCCTTCGGCTTGGCTGTCATTCGCTTTACTGGTTAAAAGCAGAGTGATGGCAGTCAGCGGAATCATAGTGTTAGAATAAACACATGACTACGCTAAAGAGGTGTTCTTTTTGAAGAAAATCAAGTTGGGGAACAGTGGTTTGGAAGTAGGCGAGATTTCATTAGGCTGTATGCGGATGAGTTCACTTTCTAAAGATGATGCGAGGCACGTCATTGAAAATGCGATGGAGCATGGCGTTGATCTATTCGACCATGCTGATATTTACGGTGGCGGAGAATCGGAGTCTGTTTTTGCAGATGCGATCGACATGAATCCTTCTGTCCGTGACAAGATGGTCATTCAGACGAAATGCGCGATTCGTAAAGGATTTTATGATTATTCGAAAGAACATATTCTGAATTCAGTTGAGGGCAGCCTGAAGCGTTTGAAAACAGACTACATCGATATTTTCCTGCTTCACCGGCCGGATGCCTTGATGGAGCCAGAGGAAGTAGCAGAAGCGTTCAATGAGCTGAAGGAAAGCGGGAAGATCCGTCATTTTGGTGTCAGTAACCACAACTCGATGCAGATCGAACTTTTAACGAGGTCTCTGGATCAGGAGTTGATCATCAATCAGATGCAATTCAGTCTCATGCATACGCCTATGATTGATGCTGGAATCAATGTGAATATGCAAAATGAAGGATCGCTTATGCGGGAGGGCGGCATGCTTGAGTACAGCCGCTTGAACAATATGACGATCCAGGCATGGTCTCCTTTCCAATACGGGATGATCGAAGGTCCGTTCGTCGGGAATGAGGACTACCCGGAAGTGAATGCGAAACTGCAGGAGCTCGCTGAGAAATATGGTGTGACCGATTCAGCGATTGCGATTGCCTGGATCTTACGTCACCCTTCTAAAATCCAGCCTGTGGTCGGTAGCATGAACCCGCAGCGGATGGCGGATATCGCAAAAGCTTCCCATGTGGAACTTACACAAGAAGAATGGTACGAGCTTTATCGTGCTGCAGGGAATAACTTGCCATAAAGGATGATGAAAAAATAACTCCTGGAACTAGGGGTTATTTTTATTGGATGGGAGTAACATGAGTCTTTTATGAAATTATGCTATATTAGAGTTACGAATAGGGGGAATTATGAGATGGATCAAGATCAATTTTTACTGTATGATCAGAAAAATCCAATCGAATTACGAACTGAAAGAATGGCGCTCTATCGCCAGGGCGAAATCATTGAAGCGTTTAGTAAAGACAATGAAGTATATTATCTGTTCTTCTATAAATATCAGTTCCTCACTGCGGTTAAAGCCACTAGACTTCGACGTCTATCATTCATCCAACATGCTTTCACGGAAGGTATGGTCTTCAACGCTCCCCATCCGTTGATCAATAAATTACTCACGTCCAACCACCCATGTAAAATCGTCAGCTATAAACTGTTATTGAATAAACTTGAAAAGAGCTATACCTCGCAAGAAAAAGCATTCATCCTGACCTTCTTCGAATCATTCATTCCCAAAAAGCAATTGTTCAATGAAATCAAATCTGTTTTTTACCAATATAACCGCAATGGACAGACATTTCTTGGCTATCAAATCGTCCGGATCATGAGGGATTTTGCACCGGATCATAGTTTAGTTGAACAGCTGGCCAGTGATATCAAGGTCGAGAAATATGCTGAGCTGTATAGACATGAATCCGATAAAATCCTTTCAAAGGATCCTATTTTTGCAGAAAAAGCACTCTATGCAAAGAAAGACTCAGATAAAAGCTTCCAACAACTCACAGATCGTCTCGAAAAAGATAACCGCTGGATTGATCTGGTCGCATTATTCAGTCATAAACTCACCAAAACACCGTCTGCGGAATTTTACCGCCCTCTTATCCAACTACTTGAACAACATTTCAATGAACAGGAAACGATGTTCTTTTTAGAAACACTATCCGATGAAATTCCTGACTTCATTCCACTGCAGCACGATTTGTTCGTACACTACGTCCAACACCATAAAATTGAAGAAGTATCCCGCATGATGACGAATTATGACTTCAAACTCAGCAAATCCCAAATCGAGATTTTCGGTGATCTACTTGAACAACTGGATCTGAAACAACATACATTTGAGCCTGAAATGCTTCATACGTTACTGAAGCCTGTCTTGACTCAGTATCCTGATAAAGGTGAGACACTCCTGAAGAAATCCGTCGTTTCGTTGCTGAAAACGTATGATCTGGATTATATCGAAAGCTGGCTGGAACCTTTTAAGGATATTCGGAATGAGCTCGAAGTCGTAGGGAAAATCCATGTGATGGTAGAACTTCTTGATGATCCTGATCAAATGCAAGCGCTCGGTGAACTGTATTATGAATTCAGGCAGTTGGATCAAGCGGTGGAATGCTTCAGCTGGGAGACAGAACTGAAGCCTGATGCTCCAAAACCGTTACAATGGCTTGCCAAAGTATATGGAGAGATGGGAATGACACAGGAGTCAGAAGCTTACAGACAGATGTGCATCAACCTGCAAAAACTAGCTTGATTACCACTCTTTGATTGTCGAAAAAAGAAAGCGGACTATAGTCCTTCTCCAGACGAGTTATGTCGCAAATGTGTTGTAGAACATTCGGTGTTTTGCTCCATATTTGCGATTTTTCATGCAAAATGGAAATTCAAGGTAATAGGAATATAGAATTAAACATGGATGTAATTATGTTAAATATAAAAGAAAACTCAATATCCTTACTTGGTACGTTGAGAGGAAGAAGTATACATACGAATGAATTCCTGCAGTTGCCTTTGTTGATGGACCTGGTAAAAAAACATTCTTTGAATACATTAAAACGAACGGGATCAATCCTATTTGATTGAAAAGATTAAAGAAGATTTACTTATGGCACCTGCTCATGAACAAATGATTATGATCAGGAATCATTTCCTCAATCATCATCCCTCAGAACTTGCTCTTTGCAGTGTTGAAGGTATCTGACACTTTTCTTTTAGGGCAGCCCTTTTTGTGTGCAAAAAGCGCTTTTTATTACTTTTTTTACAAATCCATACATCGTTACCATCAGTTTTTTTAAAAAATTTTTATAAAATTAAATTTTTTGTTGAAACTTCTGACACATCTCTGTAAAATTGGTTGCAATATTCAAAAAACTCAATTTAACCATTTAATCTATTAAAGGAAGGTGGGCGGTGAGAAAATGGGAACGCATTTTATGGAAGGTTCCACTAGGAGAGTGCTAGAAAACAGCACGATTTTACAGAGAAAGAAGAATCAAATCTCTGGGGGTTGTATACATGAATCATGTCAGTACGGAGCTTCATCCTGTCTTCAAGCGATATATACCGATTGCTGAAGGCATCGCGAAAACATTTGGCAGCCATTGTGAAGTTGTTGTCCATGATCTGACGGACGTCCCTGCTTCAGTTGTGGCGATCTTCAACGGACAGGTGACAGGGAGGAAGGTCGGTTCATCGATTACGAGTTTTGGTCTAAATCTACTTCGGAAAGTAGAGAAGGGTACGGATAGTCTCTTAAACTACGTGGATGAAGACGTGAAGGGGAAGCGGGTCAAATCTAGTTCAATCTATATCCGGGATGATGACGGTCATTTGATAGGTTGCTTAAGCATCAACCTCGATATCACCCACTATTCCATCGCAGAAAAGCTGTTGGCTGAAATGACCTCATCTAAGAAAGATGAGGAATCATCGGAACTATCCATCTCACAATTTGAAAACCAAATGATTGAAAAAGCAGTGGAGAAAATCGGGAAGCCGGTTCAGATGATGGACAAGTTCGAACGAATGGAATTCATCTATCTGCTTGATGAAATGGGCTTGTTCCGTATAAAGGGATCGATCCAGAATGTCGCATCACTGCTTGGCGTTTCGAAATTCACAATCTATAACTATCTGGATAAAAAAACATAGTAACTTAGACTAGGAGGGGTAAAAATGAGCATGCCAGAGCTCGGAAAACAGGGGGGAGTCAAAAAAAGAAGTATGTTCAACAGGTTCCTCGATTGGATTGAAAAATACGGGAACAAGCTGCCGGACGTACTCACGTTGTTTGCAATTTTCACAGGACTTATTTTGGTCTCATCCTTTATTGCTGGAAGGTTGAAATGGAGTGCAGTAAATCCTGCTACGGATGAAACGATTACGGCAGTGAACCTGCTTGATGGAAAAGGAATTGTAAAGATCCTTACCGAAATGGTCAATAACTTCATGTCGTTCCCGCCACTCGGCCTCGTATTGGTTGTCATGCTGGGGGTCGGGCTTGCTGAATCGACAGGTCTTGTTTCAGCGTTCATGAGAAGGGTTGTTCTTGCATCACCGAAATTTCTGATCCTGCCGATCATCGTCTTGATCGGGATGCTCGGAAATGCTGCCGCAGACGCTGCATTGATCGTCCTGCCGCCAATTGCAGCCCTCGTGTTCATGACATTGGGAAGACATCCGATTGCTGGCCTAGCGTTAGGTTATGCAGCGGTATCAGGCGGTTTCAGTGCCAACCTGATCTTGAACATGCTCGATGCGTTAGTAGCTGGTTTTACGATTTCAAGTGCCCAGATCATCGACCCGAATTATGATGCAAGTCCTGCGATGAACTATTACTTCTTGTTTGCATCGACATTCGTTTTATTGCCAGTCGCCGTATTCGTCTGTTCCAAAATCGTTGAACCTCGTCTTGGTGAATATACGTTGAAGGCACAGGTTGATACGAAAACGGAACTTACGAAAGAAGAGAAACGTGGTTTACGCTGGGCTGGTGTTTCGGTCGTTGTATTCCTCGTAATCATGGCATTCATGACGATTCCTGAGAATGCACTTTTACGGAATGCAGAGACTGGTTCACTTGTGGAAGAGTCACCGTTCATGCAAGGGCTTGTCCCGCTTATGCTTTTTTTCTTCTTCATTCCTGCACTCTTTTTCGGAATCGGGGCGAAAGTCATCAAGTCGGATAAAGATGTCGCCGAGCACCTGACAAAAGCGATGTCAGGCATGGGATATTATATCGTTCTTGCCTTTATCGCAGCTCAAATGATCACGTATTTCAACTGGAGCAACCTTGGCTCGATCATTGCAATCAAAGGAGCGGCTTTCTTACAGAGTACAGGTCTTACTGGTCTGCCGATGTTGATCGCCTTCATCCTGTTCTGTGCAGTCGTCAACCTGTTGATCGCCAGTTCTTCAGCAAAATGGGCGTTGCTTGGACCGGTATTCGTGCCGATGTTCATGCTTCTGGGCTATAATCCAGCGTTTACACAGCTGGCGTATCGTATTGGAGACTCGATCACAAATACGATCACGCCAATGCTCGCTTATTTCGCAATCCTTCTCACCTTTGCGAAGAAGTATGATCCGAAGATGGGTGTCGGAACGCTTATGTCTGTCCTTCTTCCATACTCGATCGGTTTTACGATTTTCTGGACGCTTCTGTTCGCGGTTTGGTATTTCTTAGGACTGCCGCTCGGGCCAGGAGAATACATCCATTTGAAAAACTGATCTTTTTAAAACAGGGAGGGTTACTGGATGGTACCCTTCCTACCCTATTTTTTACATTGATTCTTTAAAAAAGGAAAAGGAGGGTAACAGATGAAAACAAAGGTGACCAATGTTCGCTTATTCGATGGCTATAAGCTGCATCCGGATAAGACGATGATTGTCTTTGATGAAAAAGGGATTACGGTGATCGGGAAGAATGCAGATGGAATCGATGCTGATCAAGTGATTGACGGGGAAGGGTTGACCTGTTTGCCTGGCTTGATGGATTGTCACGTGCATCTCACCATGGATGGCAATCCCGATCCTTTTCGGGAGCTGTCAGATGATTCCGAAGCAGATGGTTCGTTCCGTGCTGTCGTTAACGCACGTAAACAATTGGAGGCGGGCGTGACCACCGTACGGAATGTCGGGGCTCAGTATAATATCGATATCGCACTCCGCAACGCGATTGAAAAAGGGGTCATTGAAGGTCCTCGGGTCTTAGCGTCTGGAAAACCGATTGTCATGACTGGCGGACACGGCCATAACATGGCGATTGAGGCGGACGGTGTTGATGAAATTCGTAAGGCAGCGAGAACTCAATTGAAGGCAGGTGCTGACCTGTTGAAGCTGATGGCTACTGGCGGTGTCATGACGCCAAACGTCGATCCTGGGGCTGCCCAGCTTGATGAAGACGAGCTGCGTTGTGCCTGTACGGAAGCCTCTAAAGCCGGAAAAACGACCGCTGCACACGCACAGGGGAGAGAAGGCATCAAGAATGCGATCCTTGCTGGGATTACGACTATTGAACATGGGATCTACCTTGATGACGAATTGATCCAGATGATGTTGACGTCTGGTACATATCTCGTACCGACCCTCTCAGCACCATTTTTTATTGCCGAAAACGGGGTGGAAGGCGGCATACCTCAACATGCAATTGAAAAAACAAAGATCGTGATGGAGGATCATAAAAAGAGTTTCTTACAAGCTTATGAAGCTGGAGTGAAAATTGCAGCTGGTACGGATGCAGGAACGCCGTTCAACCTTCACGGGGACTTTCCGAAAGAGCTTGAATTGATGGTCGAATACGGAATGGATGAAGTGGACGTACTACGCTCAGCGACAGCCATAGCAGCTAGTGCAATGGACATTTTAAAGGAAACAGGATCAGTGGAAGAAGGAAAACGAGCTGATTTGTTGTTTGTTGAAGGAAACCCAGTTGAAGAAATTTCAGATGTACGGAACGTCGTTTACGTGTTTAAAAATGGAAAATGTGTTGCGAAGAACAATGAAAAAACACCTCAAAAGGTGTAATACCAATGAAAAGGGATGAATGATGTGATGGATGAATTATTTGCAAAATTGGAAGCGCAATATGAAGAGATGGTGGAGATCCGCCGCCACCTCCACCAAAACCCGGAGCTTTCTTTTGAAGAAGTGGAAACGCCGAAGTTCATCGCTGCGTACCATGAAAAACTAGGGCATGAAGTCCGGACAGGAGTCGGTGGACGAGGCGTAGTTGCGAAGCTGAAAGGTGGGAAGCCTGGAAAGACGGTCGCACTTCGCGCAGATTTCGATGCACTTCCGATCCAGGAGGAAAACGATCTGCCATACAAATCAAAAGCGGATGGTAAGATGCATGCCTGCGGACACGATGGACATACAGCAACATTGCTTGGTCTTGCGAAAGCATTGAACAGCGTGAAGGAAGAGCTAGAGGGGACAATCGTCTTCATCCACCAGCATGCGGAAGAATTGCAGCCTGGCGGGGCAATTGCGATGATCGAGGATGGCTGTCTTGAAGGTGTTGATGTTATTTTCGGGACACACCTCTGGGCAACCAGTCCTCTCGGTGAAATCGGCTACCGTACAGGGCCGTTCATGGCGGCGGCAGACCGGTTCACGATCAAGATCCAGGGAAAAGGAGGCCATGGAGCACAACCGCACCGTACAAAAGATGCAGTCGTGATCGGGGCTCAGGCGATCACGAACCTTCAACAGCTCGTCAGCAGAAGGGTCGATCCCCTTGAATCTGCAGTCGTTTCGGTCGGGGCGTTTGAAGCGATCAATGCTTTCAACGTTATTGCGGATTCGGTGAAATTGACAGGCACGGTGAGGACATTTGATGAAGACGTACGTGACCTGCTCGAAAATGAGATTGAGAGAGTGGTTAAAGGGACGTGTATCGCATCAGATGCAGAATACACCTATAACTACGTGAGGGGCTATCCGGCTACCGTCAATCATCCTGAGGAAACGGAATTAGTCGCCAGCATCGCAGGGGCAGTCCCTGGTGTGACGGAAGTGAAAGAAGTACCACCAGAAATGGGGGCAGAGGATTTCGCTTATTATCTGCAACACGTGAAAGGAACGTTCTTCTTCACAGGTGCTCAAAACCCAGATTGGGATGTGACCTATCCACATCATCACCCGAAATTCAATATCGACGAACGCGCCTTATTAGTGGCAGCGAACACACTTGGAGCAGCGACCTTAACTTATTTGAAGCAGGGAAGCGCGCATGTGAACCAACAAGCAAGAGTCAAATAAGAGCGTTGTAGGGGATCGGTCCTTTTGAGCCTCCTCTTTTCCAATTGTCCAGATAATTTGAAACTTTGTCCAGAAAACTTGGAGTTTTGTCCAGATAATGAAAATGCACAAATTTTGAAAAAGGAGGCTGACATGTTACAACAACTGCTATCAGACTACGATTCTAGCTTGAGTCATTCAGGAGTAAATGGAGAACGGCTTGCAAATCGTTTGGAGGAACTCTCTAGCATTGGCTGTACTTCAGAGAACGGTTCTTATCGTCTCGGTTTTTCCGCAGAAGAGCGACAGGCGAAGGAACTCGTGAAAAAGTGGATGACTGAAGCGGGTCTTACCGTCAAAGAAGATAGAGCCGGAAACGTATTTGGGAGGAAAGAAGGGCAGAACAATTTACCTGCCATCTTATCTGGATCACATGTTGACAGCGTGCCAATTGGTGGCCATTTTGACGGTCCGCTCGGCGTACTTTCCGCCCTTGAAGTAGCACAAGCCTGGAAGGAAACTGGATATGTTCCAGAGCGTCCGTTTGAAGTCGTCATTTTTTCAGATGAAGAAGGATCCCGGTTCAATGGCGGATTGACTGGGAGTACAGCATTCGTTGGAGAACTGGATCTCGAACGTCAGCGCGCCATGACGGATAAAGATGGCTTATCATTTGAACAAGTTCTCGAAAAGGTCGGATTATCCATCGAAACCATTGCAGAGGCGAAACGAAATGCTGAAGAGGTCGCACTATTTGTGGAAGTTCATATCGAGCAGGGTAAACGTCTTGAGAAAAATGATCTGCCGGTTGGAATCGTAACAGGAATCGCGGGGCCGGTCTGGCTAGAATTCACTTTTGATGGGGAAGCAGGCCATGCTGGGAACACACCGATGAATGACCGAACAGATGCACTTGCCGCTGCCAGTTCTTTTATCGGAAAAGTCCAGGAACTTCCGGAGACGATGAGTGACTCAGCTGTCGCTACAGTGGGAAAACTCAATGTCTATCCGAATGGCGTCAATGTCATTCCTGGACAGGTGAAGCTGTATGTGGATGTTCGGGATATTCATGAAGAAACACGCGATCAGCTCATAAATAAGATACTAGAGGCTGCCGAGGTTATTATGGGTCAAACCGGTGTGGACGTGACCTGGAAAGAAATGATACGAAAGCAACCTGTCCCGATACGAAAAGATTTGCAGGATCTTTTCAGTAAAGCGGTAGAAGCGAATGGAATCGAACCATTCTTTTTACCGAGCGGGGCGGGACATGATGCGATGATCGTCGGCAGACACATTCCAGCTGCGATGCTTTTTGTAAGGAGTCAGGATGGAGTCAGCCACAACCCGGCAGAATGGTCTTCTCTGAACGATTGCATACAAGGCGTACACGTATTGAAGACATTCCTTGAACGAAGTATGGATGAACTACCTGAATAGCGTGTCGAAAAAAGAAAGCGGACTATAGTCGTCCTCCAGACGAGTTATGTCGCAAATGTGTTGTAGAACATCCGGTGTTTTACTCCATATTTGCGATTTTTCATGTCGAAACGCAAAAATTGTGTTTAAAATCAGGGTGATAAATCTGGAAGATAAAGGTATCAACAAAACTCTATCGGTATAATAAATTTATGAATATGAAATATTATTACTAATACCATTGAAAATTTGTTAAAATTAAGAAAAATCAGTTTTATAATTAGGGTTATTTTTCGAATAAAACTAGTTGAAAGTATTTAAGGAGAGGAAAAAAATGAAAAGAAGTGAAATGGATTTCGAACTTTTCTGTATCCACTGTAAAGAAGATGTAGATCACCATTTTACGTACATCAATGGAGAAATATCTCAGATTCGATGTAATCAATGTGGGCAGGTACTAGAGATAAAAATGGATTTGAAAAAGAAACTTTCAAGTGAACTATATGATAAAATCGCTCGAAAACCTAAAAGGTTAACTGAAGAATATAAAGAGGATTTTCGGAAGTTTATCTTTTCGATTCCATTTAGAATTGTGAAAAAACCATATTCTGTTTATAGATATATAAAAGATACAAGAGAAGTATTCAGTGAACACAATAAAATTATCAAGAAGAAAGAAAAAAAATAACCTAAATTACGCCATATACAAACAGAGCTTCCTTTAAAAGGAGGCTCTTTTTTATGTTTGATTACTTGACTAAAAAAGTAATACATAATATGCTTTTACAAAAGTAACACATATGAACAAATGTAAAAGGAGGAGAAGTGATGTATAAAACTCTTAACCTACCGGCACATATTGATACGGGTAAATTAATTGAACTTTATAAGCAAATGTGGCTGATAAGATACTTTGATGAAAAGGTCGACCAATTTTTTGCTAAAGGGATGATTCATGGAACGACACATTTATGCGTTGGACAAGAAGCTTCCGCTGCTGGTTCAATCGCTGCATTGCAAAAAGAAGATAAAATTACAAGCACGCATAGAGGGCATGGTCATTGTATTGCAAAAGGTGCGGAAACAAACAGAATGATGGCGGAATTATTCGGTCGTGAAACAGGATATTGTAAAGGAAAAGGTGGATCAATGCATATTGCCGATCTTGAAAAAGGAAATCTTGGAGCAAACGGAATCGTCGGAGGGGGGATTCCTCTGGCGGTTGGTGCTGGATTGACTTCCAAAATGAAGCAAGAAGGATATGTTGTTCTCAGCTTTTTCGGAGATGGTGCAAGCAATGAAGGGAGTTTTCATGAATCTGTGAATTTGGCGTCAATATGGAAGTTACCGGTTGTATTCATTTGTGAAAACAACCAATACGGCATGTCCGGCCCGGTGAAAGAAATGGTGAACGTCGATAATATCGCCGAGCGTGCACCTGCGTATGGTATCCCGGGTGAAGTAGTAGATGGCAATGATGTGATCGAAATCATCAATACAGTCTATGATGCGGTGGAAAATGCTCGAGCTGGTAATGGCCCATCACTGATTGAAGTAAAAACATACCGATGGAAAGGTCATTCCAAAAGTGATGCTAAAAAATACCGTACTAGAGAAGAAGAAATGACTTGGAGAGAGAAAGACGCAATCAAGCAATTTAAAGATTTGCTAATTAAAGAACAAATTTTCACAGAAGACACTGCTGAAAAACTTCGAACAGAAGCCAAACAAGAAATAGAGGATGCTGTGGCGTTCGCCGAAAACAGTCCTGAACCGGCCATTGGTACTTTACTAGAAGATGTCTATGCGTAAGGGGGAGAAAAAAATGAGGGAAATTACCTACCTAGAAGCAGTTCGAGAAGCAATGAGCCAAGAGATGAGGAAAAATGAAAATGTTTTTATTCTGGGTGAAGATATTGGTGTGTATGGTGGAGCTTTTGGGGTAACTCGTGGAATGATAGAAGAGTTTGGTGCTGAACGTGTCCGCAACACACCAATTTCAGAATCAGCGATTGCCGGAGCAGCGGTAGGTTCCGCACTTACTGGTATGAGACCAATCCTTGAATTGCAATTCTCGGACTTTATCACGATAGCAATGGATCAATTAGTGAACCAAGCAGCGAAGCTTAGGTATATGTATGGTGGAAAAGGAACTGTTCCTATGGTTTTACGAACTCCTGCAGGATCTGGTACAGGGGCAGCTGCTCAGCATTCTCAAAGTTTAGAAGCTTGGATGACCCACATTCCTGGATTGAAAGTCCTCCAACCCTCTACGGCTTATGATGCAAAAGGATTGTTGAAAGCAGCTATTGATGATGACAATCCTGTTATATTCTATGAACATAAATTGCTTTATAAAACGAAAGGTGATGTTCCAGAAGAGGAGTACTCTATTCCGATAGGTAAAGCGGATATAAAACGGCAAGGGAACGATGTAACGATCATAGCTACCTCCCTAATGGTGAAGAAAGCACTAGAAGCAGCTGCTGAACTTGAAAAAGAAGGAATTGATGTTGAAGTTGTTGACCCACGTACACTTGTACCCCTTGATGAAGAGACCATCATTGAATCTGTGAAAAAAACAGGCAGAGTTGTAATTGTTCATGAAGCCGTTAAACGTGGTGGATTTGGCGGGGAAATTGCAAGCGTCATTTCTGAAAGCGAAGCATTCGACTATCTTGACTCACCGATCAAAAGGTTAGGTGGCTTGCCAATTCCGATTCCATATAATCCAAACTTGGAAAAAGCCACTGTCCCCCAAGTAGACAATATCATCGATTCGATAAAAGAAGCGGTTCGTTTCAAATAGGGAGGGATGAAAATGGCAAAGGAAATCTTTATGCCAAAGTTGAGTAGTACGATGGAAGAGGGGACTCTTTTGCAATGGCTCAAGGAGGAAGGTGATCCTGTAGATATTGGAGAGCCCCTTTTCGAAATCATGACCGACAAAATCAATATTGAAGTTGAGGCCTATGATGAAGGTGTACTATTAAAAAAATACTACAAGGTTGATGATGAAATCCCGGTAAATCAAATTATTGGTTATATAGGGGAAGAAAACGAAGAACTACCAGCTGAGTCACCAGGATTAACCTCGGATAATTCCTCTCCTACTGAAAGCGAAAAGCAACCAGAGAAGGAAGGGTCGAATAAGCAAACGAATTCGGATACTCAATTTGATAAAAAGGTGCGTGCTACCCCTGCAGCAAGAAGGATAGCAAGAGAGCAAGGGGTTAAGTTGTCCTCTGTTGACGGAAGCGGACAAAATGAAAGGATTCATCAGCGTGATGTCGCTCAATATCTTGAAAATGAAAAAACGGAAAAAGGGATCACTCCGCTTGCTGAGAAAATAGCCAACAACGAAAACATAGAAATTGATAATATTACAGGAACAGGCGTACACGGAAAAATTGTGAAGGATGATGTCATAGCAGCTATTGAAGGAAAAGACCACACGCCTGAAATGGAGGTTACCAAGAGTAGGAAACTAGCAGGTATACGTAAAGTGGTTGCTGAGAATATGCAAAAAAGTGTCAATACTGCCCCCCATGTCACACTTACAAGTGATATTGATATGACTAAAGTGAAAGAATTACGCTCTCAGCTCCTTCCAACAATTGAAAATCAAACCGGGTTCCGCTTGTCCTATACAGAAGTGATTGTAAAAGCGGTAGGATCAGCTTTATCTCTTCATCCTAATGTCAATACGTCATTGGTTGAAAATGAAATCGTATTTAATGAGCGTGTGAACATTGGTTTAGCCGTATCAGTAGATGATGGCCTTATGGTTCCAGTAATAAAGGATGTAAACGAAAAGAGTTTATCAATATTGACAACGGAAGCTAAAGAAATGGGACAACTAGCTCGTGAACAAAAATTAAAAGCAGAGAAAATGAAGGGTGCGACTTTTACTGTCAGTAATTTAGGAATGTATGCCATCGATGCATTCACCCCAATTATCAATTTACCTGAGACAGCTATATTAGGGATTGGAAGGATTCAGGATAAACCAGTCGCTATTGATGGTACGATTGAGATCCGTCCGATGATGGTCGTAAGTTTGTCATTTGATCACCGGACTATTGATGGAGCGCCGGCAGCTGAATTTTTAACTGAACTAAAATCGATTTTGGAAAATCCTTTTAAACTTTTAGCATAGGTGGTGAAATACCGTGACAAAAACATACGATATCGCTGTTGTTGGGGGCGGTCCTGGCGGATATGTCGCAGCATTGCATGCAGCCAAACTAGGAAAGAAAGTCGCTCTTGTCGAAGTGACTTTCCTAGGTGGGACGTGTTTGAACAAAGGTTGTATCCCTTCCAAAACTCTTTTGAAACATGCTGAAGTGATTGAATCGATCCATAAAGCGGAAGAGTGGGGTATTGAAACGGGTAATTTAACCTTTTCTTTAGAAAAAATGATAAAAAGGAAAGATGATGTTATTCAGCGTCTACGTAATGGGATTTCCTTTTTATTGAAACAAGGGAAAATTGATGTATATGAAGGCTTTGGCCGAATTGAACAGGATAATCGTATCCAGATCGACGCAGAGCAAAACAATCAAACAATCAATGCTGAAAATATCATCATAGCTACAGGATCAATTCCTGCGGTACCCCCGATAGAAGGATTAGATACTGTTACTTTTGATACGAGTGATACGATATTTGATATCCCTGATATTCCAAAGTCTCTCACTATCATTGGAGGTGGGGTGATCGGTGTTGAATTTGCTTGTATTTTTGCCAGTTTAAATGTGGAAGTTACATTGATTGAAATGGAGGATCGACTCCTTCCAGGTGAAGACAGGGATGCCTCAAAGCTATTAGCAAATGAGCTGAGGAAAAAAGGTGTCAAACTTCTTTTAAATACCAAAGTAGACTGTGTCCACCAAGCAGGTGCCTACAAAACTGTTAATTGTACAGATGATGGAGATAATGAACATGTGATTGAAACTGAAACTTTGCTTGTAAGTGTTGGCCGAAAGCCTAACCTATCAGCCGTTGCAAATTTGAACCTCCTTAAAGACGGACCGTTCATAAAGGTGAATGAACAATTGGAGACAAACCTGCCGAACATTTATGCTGTAGGCGATGTGATTGGTGGATATCAACTTGCCCATGTTGCAAGTGCTGAAGGAATAGTAGCAGCAAATAACGCTGCGGGAGGAAGCGATCAGATCGATTATAAAGTTATACCGCGTTGTATATACACACTTCCAGAAATCGCAAGTGTTGGTATAACCGAAGAGGAAGCACGGACAAAAGGGATTGTATATAAAACAGAACGATTTGATTTATCTGGAAACGGAAAAGCCATTGCAGAAGGACATACAAGTGGATTTTCAAAAATCATATATGAAGAAAAATTCGGTGAAATAATAGGTGTAATCATGGCAGGACCTCATGTTACTGAAATGATATCAGAGGCCTCAGCCTTCATGTATTTGGAAGGGACAATAGAGGAAGCAGCTAAAATGATCCATCCACATCCATCTGTTTCTGAATCATTTTTTGAGAACGCCTCTTCTATTTACAATAAAATGAAACAGCAAGATGTACTTGTCTAACAGTAGATTGCTATAATCAAAAGGAGTATTAAAAAGGGCGGGATCACATGTTAAGTTGGGAAGAAAGACGTCAAATGGTGAAGGTCGCTACCCTGTATTATTTTGAAGGTTTGACACAAGATCAAATTGCAAAAAAAGTAGGGGTTTCAAGACCAATAATTTCCAAGTTATTACAAAAGTCAAAAGATACAGGAATCGTAGAAATATATATTAAAGACGAAAGTGCTCATACTGTTGAATTGGAGCAAAAGCTGGTTAAAAAATTTGCTCTTAAAGACGCAATCGTCATCCCTACTTCCGGATCTTCTCCTGAAAGCAGTAAACGAGCTGTAGCTAGAGCAGGTGCATACTATCTTTCAAGAAACTTAAAAGGTGTTAAAAATCTTGGAATTTCATGGGGAAGTACTTTAGCAGAATTAGTTGCACAATTTCCTTATATACGGAGAGAGGATATTAAAATCATCCCATTAGAAGGAGGGATGGGTAGACAATATGTTGAAATCCATGCAAATCAATTAGCGTATGAACTCGCTAAAAAGTTGAACGGAAAGTGTTCATATTTGTATGCGCCAGCAATTGTGGAAACAAAAGAGCTAAAAGAGCGATTGATGGAGATGCAAGACATAGAAGCCGTACTACAAGAAGGAAGAAATGTTGATAAGGCACTGATCGGTATAGGTAATCCATTTGAAAATTCTACCCTTGAGAAGATCGGCTATCTTAAAAAAGAGGATTTGGATAGCCTTCGAGAGGTTGGAGCTGTGGGTGACATCGGGTTTCGTTTCTTTAATCAAGCAGGAAAACCGATTCAGCATCCACTTAACGATAAAGTGATCGGAGCCTCTTTGGAATTATTGAAAAAAATCAAAGAAGTCATTGTAGTAGTAGAAGGGGAACATAAGCTGGACAGTGTATTCGGGGCATTAAAAGGTAACTACATAGATGTCCTTGTCATAGATGAGTTTACAGCCTCTTCTTTAATCGATAAATAAATTCAATAAGCATACTGGCCATACTTTTTATATGCTAAAAGTATGGTTTTTTGTATTGTTTCAATGTCATTTGACTGTTTTTTTTATTTCGCTTACTCTGAGTATATTGATAAACAAATGATATAAGCCGTAACAAATGCAAGGTAAATATTAGAAATCAACGCATTGACCAGTTGGTATACATACGGATTTTCATAAGAAAGAAGAGGATATGTGAATGGCTATTCTAGAAGATAGAAGATTATTAGTTAAAATCGCCCATATGTATTATGAAGAAGGGGAAACCCAGTCACAAATCGCTTCCAAAATTGGGGTGAGCCGTTCATTGATTTCCAAGTATCTTGCAAAAGCAAGAGAAAAAGGGATTGTGGAAATAATTATTCATGACGAAGGAGACCAAAAATTCAGAAGGTTGGAAAGTGAAATCGAGAAGAAATACGGATTAAGAGAAGTGGTCTGTATAGAAAACATTGAATACGAATCTTCAAAAAAGCGATTAGGAAATGCAGCGAGCCAGTATTTATTAAGAGCTATAAAAGAAGATTCGGTACTGGGTATATCTTCTGGGACTACCCTGAATGAAGTTGCAAAATCATTATCTACGAATAAGCGGTATCCTTCTGCCACAATTGTTCCATTGGTCGGTGGCGTTGGTAATGAACGGGTCGACATCCATGCGAATAGCCTTGTAGCTAGAATAGGCGAGGTGTTGAATGCTGATTATGAACTGTTACATGTTCCGGTAATGGTTGATAGTAAAGAAGCAAAAGAAGTAATGATGAGACAGCCTTCAGTTCAAAAAGTATTTCGCTTAGCCGAAAAATGTGATATTGCTATTGTTGGTATAGGAGGAACACCTGAACATTCTACAATGGTAAAATCATATTTAGGACACCAAAACAAAGATGTTTTTATGAACACTAAAGTTGTCGGAGACATTTGTTATAATTTTATCGATAAAGACGGAAGAGCGACTAACTCATCCTGGAATGAACGTGTTATGGCGCTTAATCTTGAAAAGTTAAAACATATCCACCTGGTGATTGGTGTTGCTTCTGGGGCAGAGAAGGTAAATTCAATAAAAGCAGCATTAAAAGGAAAGTTGATTGATGTGCTCGTCACAGATGAAGCAACCGCTATAGCGATTACAAAAGAATAAACTCAATAACAAACAAAAGCTTTAGATCCCAAATCTAAAGCTTTTTTTATTTTGGAAAACGGCTATTACATTATTTGACATATAATTTAAATATTCAAAATAGATTGACAATTTTCATGTTTTATTTTATACTGAGACACAAATAACAAATGGTAAAAAACGTGACATATGTTACTGGGTATTTAAAACAATTCACCTGATTACTGAAAAGAAAACTTTGAATCCAATATTAGAGTTAAATGTTAGGGAGGAAATAATGATGTCAATTTATCAACAGCTACAACAGCGAGAAGATAATAACCTTCCAATAAAGGTGGGGGTAATTGGAGCTGGACAGATGGGTTTCGGCATGATTGCACAAATTACCCAGATTCCAGGGATGAGTGTTACTGGTATTTGTGATGTAAATGTAAAAGCTGCTAGCCAAGCTAGAGACTATTACAACACTAAATCAGGGAATACAGGATCATTCATAGTATCAAATGATCTCAAGGAGGTTATTCAATCAACTGAGGTTGATGTGGTGGTAGATGCCACTGGAGTTCCTGAAGTGGGAGCAAATATTGCATTAGAAGCATTACGCTCAAAAAAACATCTTGTTTTGTTAAATGTGGAAGTCGATATTACGATAGGTTCTGTAATGCACCAAATGTTTACTAACGCCGGTCTAGTATATACAGGTTCAGCAGGTGATGAACCAGCAGCAACTTTAGAGTTATATGAATTTGCAAAAACCATGGGAATGGAGGTATTAGTTGCAGGAAAGGGAAAAAACAACCCCTTTATCCCTACTGCTAATCCACATACGTGTGCTAATGAAGCCAACCAAAAAAATATGAGCGCCCATATGCTTGCAGCTTTTCAAGATGGTACAAAGACAATGGCAGAAATGAATCTTCTAAGCAATGCTACAGGTTTAGTTCCTGATAAAGTTGGAATGCATGGAGTAGAAGCGGATGTTCAGAACGTTGCAGATATTCTAAATGTAAAAGAAAACGGGGGTGTTCTTAATCAATTCGGAATCGTGGATTACGTGCATGGATTAGCCCCAGGTGTATTTGTGATTGTGAAAAGTGACCTAGAACCGGTCACAGAAGAACTTCGCTATCTGAAAGTGGGCAAGGGGCCTCATTATACATTTTATCGTCCTTATCATTTAGCAAGCTTGGAAACCCCTATTACAATAGCAAAGGCAGTGATTCAAAATGCCTCTTCTATTCAACCACTAGGAGGACCGATTTCAGAAACAGTTACTGTAGCTAAACGTGATATTAATGCAGGTGATAAATTAGATGGAATTGGGGGTTATTCCGTACGTGGCGTAATTGAAACCCATCAGGAAATGAGGCGTAACGGGCATATCCCAATTGGAATGATAAGTGGACAGATAGTAGCAAAAAAGAATATCAAATCTGGGCAGTTTTTGACATTAGATGATATTGAATTAGATCCAAATACGACGGTTTGGAAATTAAGATCGCTTCAAGACCAATTATTCCCTGAACCAATATTTGAATATGTAAAATAAATACAGAAGGAGGGGTAACCTATGAATTTTGCAATTATTATGTGTGCAATTTTAGTTTCACATTTTGCGTTATCACTATTTCAAATTCATTATTATCGTAAAAGCGTGGACAAAATTGTTAGCGGTTACAAAAAGAAAGAAGGATACCATTTGTTTTCTGGGATGGAAAGACGAAAGTTCCGTCCCGGTGCTATTGCCGTATTAATTGTAGATGAAAAATATATAGTTCAAGAATGTCAAATTCTCGGAGGAATTTCTGTTTTATCTAAATTCAAAGAAATAAAAAAATATAAAGGTATCCATGTCGGTAAACTCTTGGATAATGTCCATAAGGATAATATTCCAAGTGGAAAAGCAAAAAAAGCTTCTGCTATTAATCAAGCCCTTTCAAGGGCTTCAGAGAATGCATTACTTTCAATTTCAAAGAAGAAGATTTCGTCGATTTAGAAAGGAGTGTAAATTTCTATGGAATGGATCAAATGGTTCGGTGAACATTTTATTGGAATGTTCAATGCCGGTGGAAAAACATTCATGGATTTGCTGACTGGGATTGTCCCGACTCTAGTAGTCTTGCTTACTTTTACGTATGCCCTCATGAAATTCATTGGAGAAGAACGCGTTAATCGATCGATTCGATTTGCCTCTAAATATATGGTATTGCGTTATACAGTTATGCCTGTACTATCAGTACTGGTTTTAACAAATCCGATGGCGTATACATTTGGCAGGTTTCTGCCAGAAAGGCAAAAACCTGCTTTTTATGATTCTGCTGTATCATTTGTCCACCCAGTTACTTCTTTATTCCCGTACGCTAATGCCGGGGAACTGTTCGTCTATTTAGGTATTGCTAATGGATTGAAGGAAGCGGGTTATTCAATCTCTGAACTCGCTGTACGTTACTTTTTAGTTGGAATCGTTATTATATTAATGCGAGGTGTGGTGACAGAGTTGATCACCACTTACCTAATCAAAAAGAACAAAATGAAGGGTCTAACGGAAGGGGGGGATTAGAATGGCTTACCGAGCTGTTTTTGTATCAAAAGGTCCAGATGGATGGGGTAAAGGGCTTCATATTGAACCTACCGGTAAAAAAACAAAAGTTGTATCAATAACCGGAGGAGGTATTCATCCAGTTGCTAAAAGAATAGCAGAGTTAACTGGTACAGAAGCAATTGATGGATTTCGGAATTCAGTGCCTGAAGATGAGATGATGTGTGTAGTTATTGATTGTGGAGGAACTGCGAGAATTGGTCTATATCCCATGAAGGGGGTCCCTACAGTCGATATCCTATCCTCATCCCCTTCAGGTCCACTTGCGAAACATATTACTGAAGATATTTTTGTCTCTGGTGTAACAGAAAACGAAGTGGCTTTTGCAGAAAACACATCAGAGCAACAAAAAGACACTGAGCCGGAATTTGATACAAAAGATAAAGAAGCTTTTAAAGAAAACTACGAGCAGTTAAAGAAGGATAATCTAGATAATAGTGAAAACTTTTTGATGCGATTTTCAAGAGGAATTGGAAAAGTGACGGGTACTTTGTATCAGGCAGGTCGTGACTCTGTTGATATGCTGATCAAAAACATTATTCCATTCATGGCTTTTGTCAGTATGTTAATTGGTATAATTAATTACACGGGTATTGGTGATTTGATTGCAAATTCCTTATCTCCTCTAGCAAGTTCACTATGGGGATTAATTCTCATTGTGATGATATGTACATTGCCTTTCTTATCACCAGTTCTTGGCCCAGGAGCTGTCATCGCACAAGTAATCGGTGTTTTAATAGGAAGTCAAATTGCCATGGGGAATATCCCACCTCAGTTTGCATTACCAGCTTTGTTTGCGATTAACGGACAGGTAGGTTGTGATTTTATTCCAGTCGGCTTATCTCTTGGAGAAGCCAAGCCAGAAACAGTCCAATATGGTGTGCCAGCCGTGCTATACAGCAGATTGATCACTGGTGTTTTGTCGGTTGTAATAGCATATTTTGCAAGCTTTGGAATGTATTAAACTTATGATGGAGGAGTTATTATGTCAACGACTATTGTAAAAGAAATTGGAGCACTGGTCCCTACTTTTAAAGAAGATAAGATTGTTATTTTATTTGGTCCGCAAGCCCCTGAAGAAATTAAAGAAATGTCTATTATACATGAATTTGAACACCATTCTGAAGAACCCTTACAAGAAGGTGGTACAATCGAATTCGATAATCAAGTATATACAATTACTGCGGTAGGGACAAAAGCTAATGAAAATCTGCGGGAACTAGGCCATATTTCGATTTATTTCCATAGTCCCCCAGAAGATATTTTGCCAGGTTCTGTATTTGTTAGCCCGCATAATTTTCCTGATTTTAATGAAGGAACATTGATTAAATTTAAGTCATAGGTAAAGAATTTAGTTATTATGGAACAAGCAGCCTTTTCGCTGCTTGTTTTTTTATCATTATCTGGCACGGGTAAATCGTAGTAACCTGGAAAAAAGAAACCGGACTTTAGTCGTCCTCAGACGGTTATGTAGGGGAAATGTGTTATAGAAGATTTGTTGTTCTTCTCCATATTTGAAGGAGGTTTATTTTTTTGTACAAAAATAAGTCGTTTTACAAGAACTATTTAACAATTCAAAAAACCTAAATAGGAATCTCTATTTAATTATAGAAATGACTATTAAGTTAGAAAAGGAGGTCATAGGTATGATAGGGAATCAACCGACGATGGAATATAAACTTGTCCTCGATCACATGCATGAAGGGGTAATCATTATAGATTCAGAAACGAGAGTGCTTTATGCTAATAAATCCTATTATGAAATTCTTGGTATTTCCGTCGATAGCATTCACAATAAGCCATTAAAAGAAAGCCAGCCAAATGCCAGGATCATAAAGGTTTTAGAAACAGGAACCCCTGTTATCAATTCTGAATTTCTAGTTGATACAACTAGTATAAGAGTGGTAGCGAACATCATCCCCATAAAGATTGAAGGTAAAATTTCTGGAGCTGTATCAGTTTTCAGAGATGTAACGGAAGTAACCGAATTAACCACCGAATTAGAAAGATTGAAAGGTTATACCAAATATCTAGAAGAAGAATTGATGAACCAGAAAGAAAGGAAGTTGTTTAACGGATTAGTAGGCAGTGATGAAAAAATACAGATGGTGATGGAAAAGATTAATAAGGTGGCAATTACAGATACTACGGTTCTCATTACAGGAGAGAGTGGGACTGGTAAGGAAGTCGTTGCAAATTCAATCTATAATATCAGTTCTAGATATGGAAAACCATTCATCAAGGTAAACTGTGCTGCTATTCCTGAATCTCTCTTGGAAAGTGAATTTTTCGGATATGAAGAAGGTGCTTTTACCGGTTCAAGAAAAGGAGGGAAAATCGGAAAATTTGAACTTGCTAATACGGGGACAATATTCTTAGATGAGATCGGTGAAATGCCCCCCAGCTTACAAGCAAAATTACTCCGAGTCCTGCAGGAAAGAGTTATTGAAAAGATAGGGGGTACCTCTTCACTAAGAATCGACGTACGCATCATAGCCGCTACAAATGCAAACTTAAATGACCTTGTGGTGAAAAGGAAGTTTAGGGAGGACCTTTATTATAGACTGAATATTTTTCCGATTGATCTCCCTCCTTTAAAAGAACGTCAAACTGACATTTTACCGTTAGCTTTACAATTCTTAAAGGAATTCTGCAAGGAGCATAAAAAACAGCTTTCTTTTTCAGCGGAAGTCCAACATGTATTTAAATCTTATCAGTGGCCAGGAAATATTCGGGAGTTAAGAAATGTAATTGAATATGCTGTCATAATGTGTGAAAAAAGCGGAAGGATTACATTGGACATGCTTCCCGATTATTTAAATAATTCAAACCAAATGACTAACAATATGGAAACAGACAACATCCTGCTGTATAAGCAATTTAAGCAAATTGAAGAAAAGGCGATAAGAGAAGCATTGATCAAAACGAAAGGGCACCGGTCAGATGCAATGCAATTATTAGGTTTAAGTCGGAAAAAATTTTATAAAAAAATAAATGAGTATGGGATTTTTTAGCTTTACTTTGTTTCCTTTCGTTACAGGTGTTTCGATCAGAAACATGAGAACGCTTCCATTATGTATCGATATGAAACAATTTATCAGAAAAATGGAAAAAATCACATCGTTTCAAGGCTGAAAAGTTGGCACGTTTCTTGCTTTATATAAAAGCAGGAGGTGCAAACATGAATTCTGAGATAAGTAAGTTTTACCAGATGGAATTGAAAGAACGGCAAGAATGGATGGAAAATCAAGCGGGGTTACTTTCTGCTGAAACATTATTATTTGAAAACTTCGGCTCACTTGGAGCAGATCTATCTGATCAATTGATTGAAAATACAGTAGGTGTTATGGAGGTACCGCTCGGTGTTGCTGTGAATTTCAAAGTAAACGGAAAGGATGTATTGGTTCCTATGGCAGTGGAAGAATCATCGGTAGTAGCTGCTGCAAGCCATGGAGCTAAATTAGCACGGAATACAGGTGGATTTAAAGCTACTACCTCTGAGTCAGCGATGTTTTCTCAAATACAATTGATCGGGATCTCTGATTTATATGGAGCCAAAATGAAAATATTGGAAAATAAAGCTGACTTATTAGAGCTTGCAAGAAAACAAGATCCTACTCTCGATAAGCTGGGTGGAGGTCCATGTGATCTGGTAGTGAGAATTCTTGATAAAGGTTATCACAACATGCTTGTCGTCCACTTGGTTGTGAATACTCTGGATGCTATGGGAGCTAATGCTGTAAATACGATGGCGGAAAGCATCTCTCCTGAACTTGAGCGAATAACAGGCGGAAAAGGATTGTTAAAAATTGTATCCAATCTAGCTGATAAACGCTTGGCAAGAGCAAGGTGTGTAATCAGGAAAGAGGATCTGATTGGTGAAGAGGTCATTGACCGTATCATCAGTGCCTATCATTTTGCGGCACAGGATCCTTACAGAGCTGCCACTCATAATAAGGGAATCATGAATGGAATAAGTTCAGTCATCCTCGCTACAGGTAATGATACCAGAGCGGTTGAAGCTGGGGCACATGCTTATGCAGCTCGCTTTGGTCAATATACTTCATTATCTACTTGGGAGAAGGATAAGAATGGTAATTTGGTAGGGACGTTGGAACTGCCAATGGCAGTCGGCATCATTGGAGGAGCGACTTCAATCCATCCTAAAGCTAAAGCAAATTTAAAATTGATGGATGTAACTAAATCAATTCAACTGGCCGAAATCATTGTATCTGTAGGGTTAGCACAAAATTTAACGGCTCTGAAAGCACTTGCAACGGATGGAATACAAAAAGGGCATATGAAATTGCATGCTAAAAATATTGCCATGATGGCTGGAGCAGATGGATCACAAGTTGACATGATAGCTGGCCAACTAGTGAAAGAAGGCAATGTCAAACTAGATCGGGCACAACAGATACTAGAACAATTTTATTTAAAGAAAAGGGAGTGAAAATGATGCCAGAATTAGAGACGAATACGAATCAGCCTAAAATAGAAACAAAAGAACAAAATGTTGAAGTTTGGGAAGATTTAGTAAGTATCAAAGACCTTGTATTATCTCTTATCATCTGTAGTGTCACAACACTTGGGGGGTACTTAGTCGCTCCGGCTGAACCCCCGAAACCATTGATTTTCGGTTTGTTGGGAGCTCTATTAGGTTTCATTGTCTGCAGTTTCATCATCAAACCTAAAAGAGCCTTCAATTACGAAGATAGGGAGGAGTAGTCATGGATGTTACTTTAATTTTACAAATGATTGTTGCAGCTGCATTAGGCGCTACCATATATACGATTATCGGGATAGCACCAGGTACAGACGAAACAGCTGTATTAGCACCTGTAACACTTGTCCTTGTATTAACAGGCTTTCATCCAGTGGTCATCCTTTCGTTTTTCATTGCCTCGATTGTTGAAAAGAAATTGACTGATTCCATACCTGTCGCTGTAGCAGGAATTCCCGGGGGTGTAATGGCAGCCCCCATGGTCGAACATGCAATGATTTTAAAAAGGCATGGAGTGCCAGATTTAAGTATTCGTAAAATGGCATCAGGATCGGTGATCGGTACATTAGTAGCCGTACCTGTCAGCCTGATTTTGGCAAAAGCTCTGATTCCCTTGTCGGATGTCATCACACAATATGCCAGTCCGATATTTTTTGCTGGAGCGGTCTTTTTAGCTTTGATGTGTAAAAATAGATGGCTAGCATTAGCAACGATTGTTCCTTTTGCACTTCTGATACAAGGTTTACGTCACCTATACTGGGGTGTAGGAGCTGTTCCAGAAGGAACGACAGTCTTCATTTCTTTTTTCCTTGGTATAACCATTGGTCCAGTCATTTTAACATTATTTGAACTTTTGAATAAGGAGAAAAGGGAGAAACTTAATCGCTTCGGGATAAAAGAAATCAAACTTTATAAGACAAAAATTGAAAAAGGTATGCCAAACCCGTTTAAAATCCTTGATAAAAAGGAAGTTGGAACAAGCTCTTTTGCTGCACTCCTTGGAAGTATGACCTTTTTTATGAGTCCAGTCGGAATGACCATATTTCTAGGGGAGACTTTGTCAAGTCGAATAAAGGATCCGGTCAAAAAAGCTTCCAGAGCAATTTCAAGTATGGATGGTTTAACAAATGCTGCCTATATATCAGGTACTCTAATCCCTTTAATCGCTTTAGGAGTCCCTTTATCTCCAATGGCAATCGGTCCAGCAAATGCCCTGTTTAATGCACCACCAGTATTGACATTGGAAAACAATTTGCATCACTTATTGTCTACATCTGACTTTGTTTGGGCAACCCTCATTGGTGCTGTTATAGCTTTGTTATTGACCTTCTATGTAACTATCAAATATTCTCAGCAAATATGTGAATTTGTTTTCAAAAGGGTACCCCACGAAGCCATGTTAGGGTTATTCTTTGGATTGGTTTTAATGTTAGCATTCATGGATGCTGGATGGATTAATATTGCAGGTGTCTTACTGGTTGGTCTAGTTGCAGGTGTACTTCACAGATGGGGAATTAATTATGGCGTACAGTTTATGGTATTATATTCTGCTCCTTGGCTTGTTAGCAAAATCGTTGGCGGATGAATCATTATCAATATCTTTATTATAATAGAAAGTCGAAACAAGAAAGCGGACTATAGTCAGGAAAAAGGATTCCCAAATGATCGTTTGGGAACATTCAAAAAGCCACGAAACGCCTTCATACCAGCGTTTCGTGGCTTTCATTTTCAGAACCGTTTGTTATTCAACTGATATTTTATCAGTATTTTCTTCCAAAAATGCTCTAAAATTATCTCCCCAATCACAAATGGAAGTTACAACGGGTTCTAGAAGTAAACCAATTTCACTTAGTTGATACTCCACTTTAGGAGGTACAACCGGGTATACAACTCTAGTAATGATTTTATCTTCTTCTAATTCCCTTAATTGTCTAATTAACATACGTTGATTGACATCGGGAAGGTATTTTTGTATTTCACTTAACCTTAATGGAGACTGTTGGAGCAAACACCATATAATTGCTATTTTCCAGCGTCCACCTATCACCGATAAAGCCAAATCTTTGCTAGTGAAAAAAGTTTTTTCTTTATAGGATATCTCCATATAATACCTTCCATTTCTCTGTTGTTATTTTGTCTTTAGTGACAAAAATGTCAGTATTGTCTAATTAATTATAATCTGTGATTATGGAAATGTAAATTAGAAAACAAAAGAAAGAAGGGATTCATTTGAAAAGTAGAGCTGCTGTTGCATTTAAACCAGGAGAACCACTTCAAATTGTAGAAATCGATGTAGAAGAACCAAAAGCAAAAGAGGTATTAGTAAAAATACTGTATACATCCGTCTGTCATACAGATGCTTTTACCTTATCAGGTGATGATCCCGAAGGCGTATTTCCTGCTGTACTAGGTCATGAAGGTGCTGGTGTTGTCGTTGCTGTAGGGGATGAAGTTACTTCAGTAAAACCAGGGGACCATGTTATTCCACTATACACGGCTGAATGTGGAGAATGTAAATTCTGTCGTTCTGGTAAGACCAACTTATGTAGTGCCGTACGAGAAACTCAAGGTAAAGGCTTAATGCCTGATGGAACCACTCGTTTCTCTTATAATGGAGAGCCTATTTATCATTACATGGGAACAAGTACATTTAGTGAATATACAGTCGTTCCTGAAATCTCTTTAGCAAAAATTGACCCAGAAGCTCCACTTGATAAAGTTTGTCTATTTGGATGCGGTGTTACTACAGGGATTGGCGCTGTACACAACACAGCAAAAGTGGAAGAAGGAGCTGTGACAGCCGTATTTGGTTTAGGAGCGATTGGATTAGCTGTTATTCAAGGATTGGTTCAAGCGAAAGCAAGCCGAATTATTGCTGTAGACTTAAATGATGATAAGTTTGAATTAGCTAAAAAAATGGGAGCCACAGATTTTGTAAATCCTTCTAAATTTGATAAACCCATTCAAGAAGTCATCATTGAAATGACAGATGGCGGAGTAGATTATAGCTTTGAGTGTGTTGGAAATGTTGAAGTCATGAAGTCTGCCCTTGAATGTTGTCATAAAGGTTGGGGCGAAAGCACGATTATCGGTGTAGCAGGAGCAGGTAAAGAGATTCATACTCGTCCGTTCCAATTAGTAACGGGTCGGGTATGGCGCGGTTCAGCCTTTGGAGGAGTAAAAGGAAGATCGCAGCTGCCAGGAATGGTTGAAGATTATATGAATGGTGAAATCGATTTAGATTCGTTTATCACACAGCACCTAGACTTTAAAGACATTAATGAGGCATTTGATTTGCTTCATAAGGGTGAGTCAATCCGTGCGATTTTAACCTATGGAGAGTGAGAAAGTGAGCTATAAACTTATTGAAAAACATCGCTCTTTCGGCGGGGAACAATGTAAGTACAGTCATTATTCAGAAGTCTTACAATGTGAAATGACATTTAGTATCTACTTGCCATCAAATAAAGAAATGAAAAAAATCCCTCTTATTTGGTGGCTGTCTGGTTTAACTTGTACAGACGATAATTTTAGTCAAAAAAGTGGATTTCAAAGATTGGCTGAAAAATATCAAGTGGCCGTCATGATTCCAGATACTTCACCACGTGGAGAACATGTTGCTGATGATGAAGCATGGGACCTTGGACAAGGTGCAGGTTTTTATTTAAATGCCACACAAGATCCATGGGCAAAGCATTATATCATGTATACGTATATAGTAGATGAATTAACAGCTATTGCATCAACTTTGGTCCCTCATTTTTCAGGAGAAGAAAGCATAATGGGCCACTCAATGGGAGGTCATGGCGCTTTAGTGATTGGCATGAAAAATAAAGCAAGATTCAAAGCGATTTCTGCCTTTTCTCCTATTTTAAGTCCTAGTAGTGTCCCATGGGGAATAAAGACTTTTTCCTCTTATTTAGGTGAAGATAAAGCATCTTGGAAAGAATGGGATGCTTCAGAATTGGCCAAAGAAGCCGACATGCCACCTATTCTCATTACGCAAGGAACACAAGATGAGTTTTATCCAAAACAATTAGATGAAACTTGTTTCTTAAAGAATGCTCAGGAAAATAAGGGAGTAGTTAACTACAATAAGGTTCAAGGGTATGATCACAGCTATTTCTTTATTTCTACTTTCTTAGAGGAACATTTCGCTTTTCATATGGAGTACTTAAGATAAATTCTTTTTTACGAAAAATATCCACATTGTAATTGAATGTGGATATCTTTCGATAATTGCATGTTGTTGTATTTTAAAGTTTATTATCTGAAAATAAAAAATGGTTTGAAGAAGGGGTGAGCTAATTGGGGGTTATCATTAAAATGGATTTAAAAAAAATGGTAGTCAATGACCGTGTTAAACCATACTTATTAAAAGCCCGTTATGGGATTGAAAAAGAAAGTAAACGAGTTGACTTATCCGGAAATTTAGCTGAAACGGATCATCCTAAAAGTATTTCGTTTCGAGATGATCATCCGTATATTCAGCGGGATTTTTCAGAATTACAGATGGAAATAATCACACCTGTTACCGAGACATTAGAGGAACTGTTTAATTACTTAGCAGCGATCCATGATGTCGCTTATCGTTCTATGGGTATTAATGAAATGCTTTGGCCATTAAGTATGCCGCCACAGTTACCAGAAAAAGAAGAAAATATTGTGATTGCAAAATTGAAAAGTGTGGAAAATGTTTTATATCGCCAAACTTTATCGCATTCTTATGGCCGTCGTAAACAAATGATTTGTGGTGTTCATTTTAACTTTGAATTTGGCGATGAGTTAATTCAAGTGTTATTTAACGCACAATCGGAAATTAAAGATTATCGGCATTTTAAAACAGAGATTTATCTAAAAGCCACAAGAAACTATTTACACTATCGATGGTTATTCACTTATTTTTATGGAGCTTCTCCTAGTAGTGAAAAGAATTTTTTTGAAGAAGATTCTTTGAATGAGGCAGTAAGAAGCATTCGAAGCAGTAAATATGGTTATACTAATTCTGATGATGCTCAAGTGTCATATAGTAGCATACAGAACTATCTTTCAGACCTTTCTTCTATGGTTAAAAGAGGGCTTCTATCAGAAGAAAAAGAATTTTATTCACCTGTCCGTTTAAGAGGCGGACATCATGTTTCAGATCTAGCAGATCACGGTATTAGGTATATTGAATTGCGAAATATAGATTTAAATCCTTTTGAACCGTATGGAATTGGCTATGAACAAGCAGAATTTCTCCATCTTTTCTTAATTTATTTACTCTGGAAAGATGAAGGGGAAAATTGTGATGAGTGGGTAAAAATGGGCGACTTTTACAATGATATAGTAGCTCTTGAGCACCCATTAGAGCATACAAAATTTGAAATAGAAGCTAAAAATATGATTGAGGAGATGGAACATTTAGCAGCAATTTTAAATTTGACTATTTCAGATACGTTATTTGTTCATCTGAGAGAAATGCTAATGGACCCAAGTAAGACTTTAGCTGGAAGACTTTATAAAGAAAGTGAGAAAAGCAGTCAAGGTCAAGTAGCTACGTGTATTGCTAAAAAAAATTATAAAAAATCATGGGATAAGCCCTATCAATTAACAGGATTTACAGACATGGAGTTGTCCACTCAGATTTTAATGTTTGAATGCATACAGCAAGGAATCAAGGTAGAAGTTTTGGATCGACAGGCTCAATTTTTGAAGCTTCAATTAAAAGATCATGTTGAATATGTGAAAAATGGGAATATGACAAGTAAAGATAGCTATGTATCCACTTTAATTATGGAAAATAAAACCGTAACAAAGAAAATTCTTCAGCAACATGGATTCCGTGTGCCGAAAGGTGAGGAATTTCAGACAATCGAACAGGCTTTACGTTCCTATGATCTCTTTTCCACCAAACCTTTTGTTGTGAAGCCGAAAACAACAAACTATGGATTAGGAATATCGATCTTCAAAGAAGGCGCAAATTACGAAGATTATCAAAAAGCCATCACATTAGCATTTAAAGAAGACTCTTCTATATTAATCGAAGAATTTATTACAGGAACAGAATATCGATTTTTTGTGTTAAATAATCAAGTTTATGCTGTTTTATTAAGAGTTCCTGCGAATGTTGAAGGTGACGGTAAACATACAATTGAAGAGTTAGTCATGCAAAAGAATCGTGACCCGTTAAGAGGAAGAGATCATAGGACACCTTTAGAAAGTATACAATTAGGTGAATTGGAGAACCTTATGCTTAAAGCTCAAGGATACCGAATGGATTCGATTCCAGAGAAGGATGAAATCGTCTATTTGCGTGAAAACTCTAATATTAGTACAGGTGGAGACTCGATTGATGTGACAGATCAAATTCCTGATGATTATAAAAAAATAGCAGTGGATGCGGTATCCGCACTTGGAGTTAAAATTTGTGGTATTGATTTAATTATTGAAAATACAGAAGTTCCTGCAGCTAATAAAAATGCTTACGGAATTATTGAAGCCAACTTTAATCCATCGATGTATATGCATATCTATCCATATAAAGGAGAGTCTCGACGTTTAACGATGCATATCATACATTATTTATTCCCTGAACTATTGCAAAGTCAGTCAAATTAGGGTACCACAATAGTGTGGAAGAATCTGATATGGAAGGTATTACGGCCTTCCGTAATGAATACGACATTCCAACGGGTTCCTGGTTTCATCTTTACTAATGGTGACACATTAACAGTGAAATGCGATTCATCCATGCCAGAAGAAGAAATCAAAGCTTTATGAATAAATAATTTAATTTCAAAGCGACAAGTGTCTGGCGCTTATCGCTTTGCAGTTAAGTGTGCGATAAAATAAAGAAAAAGTTTTACAAACTATACAATTTTTATATACCGAGAATTTGATATACTATAAACAGGCAACATATTGTGAATTGAATCACAAATAAACTGCTGCTCATTTTATATAAAAGTTGACAGATTATGCAAATTACAATGTCTGATAAAGTCGTTCAATTGTATAAAGAAGATCTGAGCTAAGCAAATTTCGACACTAAAAAAGCCGATTTTTCCTACGCTAAGGAAGCATCGGCTTTAATTCATCGAATAAGAAAGTTCAACCGATTTATAAAGAAGATATAAATGTATGCGGAATATATCAACTACTTTCATATCCAGCTCTCGTATGATAATAAGGCAGACCTTCACTACTTGTTTAAAAAGAAAAAGTTGAAAAAGGCAAGTCTACGGCGTGATTTCAAAAGGTTGAAGAACAGATCATGATGGGATTTTATTTTTCTAAGGACGAGTGGTTCTGATATTTTCAGAATGTTTTGTATAATACACTTATGGAATAAATTTGAATGAGGGTGATGGTATGCATTTGGTTGCATTGGGGGCTCATTGTGGGGATGTGGAATTCCAGGCCGGGGCGATTGCCCATAAATATGCGAAGGCCGGTCATGAGGTGATGTTCGTCCATATGACGGCTGGGGAGAAGGGAAATCCACCTGGTATTTCAGTAGAGGCATATCGTGAACAGAAAATCCTGGAGTCGGAAAAAGCTGCAGCAATCCTGGGGGTTAAAACGATGACACTCGAATACAAGGATGCAGAGTTGACATTCGACGACGAAATCGTAACTAGGGTAGCGATATTAATGCGTCACTTAAAGCCGGATGTCGTGATCACCCATTGGGAAAACAGCATTCACCCCGATCACGCGCTATGTCCGAAAATCGTCCAGGCAGCCCAGTTGAAAGCGGCTTTACCTGGTTTCGAATTGGATGGTTCGGACGCCCAGTTCTATCGGATTTTTCATAGTGAGAACTGGGAGGACATGGAGGGGTACGTGCCTGACATTTTTGTCGATGTTTCCGAGGAGTTCGATGCCTATCTTGAGGCGCTCTCCCAGTATTGGTTCATCATGAATTCTACCTCTTTCCGCTATTACGATTACTATAAAGCGTTAGGTACGATGAGAGGATGTGTCAATCGTACAAAATATGCTCAGACGCTTAAATATCCAACAGGTTTGAATGTCCGCAAAGGGCAAAACATCCCAGGCTTCGAATTGTAAGTGCATTTATATAATAAAGGAGACGAGGAAATGATTTCGTATCGACATTATCATCCTGGAGATGAAGTGAAAATCATAGAGTTATGGAATGAAAGCCTTCCACTCGACCCGATTGCACCTGAACGATTTCGGAACTTGGTTCTGCTGGATGCGAATTTTGATCCTCAAGGACTGCGGGTTGGGTTTGATGATGATCGTTTAGTTGGTTGTGTCTATGCGGTCAGGAGGCTGCTTCCGATGCACGGGACAGATCTAGAGCCTGATCATGGGTGGATTCCGTTCTTTTTCGTGCACGCTGACTATCGGAAAGCTGGAGTCGGGGAAAAGATGATGGAGGAAGCAGTGGTTTTTTTGTCTGAAGAGGGAAGGGGTCATGTCTTTTTCGCATCCTACGCACCGAATTATATTCTGCCTGGGATTGATGAAGAGACGTATCCTGAAGGTTATTCCTTTTTACAAAAGCAAGGATTTGAAAAACAATATACGGCGGTTGCGATGGACCGGAATTTGGTAGGTTACCGTATGCCTGATGATGTAGCGGCATTGAAAGCAGCGCGTGCTAAGGAGGATTATTTCTTTTCAAAGGCTGAGGATAAGGATCTCTATGAAGTGATCCAGTTTGCTAATGAGAAGTTCAACCCGGATTGGGGCAGGGCGATACGCGAAGGAATTTTACAAGGGCTGCCGCTGAAACGGATTCTTGTTGCACGACACGAAGAACAAGTGGTTGGCTTTTGCATGTACGGAGGTTATGAAGGGGTTCCTGATCGATTCGGTCCTTTTGGTGTAGATCCAGCGCAACAAGGAAAAGGCTTGGGGAAGATCCTTCTGCATGACTGCCTTGTTTCGATGCGTTCAGAAGGGCTCCACAGTGCTTGGTTTCTATGGACAGGTGAAAAAACCTCAGCCGGCCACCTATATCTGAAAACGGGATTTGAAATCACCCGCCGGTTCCATGTGATGAAAAAAACAAATAACTCTTGAGATACAGGAGGAGTAAAAGGAGCCTGATTTGATGAATGAAACAAGTGTTTTAACCCGAGCGTTCAAGCAAACTGACTATCAGCTTGCCGGTCATGGAAGCCGCAACATACAGGTGCTTAAAGAGGCTTTGGGTGATCTGGACAGCGATACGGATAGCGATATGTATGGCAAGGGGAAGGTCATTGAAGACTTCGAAGAAAAGATGGCCGAGTACCTTGGAAAAGAGCGTGCGGTGTTTTTCCCGAGCGGTACGATGGCCCAGCAGATCGCTCTTAGGATCTGGTGTGATGAAAAAGGGCTGAAGAAAGTCGCCTATCATCCGTTATGTCACCTGGAAATCCATGAAGAAGACGGATTGAAAGAGCTGCATCATATCGAACCGATTTTATTAGCGGATGAAAACAGGATCATCGACCTGGATGATGTGGTGAACATGGAGGAAGAGATTTCGTGTTTGTTGCTCGAATTGCCGCAGCGTGAAATTGGCGGCCAGCTGCCGGACTATGAAACTCTTGAAGCCATTTCTACACATTGCCGTGAGAAAGGCATCCTGTTGCATCTGGATGGAGCCAGGCTGTTTGAGATTCTTCCATACTATCAGAAGACGGCGGCGGAAGTTTGTGCACTTTTTGATAGTGTCTATGTTTCGTTTTACAAAGGAATCGGCGGGCTTGCGGGAGCGATCCTTACAGGGAATGAAGCTTTTACAGAAAAATCGAAAGTGTGGAAGAGGAGACATGGCGGTGATTTGATCAGCCTTTATCCATACATAATCAGTGCGGATCATTATTTTGAGAAACGGATCGGAAAAATGGGGCAGTATCATGAAGAAGCGAAGGAACTTGCCAGTTTGTTCAATCAGTGCCATGCTGTTGAGACAAAGCCTTATGAACCTGTCTCAAATATGTTCCATGTTCATTTTCAAGTGTCGAAAGAAAAGCTTGAACCTATCCTGGTCGATCTCTATGAAACGACGGGGATCGGGTTGACCAGCAACTTAAGAGAGACGAGTGAAACTTCATGTTATTATGAAGTGAGCATCGGTGATCAGTATGAATACGTACCGAAAGATCAATTGAGAAGTGTGTTCGTCATGCTAGATGAGAGACTCTCGCGTTAATCAGATCTTGCATCAAAGGAGGGAACCTGCTTGAAGAAACTGAGTCCGTATCATGAGCTTCGTTTACTGTACGAAAAAGATATCCATGTGAATCATATATCTGAAGTTTTTGATATCTGTTATCCCCATGATGATGCACAAATGATCAAGGCACAGATGGCAGAAAAGGATTATGATGTGCTTGGGGTCGAAGAGGACGGAAGCGTTATTGGTTATGTGAAGCGAGAAGAATTGAAAGAGGGTTTATGCCGGAATTATATGACGCCTTTTTCACCAAGAGAAATCGTTTCTGACTCGACTCCTTTGATCAAAATCCTCTTTTTATTCAAAGAAATCGAGCGGATCTTTGTGTTGGAAGAAAACAGAGTGACGAGGCTTGTGACGAAAGCAGACCTTCAAAAACCGCCAATCAGGATGCTGTTGTTCGGAATCATCACGTTGCTGGAGATGCACCTTTTGAGAGTGATCAATCATTATCTGCCGCAAAATGATTGGAAGCGGCATTTGGGTATGGATCGAATTCAAGAGGCTGAGCGGTTATATACGATACGAAGCGTGAAAAACGAGGCAATTGGCTTAAGTGATTGCTTACAGATTTGCGATAAAAGAGATATCATCTTGAACGAGGGTGAATTAAGGCAGCAATTGAAGTTCCCCTCCAAAACCAAGGGGAAAGATTATTTTAAAAGATTGGAAGGTTTGAGAAACAATCTGGCGCATGCACAAGAACTCAATACAGAAGGCTCATGGGAAGATATCATCTTGCTGATTGAAGAGACTGAAACAATATTAGAGGTGTGTGAACAAATTGATCGATGAAGTTGGAGATCGGCATGTGTAAATTAATAAAGGTTCAGGTCCAGAAACAGGACCTGGACCTTATTTTTATACAAGTATACTCGACCAGGTACGTTGTTCATTTGAAAAAGTTGGGTTTAATACTCTATTTTATTGTTTGATCTTCCCCATTCTTGAAATGGTAAATCGTGTTGATCCACTACTACGTGTTCCATTTTGATTTTTCGTATTTTAATAGGTAAAGCGATTTCTTCATAGATAAATTGATCATCAAAACCTATTTGAGCGGCATCTTCCTTTGTACATGCATAATACACAGCTTTCGGTCTTGCCCAATAGATAGCTCCAATACACATCGGACAAGGCTCACAGCTTGTATAGATCTCACAATCGGTTAATTGAAATTGTTTTAAGTAAGCGCAAGCATTCCGAATCGCTTGTATTTCTGCATGGGCAGTAGGGTCATTGGAACATGTTACTTCATTTACACCTTTACCGATCACTTTTCCATCCTTGACTATTAAAGCAGCAAAAGGTCCTCCGTTGCTTTTTAAAACATTTTCATATGCAAGTTGGATAGTTTCATTCATAAAATGAATATTTGCCAATATATACACCTCTCGTTTGGTGAGAAATCATCAATTATTTATATTCAATAATGGAGAAGAAGAGAAATTGTCTATATAAATGATAATATATCGGGGGTTGGTCCGCGCAGTCAGTAATTCATTAAAATCCTACTGTTACCGCTTTGACGTTTTACGAAAAAAAAACAGATAAATGATTCTACTCAGTTTTTGGGCGGTGATGAGAGATGCGATCAACAGCAAAAGGACAATGACGAACATGAGTCCGAATTGGGATCCTGTCGGATCTGTGGACCATAGCGGAACGAAATAGGTCTCTATTAAAATGAGAATCCTATGATAGACAACAATCGCCATAACGAAAATCCCCCAGAACAGGATCGTGCCATTATTCAAAGTGTCACCTCCATGCCAAAGTAAACTACCATTTATCTCCTTTTTTCATTATATACTTTGTGTTTCATCGTTAACATGGTAAAGCGCTATTCTTTTGAAGAAAATAGCGCCTGATGAAGTTATAGTTCCCTTGCTCTGAAAATGATGCGCCAGCGACCGGTTCCGCCTTTTCCGGAATCCTGAGGCGTTATCCAGGATAGATCAACACAGGGGTTTGAAGCTGTTTTGCCTGAACGATCGCGTCAATTGTCGTTTTATATCGGGTGGCGATACGCCAAAACGTTTCACCAGGCTGAACCGGATGCGATATAACAGGGAGGACAAGTACCTGACCGATATAAAGGACGGATGGATCAGCAAGTTGGTTTGCAATGAGGAGTTCCTGAACGGTCGTTCCGTATCGTTGTGATATCGCCTATAGCGTATCGGCTTGCTGGACGATGTATTGCTGATATGGTGTAGGAATGACTAGAAGCGTGCCCGATTATGGACCTGTTCTAACATCCAAACCATTCGCCTGGACGAATCTGATTTACCGGTACACCATAATTTTGTGAGATTCGTCAAAGTGTATCCCCACTTCGAACTACATGTATTAGCACAGCAACCTCTCCCTGAATATATTCTCCTTTACCTTATTCAGGGAAAAAGGTAGGTGTTAATGACTAGGTGGGAGGAACGTAGGCTGGAAAAATATTTTTTACATGATTAGGAATATGGAAGGAATCATCCAGGAGGGGAAGAATATCTTTTTAAAATAGTTCTTTTTTCACAAGGGGGAGATTATGGGTAAAAAGAAGTGGCGTTCGATGAAGGGGGAGGGTTTTGGGATATTGATGCTTGGAGAGAAACCGGAGAAGCTCCCTGAAAAAGCCTTCATTTCGCTGACAAGAGGCGAAGGGTTGAATTTCATTCAGCTGATCATCAATTGATGGTCATGAACCAGATGAAGAAAACGCCAGGTCTTTTGTATGCGGAGTTGAATGGGAAATGAAGGATCGGAAGGGATACGGACAAACGATGACGGTCTGGGATGGAAAGTCGATGCCAGCGTTTCGTAATAAACGGACACATGGATTTGCAATGAAGTTTTTCGGTTGGGTGATCCATCGAAGGAACACGAAAACCTATTACTTATCTTATCCGGCAGATGGAACGATCCCTTCAGTCACAGAAGTCCGAGAGATACTCAGAGAATACGGTAAGTTTTACGATGGCGGAAAGCTGGTAAGGAAAGTAAGATCTCCGCAAGTGGAAAAGAGTATAAATGCCTAAAAGCCAACAAACATTGGCTTTTTTTATTTTGCAATAAGCTGAATAAACGGTGCCAGGCACCATCTCAGATCCCTTGCACCGCAAGGACTTCTGATCGGTGCCTGGCACCGTTTCAAACCTCAACTGCCCCAAGGGTTCCGCTTCGGTGCCTGGCACGGAAGCATCCGTCGAAATTGGGAGCGGACTATAGTCTGTCTGCGCCCGATTGGTGTCATATTTGTGGTGGTTTTCTTTGGTGCATTTCCTCGGAAATTGCGAGTTTTGTAGAGTGGGGACTAGAAAACGACACGATACTCTAGCGATTTCCCATTCGATAAGATAGAATATTCAGTAAATACATGTGTTATCCAAGGAGTTCACCATGCTGCAGAGACTACTGAATGTTTCCCTTCAAATTAAAATCCTCGGTCTGATCATCTTCCTATTATTATTGGTGATCGGTCTGTTATCCTTCATTGTCGGTTACCTGGAAATGGAGGAGGACGTAGAACAGGCGGAGCGGATTGCGCTTCAGACTGCGCAGACCTTATCATTTATGGGAACGATTCAGGATTCGGTTGAGCACGGCGGGGCATTCGAGGTGACGAACCCGATTGTGGAACGGATGCGGGATCAGGTTGATGCTTCCGCAATCCGTATAGAAAACCGGGATGGAGAGCTCACCGGTTATGCGGGTGACATCATCACGAATCACTCCTCACCCCGGGAAGATCGTTACCGCTCCCTTGTTTTTGGGAGTAATTATGTCACGCGTACTGCCAGTGATGGGGTCGAGGTCCTGAAAGGGATCGCACCGATTATGATCGATTATGGTGATTATAAGAAGGTTGAAGGTACTGTGACAGTCATTTTTCATATGGATATCATTCAAAGCAAGATCGCCTCTGATATCAAGAAGATGCTGCTTGTTTCTGGCATTGCATTCATCGTCGGGATTGCTGGCAGTTTCTTTCTCGCGAAAAGTATCCGCAAAGATACGCATGGTCTTGAACCCTATGAGATCGGAGCATTGTATCGGGAACGTAACGCCATTCTCCAATCGGTAAAAGAAGGAATTTTATCCATCGACGAGCATGGAATCATCACGATGATGAACCATTCGGCACGTGAGCTTTTGGATATCAGTGAATCTGTTGAAGGACAATCAGTAACGTCGATCATCTCTTCATCGAGTATGTTGGAGGTGTTGGCTTCAAAGGAAACCATCAGTAATAAAGAACGCTACTATAATGATAAAATCTTCATCGTCAATACTCAGCCGATTATAGAAAATGGCGAACAGACAGGGATTGTTGCCAGTTTCAGAGATAAGACTGAAATCAAGAAAATGGTCGATGCCTTATCTGAAGTACGGCAATATTCTGAAGATCTGCGGGCACAGGCCCATGAATTCACGAACAAGCTGTATGTCATTCTCGGCATGATTCAGCTTGGCAAACATACTGAAGCGATCCAATTGATCCAGGAAGAAGCTCAAATTCAGGAACAGCATAAAGAGGTGCTTTTAACGAATATCAAGGACGACAAGGTCCAGGCGATTTTGCTTGGAAAACTGGCGAAGGCTTCCGAGAAAAAGATCGATTTTAAAATCGATGTTGAAAGTGCGATGCAGCCTCTACCTGCTCATATCGGTTTTTCCCCGTTGATTGTCATACTCGGGAACCTGATCGACAACGCATTTGAAGCGGTAGCCGATCGCCCGACGAAAGAAGTTTCGTTTTTTGTGACAGACATCGGGAATGACATCATTTTTGAAATCGCGGATAGCGGCAAAGGGATCAAGGATGAGGCAGAAGGAAAGATCTTTCAGAAAGGGTATTCTGCTAAAGGGAAAAATAGAGGATATGGCCTTGCGAACGTGAAAGAGGAATTGGAGCTGCTCGACGGTATGATCGAATGGACGAACAAACATGACGGAGGTGCAGTTTTTACCGTTATTTTACCGAAATCGATATAGAAGACGAATACGAGATAGATTATAGTTTGGGAGGGTGAAAGGTTCATGTTCAATGTCGTGATTGCAGAGGATGATTACCGTGTTGCCCAGATTCACGAGGAGTATCTGGCTGCGGTAGATGAAATGAAGTTGGTCGGAAAAGCGTTGAATGCGAAAGAGACGTTGCAGTTATTAGAGGAAAACCCTGTGGACCTGCTGCTTCTCGATGTGTATATGCCGGATCAGCTGGGGACCGATCTGTTGCATAAAATCAGAGAGGAGCATCCGGATGTCGATATTATGATGATCACAGCGGCAAAAGAGAAAGCGTTCCTGGAAAAAGCGATCCGTTACGGGGTTCAGCATTACTTGATCAAACCGATTACGATGGAGCGATTTAAAGAAGCGATCGATACGTATAAAAAGAAGAAGGCGATGCTTGAGTCGACTTCGGAAGTGGATCAGGAGCTGCTCGATCGCGTTTTTGGACATGGTGGTGGGAAAGAATCTGAGAAATCGGACCTTCCGCCTGGGATCGATAGAATGACGTTGAAAAAGGTGAAAAAACTGATTGAAGACAACAAGGAAGGGATTACGTCAGAAAAAGCAGGAGAGGTCATGGGTGCATCGAGGACCACCGCGCGAAGATATCTCGAGTATCTCGTCGGAATCGAGCAAGCCACGGTCGAGCAGGTCTATGGGATCGTCGGCCGTCCGGAACGAAGGTATTATACTAAATAAATAGATAAAGTAAAAGGTGCTGAGGCAGCACCTTTTTTGCATTTAAAGAAAGTATAAATACTTTCTTCAATATAAGGGTAACTAAGGCTCAGCCTGCGTTAATGCTTGGCTGAGCCAAGTTTTCATTAATTTAACGGACACCAGAGCTGTTATTTTAGAAAAAAACGCCTTATTTTAAAAATTAGCGGACACCAGAGACCCTATTTGATTGAAATCACCCTGATTCTGGGGGATTTGTCACAAATAAGAGCCCTCATGTCCGCTAAGTTACTGAATCAAGCCTATTTGTCACAGATAACGTCTCTCATGTCCGTTAGCACTAATTTTCTTAAAACTCTCCCCTTACTTCTTCCTAACAGGGATCCAAATCTCACTCTTGAAAGTCGGGGAGGAGACATCTTTGTTCTCATTCCACAGTATTTCTGGTCCTTCGGTTTGTTCATAGTTCGAAGACGGGAACCATTCCGAATAGATGCGACCCCATATTTCCTGCAGCGTATCGGGAAACGGACCGATGGATTCGAAAACCGCCCAAGTTGAAGCTGGAACCTCCAAAGCGGTCAGGTTATCGGGGCAATCCTTGATTGTCGCCGCTCCGATATAATGATCAAGCTCCCCTTTTTTCTCCATTCTTCCTTCAGAAAAGTTGGTGGAAGCACTTAGCAGCCCTTTCGGCTCCACATTGGAAAGGTTCTTCAGGGTATCGATCGTATCGCTGTCCAGGCTTTGCCACATAGCTGCAATCTCTGGATTGACACCGTTGAAAATGATTGGAACTCTTTTATAGATGCCGACGATCCGAAAGTCCTCTTTTTCTTCAATCCGGTAATTCATTTCATTTCCTCCTTTGATGGTTAATTGGATGGTCATACGTGGATAGGATTTTAGTAAATGGCCATTCGTCCTCGCTTCTGATGGCGTGATGCCATGCAGGTTTTGAAAAGCGCGCGTAAAAGAATCGGGTGAGTTGTAGCCATATTTCAATGCAATGTCGATGACTTTTGCCTTGCTGGTTTTAAGCTCGAATGCAGCAAGCGTAAGGCGTCTGCGGCGGACGTATTCTGATAAGGTAATCCCAGATAAGAAGGAAAACATCCTTTTGAAATGATATTCTGAGCAATAGGCCCGTCTTGCAGCTTCCTTGAAGTTGATTTCGTCCGCCAGGTTTTCTTCGATATAGGCGATGGCACCATTCAAGTTTTTCAGTGTATCCATCCTATGACCTCCTTCATCAATAGAGTAACAGGATTGATGTCGAGGCATCCGACATTCCGTGCACACTTATGTAGGGTTATTATACAGTTTAGCATGAAAGACAGCAGCGAAGTCCGTGAACAAAATGCACAAAAAGGATTTTAAATTTTTAAAAAACAATATTTTGAAAACGTTTACATTGAAAGTTTCAAAAGGTAGGATAGCTTTAATAAATTTTTTGTTAGGGGTGTATCGTTTATGAAAAAGCTCTCGGTTTTATTGGTTGTATTTTTACTTTTATCAGCTTGTTCTGTGGGAGGTTCTGGCTCGAACAAAGAATTCCCGACGAAGAATCTTGAATTGGTTGCGCCTGCTTCGCCAGGTGGAGGGTGGGATTTGACAGCCCGTTCCGTACAAAAAGCGTTACAGGATAATGACCTGGTCGATAAAAATATTAAAGTTGTGAACAAGCCAGGCGGTGGTGGAGAGACAGGATGGAAGTACTTGAAGGCGAAGGATTCGCATCATCTAGCGATCAACTCAAGCCTGGTACTGACGAATGATTTGCTCGGTCAAAGTGATTTGAGCTATAAGGATTTCACACCGATCGCAACATTAGCGACAGAGTGGCAATCACTTGCTGTGCCGGCAAATTCCAAGTACGAGTCTGCTTCAGAACTGATGGAGCAACTGAAAAAAGATCCGAACTCTGTAAAAATCGGTGTCGGACCTGGGTTGGGGAATGATGACCATCTATCCATCGTCCAAGCTGCCACTGAATACGGAATTGACCCTGCAGAACTCGACTTCCTCGTCTATGAAGGGGGAGGAGATGTCGTTACAGCACTCCTAGGTGGACATGTTGATGCGGTTACGACTTCTCTATCCGAGGTGAAGGATCAACACCTTGCTGGAAAGCTGAAGATCCTTGCAGTTTCTTCTGAAGAGAGACTCGAAGATCTTGATGATGTGCCAACCTGGAAGGAGGAAGGCGTGGACATGGTATTCCCGCACTGGCGTGGAATCATGGGCCCACCGGACATGACGGAAGAAGAAATCGCGTATTGGGATAAAAAATTGAGCGAGATGGTCAAAACGGAAGATTGGAAAAAGCTCTTGGAGAATAACAACTGGGATGGCTTCTATAAAGACAGCGAAGAAACGAAGAAGTTTTTGGAAGAGCAACATTCACTTTATGAGAAGCTCGTGACGGATTCAGGATTGGTGAAGTAGGCGCGTCGTACGGCTGAAATCGAAAGTTGGGTTGCGGTTTAACGACGACCGATGATGCGCATACGGCGGAAAATGGCATTATTACGGCCAAAAGCGGCGCTTCTACAGCCGAAATCGCCACCGATACGGCTAAACCGAATGAAAGGGTGTTGACTCCATACGGAATCGGGGTCAGCACCTGATTTTTGACAGATAAGAAATTTAGGACTCAAGCATTCAATCGAATTTCCACATGAAAGGAGCGGACATACATGAAAGCGATCAAACTGGCGTTTCCTGCTGTTTTACTAATTATCAGCTGCACGTTCTTGATAGCATCTTTCAATGTGCCGAAAGCAAACCTCGGCAATCCAAACGGTCCACTTTATTTTCCGATCGGACTGAGCGTGCTCATGCTGGTCTTCAGTATCATCTACACGATTCAGGAGTTGAAAAAACTGAACCATGAAAATGTTCAAATACGAGAATTGATCGCAGGGCGTACCCCGAAACTGATTGGCATTACGGTGCTCCTTGGAATCGGATATGCATTCATTTTTGAACGGATCGGTTTTCTGTTTGCGACGATCCTGTTCCTTGGCGCGTTATTGTTTTTCATCAACGGAGTGAAGAAGTGGAAGGCGAACATTATCGTATCGATCTGCTTTTCCTTCATTTCATGGTACGCATTCAGTGAATTACTAGGGGTCAGTTTACCGTAGGAGGTGATTTTGTGGATATTAACAGCTTTTTGAATGGTTTTATGAATTCAGTGGAACCGATCAACATCTTGTGGGTGATCATCGGCGGTATTTTAGGGACGATTGTCGGGATGCTGCCTGGCCTTGGACCAGCAACTGCCGTCGCAGTCTTGATCCCGATCACCTTTGGAATGGACCCTGTCAGTGCGATCATCTTAATGGCTGCAATCTATTATGGCGCGATGTACGGTGGATCACGAAGCTCGATCCTGTTGAACACGCCTGGTGATGGCTCGGCAATCGCCGCGACATTCGACGGCTATCCAATGGCACGAAAAGGACAAGCGGGACAGGCACTGGCGATCTCTGCAGTAGCTTCCTTCATCGGTGGAGTCATTGCAGTTGTCGGGTTCATTTTCCTTGCTGAGCCGTTAGCGGATTTCGCCCTCAAGTTCGGGCCAGCGGAGTATTTTTTACTCATGCTCCTCACCTTGTCAGCCATCGTTTCTCTTTCGCTCGGTAAAATGGTGAAAGGGTTCATCGCGATGCTGCTCGGTCTCTTGCTCAGTACAATTGGGATCGATACCCAAACGGGCGTCTATCGTTTCACGATGGGCATTCCTCACTTAAGCGATGGGATCGATTTTCTGATCGTTATCATTGGCGTTTATGCGATCGGGGAAGTCCTCTACAACTTCCTGACGATTGATAAGGAGAAAAAGGAAAAGAAGGAAGTCGGAAAAGTCTGGTTTACGAAGGAACAGTGGAAAAGGTCGAAGTGGCCGATCCTGCGGAGTGGTCCGCTTGGGTTTATTGTTGGTGTCCTTCCGGGTGCAGGCGGTTCAATCGCATCCATGATCAGTTATTCGACTGAGAAACAACTTTCGAAAAAGCAGGAAGAGTTTGGTGAGGGTGCAGTTGAAGGGTTGGCTGCACCGGAGTCAGCGAACAATGCGGCATCAGTCGGAGCCTTGATACCGCTCTTGACGATGGGGATTCCTGGATCGGGAACGACTGCGGTCATGCTTGGTGCTCTCATCATGCTTGGCTTGAGGCCGGGGCCATTACTTTTTGAAAACCAGCCGGAGATTGCGTGGACACTGGTCAACAGTATGTTCATCGGGAACATTGTTCTGGTGATCGTGAATATCCTTCTTGTCGGACTGTTGATCAAGATTTTGGATACACCGGCGAAGGTGCTTTATCCAATCATTGTCTTGCTGGCTTTCATCGGGACATATACGCTCAGCTACAATGTAATCGACTTTTTCTTGTTATTGATCTTTGGTGTATTTGGCCTTTTCATGAAGGTGTTCGATATTCCGATTGCGCCTCTTGTGCTCGCATTGATTGTGGGGGCTGAAATGGAGCAGAACTTCCGGAAAGCGGTGCTGTCATCGGACGGTAATTTGAGTATTTTTGTTTCAAATCCGATCTGTATCGGCTTGATCATATTGATTCTTTTATCTCTTTTTTACCCGTTAGTCATCAAGGCTTTCAAGAAAAAAGCAGACAAAAACAATCTAGAAAAAAGAGTTTCATAGAGTTAGAAAATAGGAGGAGGAGAGATGGATGTCCAATCATCCTGAAACAAATGTTGATATAGTCGTCGTCGGTTCAGGGAATGCGGCGTTGTGTGCGGCTATTTCTGCAAGGGAGAACAATGCCACTGTGCTGGTATTGGAGCGGGCTCCTGAACATAAAAGAGGCGGGAATTCCTATTTTACAGATGGTGCAATCCGATGCGCTTACAATGATCTCGCTGATATTTTAAAACTAATGCCTGATGTGACAGAGGAAGAAGCGGAGAGAATTGTCATGCCAGAATATTCGCCTTCGGATTATTATGATGATCTGATGCGGGTAAACAGCGACAAAAGTGATCCAGAGCTGGCAGGTCAGCTGGTCAACCGTTCTTATGAGACGATTAAGTGGATGAGAGAGCAGGGCGTTAAGTTCGAGCTGAACTATGAAAATCAATCGTTTGAAAAAGAAGGGAAATACCATTTCTGGGGTGGCCTTCCGGTCAAGACAGAGAACAAAGGAATCGGCTTGATGACGAACCTTTTCAAGCGTGTCGAGGAACTCGGAATCGAAATCTGGTATGAAGCACGTGCTAAAGAGCTCAAAAAAGAGGATGGACGGATTGCTTCGATTGTGGTCGAGAAAGACGGTCAATCCCTTGAAATCCAGACGACCAGTGTCGTTTTAGCCTGTGGAAGTTTCGAAGCGAACAAGCAGATGCGGTCTGACCATATTGGTAATGAATGGCAGGCGGCGATTGTGCGGGGTACGGAATATAACACGGGTGACGGCCTCTCGATGGCACTGGCTGTCGGTGCAGAGAAGTTCGGAAATTGGGCTGGCTGTCACTCGATTGGAACCGATGCGAATGCGCCTAAGGTTGGGGACTTCACGAAACCGGGCGATATATTTAAAAAGCATTCCTATCCGCTGAGCATCATGCTGAATAAAGACGGTAAACGATTCGTCGATGAGGGGGCGGACTTCCGAAACTACACGTATGCGAAATACGGTCGCGAAATTTTGAAGCAGCCGGATCATGTCGCCTATCAAATCTATGATACGCAGGTCCGTCCGATGCTTCGTAAAGAGTACGACCTTGAAGAAGCGACCTTTTACCAAGCGGACCGTCTTGAAGATCTAGTCGAGAAGCTTCCTGTTGATAAGGAAACATTTTTAAAAACGATAGAAGAATATAATGAAGCAGTGCAGGATGGGGAGTATAATCCGACCGTAAAAGACGGAAAAGGAACCCGCGGGATTACACCTCCGAAAACGAACTGGGCTCTCCCGATTGAAGAAGGACCGTTCTATGCATTTCCGGTCACATGCGGAATCACGTTCTCGTTCGGGGGACTCCATGTCAGTCCGGACGGTGAAGTTCTAAGTGTTGATGGCGGGACTCTGGACGGACTGTTCGCTGCAGGAGAAATGGTCGGAGGTCTCTTTTATGAAAACTATCCTGGTGGATCCGGACTGATGTCAGGAGCGGTTTTCGGAAAATTGGCAGGAGCGGCTGCCGCAGATTACAGCAGAAAGAAAAATTCAGAAGTTACAAAATGAATGGAAGGGTTGTCCCAAAGTAGTGTCAGACACCACCAACACACTGACTAGTACAGAGTCAGGCACCTCAACACAACATTTTATATGAAAGAAAATGTTGTTAAATGCAGAGAGCCAGACACTTTCTAGTCAGTTGTTACGTGCGGTGTGAGTCAGACACTAAAGGACACCCTTTTTTACATATTCAAAATAGGAGTTTGTTATGGATAAGAAGGTAGTAGTTGGTTTACTCTCGCTCATTTTATATGTGGTCTTTTTTCTGCCTTTTATGGATTGGGATATCAAAGTGCAGGCCGCCGTTACGTTGGTCATCATCCAAATGCTATGGATTGGAAGGGTCTTTCCGCTAGCGTTCAGCTCGATTTTATTGATCTTGATTCTTTCCTTCCATTTTTTCAGTTATGAAGAGACGCTCGGTTATTTCAGCACGGATATCGTCTGGCTGCTTTTTTCCACGTTCATCATTTCACGGGCTTTCATCAATACAGGGCTCGCGAGCAGGGTGTCTTTGAAGATGCTTAAATTATCAGGTGGCTCGGGCAGGTTGTTGATTTTGTTTTCTTTCATATTGATGTTTGTCCTGTCGATGCTGATCCCTTCGAATGTCGGAAAGGGAAGCCTGGTTTCATCGGTGCTCGATAGTTTGATGAACAGCTTGAAAAAGATCCGGGGAGTCGAAAATTTAGGGAAGTCGTTATTCATCGGGATTGCTTATTTAGTGGCGATTTCGGGTGCAGTCGTGGCGACTGGGGCAAGCTCGACGATCTATACATTCGGGCTTTTTTCAGAGATTTCTAGCGGTCTTAATTATGTGACTTGGCTTGGGTATTTTGTGCCGCCGATTTTATTGTTTGTGATGCTGTTATGGTTATTGTTCTTATATTTTTTTCCGCCAGAAAATATCGACCGGAAACATATGATGGGGTTATTGGATGATAAGATCAGCGAGCTTGGAAAACTGAGTCTTCCTGAGAAAAAAGTGATGGGGATCATGGCGATGACGATTCTTTTGTGGGCGACCCATAACTGGCACGGTTTTTCGATTTCGCTCGTCGGTTTATTGAGTGCGGCACTCACGGTGCTGCCAGTGATCGGCGTATGGAATTGGGAAACAGCGAAGAAGGCGATTGATTGGGACATGATGCTGTTTTTCGCAAGTACCTTGATGGTGTCGGCCATGCTGATTAAGACCGGTGCGATCAAGTGGATCTCGGACCATCTCTTAAGCGTATTGGCGAGTGAATCATCGTGGTTGGTCGTCATCGTGCTGGTGATTTGCACCGCTTTGCTGCGGATTATCTTTGTAAATATCTTAGGGTTCTTGGCCATCATGATTCCGCTCGCGATCACGATCGGACAGGACATTCCGGATTTTTCACCGCTGGTCGTCGCGATGGCCGTCTTCCTGACAGGTGTTCCCGGATTCTTGCTCATCACCCAATCACCTGTCCATCTGATCAGTCATTCATACGGATATTTCTCAGAAACAGATCTGCTCAAAGTAGGCATCCCAGCGGCCCTGCTATGGTTCATTGTCATCATGATCTCCGTGATAGTTTACTGGTGAGACTTCCTCAGTGATGATGAACGTACCAGGCACCATTTCAAACCCCTTGTGCCACAAGGACTTCTGATCGGTGCCTGGCACACTTTCAAACCTCAACTGCCCCAACGGTTCCGCTTCGGTGCCAGGCACCGAACCAGAACCGTTGGGGGAGAAGGGGGAAATTGTCGTGCCTGGTACATATACGAAGTAGATTGAGAGTCACCGAAACCAAATCTATTAAAATATTTCAAATCTAGTAAATGGGTCTATACCTTTGTGGTAGCAGTTTAATAGAATATAGTATTCCCCCATAGAAAGGAGGGAATACGAATATGAGTTGTTCATGTTCTCAGTCTTTTTCTAGTTGCTCCTTCAAGCATTCTTGTTCATGCTCCCGCTCTCATTCTCATTCTCGTTCTAAATCTTGCTTTGACTTTTGTTCTTGTAAAATTTTCAAAGATTTGAGACTAGGGCGTACGATAACAGTCAATATCGGTGGAACAACACTTACGTTATTGTTCTTGTGTTTCGACCCTAAGACGTGTTGCGTAACTGGACAAGACACCACTACTGGGAATATTGTCACCTTCGATTGCCGTAAAGTAAGCTTTGTCGGCCAAGGAGGTAATTTTATCTCGGTAATGTAAAATCTTCACTCCCTGATTCAAAATATGGATCAGGGGTTTTTTATATAATGTAGACATATAAAAAAGTTAAGCCAAATCAAATCATCGACCGTCTAATAGATAAAGATCATTTTAGAAATGAAGGTGAGTCAAATTATCGAACTGATTAATAAAGCGAAGGAAGGTAATGACCAAGCTTTCTTGGAGCTGTTTCAAAAATTCGAAGCAGATCTTTACCGAACAGCGTACCTGTATGTCAAAAATCAGGATGATGCACTGGATGTGGTACAAGAAACTGCTTATCGGTCATTCAAAAAAATCAATACACTGAAAAATCCACAGTATTTAAAAACATGGTTGATCAAAATCACCATGAGTTGTGCAATCGATCTGTTAAGGAAAAACCAGAAGGTAATCCATTTGAACCCGAAATACACTGAATTCATCCGTACAAAAGATGAAGACCTACCATTGGCGATCTCTTTACGGGAATTGATTGAAACCTTGAATGAAAATGAAAAACAGATTGTCCTGTTGAAATATTATTACGGTTATAAGTTGAATGAAATAGCCGATATCGTTGATGCTCCACTTGGTACAGTGAAATCCGTTCTATACCGTGGATTGGATAAGCTGCGAAAAAAGGTGAATAGGGATGATGTATATGAGCAATAAATTCAAACATGAATTAGAGAAAATCGAAATTCCAAAAGAACTACATAATCGGGTAAAAATAGGGGTAGAAAAAGCGAAAGCGGAAACGAGTGCAGCTGATGGTTATCATGAACTAGGCAAAATAAAGAAAAGTTGGTACACCAGGAAAATCACCTATATATGTGCGGCAGTAGTTCTGTTTTTCGGTTTATTCATCGGTTCGGCATTCGTCTCACCGGTCATGGCGAAAATGGTATCAAAACTTCCTTACCTAGGACAGCTATTCGAGTCTGAACCAATCACAAGTGAAATAGTAGAAGAATTAGAGGAAATGGATTATCCAATTATGGGAGTTGGGGTATCGTATCAAGGTAAAAAGGAAATCTGGATACGAATAGAGGGTTCTCAAGACTATGTCGATGGCATTAAAGAAGATGTTGAAAAATCCGTTCATGACATTCTGGGTTCACGAAACTATGATGCATATACCATTAAGGTCTCAAGGTATGAACCCATTGAAAACAAAGAAATGCCAGAAGTTAGTGAAAGAGATAAAGCTGAGAAGCGATCTCTGAAATAATTGAAGAATTAAAGCAAAAAGATGTTAAATTCTTGCATCATGGGTATGGTTATAAGTCTCCAAATTCAAAAGAGATACGATTCACAATCAGTATACCTGATTCTGAGAAACGGGTTGATCTAATAGAAAAAACCTATAATGAGATATTAACTTCAAGGGATTTTCGCTCGTACACTATTGAAATAGAGCGTGTTGACATGACGAAAAAGGAGCAAGAAGGAAGATGGTCTGAAATCCTTCATATCGTTGGGGAGGAACTTCTTGGTAAAAAAGAATATAAAATCACCGGATTAGCCTTTTCTGTGTACCCGACACCAGAGATCATCTTCAAATCTTCTGTAAAAAGTACAGATCCTGAAGCAAAGGAATACGGAGAACAGATGGAAAAGATCATAGAAAAATCCCTGCAATCAGAAGACATGCAAGCGAAGGTGAAAGGGGATGAGTATATTATCACCATCCGCAGTAAAGACAAAAAGAAGCTGAACTAAAAAATTTCCAATGCTTTATTTTATAGTAAGTGAATAATTTGTGGGTAATGGTGCCTAAGTCATTAGAAGTCTGCTCTAATGGTTTGGCACTTTTTGTTTTTTAATGAAGACTGTTTTCCAAAAGTTTATTGCGAATTGAATGCTGAAAAGGAGACAGAGCAGTAGAAATAGGATCAAATACTTGTTGGTTGACCCTGTTTTGATGGGCGGCAGGGTAAAAGGAATGAAAGAAACCAAATTGTGGTAAGATGATAAAAAACTGCTTTATGAATGGAAAGAGTGAATGACATGATGTATGACCCGACGATATTCGATAATTTGAAAGTTGCGTTTGAAAACTATGTATACGATCTTGACAATTTGAGTGGAGAAGTATCGATCAACAATCGCAAAGAGAAGCTTGAGATGGCAACAATGTCGAGAGCGTTCAGCCTCCAGTTCACCCTGTCGGATCAAAAGAATGTCACGGCAGAAATATTCTTAGGGGCGTCCCTACAGGATCTAGCTGCGGAAATCCTGAAAACCTCAGGTGAAAAACCAGGATGCACGTTGTTGGTCCGATTTTATAAGCAGGTAGAGGACGTCGAGACTGAGTGCCGCCAGATTGAAGAGGGGATGCAAAAGATCTGGAGCCAGCGGCCGCTCACCCAAACGATTTCCTTTGTGTATGGCCCGGAACAACCTATTTTTATGAATAAAATCGAGGTCGGATTCAACCGTAAAATCAATGAAGATCAAATTGAGGATATACCGGCATTAGTCGATCATATTTTAGAAACCCTCGAGCAACTGAATAGTATGTACTGATAACACGACTTGATTGACATATCCGAGAAGGTCGTGTTACTTTAATTCCTACTATTACTATAGGAATAATGCATTTTATTGGGGGAGAGTATTTAATGAGACGAATCATGAGTGGGTATTTGAAATTATCGTTGATCATAAAAATCACAGTTGCACTCATATTAGGTATTTTTACGGGTATCATTTTTGGGGAACAAACGGCGATTCTAGCGCCATTAGGCGAGCTGTTGCTTCGTTTGCTGCAGTTCTTGATCATTCCACTCGTCTTGTTCACGTTGGTCGTCGGTGTGAACATGACTCATCTGGGTCATCTGGGGAGAATGGGGTCGAAGGTATTCATTTATTATGTTATCACTTCTGCCTTAGCAATCATGGTTGGCCTGGCCGTTGGCGGACTTTTTGATCCTGGAACGGGATTGTCCGTCCAAACCGATAAGACGGTAGAAGTTCCGGAAGACCCTGGTGTGGTCAATGTCTTGTTGAACATTGTTCCTACAAATATTATCGGAGCGTTCAATGAGATGAATTTGCTCGGCATCATTTTTACTGCTCTGGCGTTTGGCCTGGCGATATCCGCTTTAAGGAATTCAGAGCAGCATGCCGATCTTGGTGAACATGTCTATAAAGTCTTAGAAGCCTTGAATGAAGCGACGTTTAAGATATTGAACGTCATTCTTCACTACGTTCCGATTGGTATTTTTGCGATTGTAGCTGAAACGATTGGGAAACAAGGCTTGGATACGATTTTGTCCTTGGGGAACATGATCTTTGTGCTTTACATTGCATTATTCGTACAAGTTGGGATCTATATGATTCTGCTGCTTGTTTTCAAAACAAACCCTTTGGACTTTTTCAGACATGTTCGAACACCGATCATTACCGCATTTGCAACACAGAGCAGTTCTGGAACACTCCCTTTGACCATGGATGCAGGGAAAAATCTAGGGTTGTCGAAGAGCCTTTATAGCTTCAGCCTACCGTTAGGGGCGACGATCAACATGGACGGAGCGGCAATCCGCATCGCGATTTCAGCTGTTTTTGCAGCGAATTACACAGGTATGTCCCTCAGCTTTACGGACATGCTTATGATTGTTATTGTTGGAACGTTGGCTTCGATCGGTACTGCTGGCGTTCCTGGTGCTGGTATCATCATGATTGCAACCGTATTTGCACAGGTAGGCCTCCCGATGGAAGTCGTAGCCCTATTGACAGCAGTCGATGCACTGGTCGGCATGGGCTGCACTACATTGAATGTAACTGGAGACCTTGTCGGTACAACACTTATTGATAAAACAGAGAAACACAAAACTGAAGAAGTTTCGGTTTAAGCTGTAGGACTGTTCAGTGAGGTTGGGCAGTCCTTTTTTGTCAGCCCTGTGAAGTGTGATGTATGGCGCTTTAGCGGACACCAGCGCTCTGATTTATATGAATTAGCTGAAAACATGGCTTTATGCAGGAATCATACGGACACTCCAGTGCACAAAACGAGGTAAAAGTGCTTTATGAACATTTCATACGGACACTCAAGTGCACTTGTAAGGTCTTGTGTGTCAGTTAAAGCGGCATTCCTACCATTCTTTACCTAAAATAAAGAACACCTCTGTTTTCGGAGGTGTTTTTCCCTGGTTCCATTCTAAATTTCTAAAATGACGGTCGTTTTCTGACCGGGATGATCTGTCCTCTTATCTCACCTTCTGGATGTTGTTCCGTGTAAACATTGATATACATGAGCCCTTCATCCATGAGGAGGATCAAGTCACTCACATTTTCCACCCCTTCATCATTGCTGATGATGTTTTTATCTGTAATGGTGCCTGCTATTAGACCGTTCTGGATGCCTGTACTGGCTTGTTCTTCAAAAGAAGTCAGTTCATCACCTTTTAATAAGACAGTTGCTTGGCCATTTTGCCCAATTGCGCCGAAATGGATATGTGCTTGTACGAAATTACGGATGTCGTCCACCTTGAAAATGAACTTGATTTTGGTTTGTGAACCATTTGCGACGAGTTTAGCCATCCCGTAAGCTTCCGTATCTACTGTAGGGACATGATTGTTACCGCTCAACCTAACGTTATACTTTTGCAAATTTACCACCTCCTGAATTGCAAGAGAAACTATATTATCGTATTCACGGGGTAGACAGGTTGTATGGTCGAACGTACCGATTGTCCAAATGTTTGTCGAAGATTAGACACAGTCACACCCGCCCAGTTCCTTCATATAATGCTTAAAAGGAATGAGCCCAGGGACAGGGAGAGGGTATGGATGAAATTCACAGTGCAGTATATCCCGCTGAACAAGATCAAACCGGATCTGTCAGTGAAAATTACCGAACAAATCAAGAAGCTGCAAAGCCTGATGTGGGATTGTATGTATATCTTAGTCGTGAAAAAGAACCGGGCTGACGGAACGTATACCCTTTTGAGTGGCCGCGAACGCTATGATCACTTGCGGAACGAAACACGAAATGTCTATGCACCATGTATTGTGGATGACAGTGATCCTTCGAAAGTGAAGGCGATCTTTTTGCGAATTAGGAACAAGCAGCCTCTGGACGATTTCCCGTTGACACCGAAAAGCTGGGCGATCGTCCGTACTTTTTTGAGAAAAGAACCCCGCTTCCACAAGCTCTCACGCTACCAGCAAATCAAAGTCCTCCTTCTAGGCGCGAGATACAAACGTACCGTGATCCTCTCCATGCAGAACAGGGTGGAGCAGCTTTTGAAGGATTAAATTTCACATAAAATATCAGCGCTACATCATATAAAGTTCTGCTACTAAACTAGTAGAGCTTTTTTGTTGAATTTGATACATTGGTGCACTAAAATGAAAAGACTTAATATTTCGAAAGAAGGCGCAACTTATGAAGCTCCATGTCCAATTTCCTTTTTTTACGCTCGGACTGATCATTTTCAGTTATGGGATTTCCGTAGCGATCCAGGTGCAGCATCTGGGGGTCCATCCATGGGATGTATTGAACATTGCGTTATTTGAAAAATTCGGTCTTACCATTGGGACCTGGGCTGTCCTTGTAGGAGTCGTACTTGTCGGTGTTTCCTTCTTCCTGGATCGCAGCTATATCAAAATGGGGACTTTCCTGAATGCATTGGCTGTAGGGCCGCTGGTCGATCTGTTCCTTTATCTCGAGATTTTTCCGCAATCATCATCTACTTTTACAGATGTCCTCGTTTTGTTTTTAGGTATTGTGCTGATGGGGATTGGCGGCGGGATGTATTCCGGAGCAAGGATCGGAGCCGGTCCAAGGGATGGCTTCATGCTTTCGATTTCTGATAAGCTTGGGATGTCGATAAGCCGCGTGCGGATTATGGTGGAAAGCATCGTGCTCTTATTGGGATGGCTGCTTGGCGGACCTGTTTTCATTTTTACTTTCGTCATCACGTTTATACAGAGCCCGATTTTCCAATATTCCTATCTGATCACAACCAAATGGAGCAATAAGCTATCCGCACCATTCAAACCGAAGAAAGATGTGCGTTCTGCTTAAAATCTCTTCAAAAAACTGTCGATTTTATCGGCAGTTTTTCTTTTGGTTAAAATTACCGAACGGAAAGTTTACTGTCAATATTGACATTTCTGAAAATTATACGGTATTATGTACAATGTATACATTATACATTTAGAGAGGTTTTTTATGGAAAACTTTAAAATGAAACCGGTTAAAAAGAAAAAAACAACAAAAGAAATTGTTTATGATCAGATTAAAAATGCGATTTTGACAGGTATGATTCCAAAGCATGAAATGCTTACGGAAACTTCACTTGCCGAAACGTTAGAAACATCAAGGACACCTATAAGGGAAGCTGTTTCTGAGTTGCTTAAAGAAGGGCTTTTGGTCCACATACCCAGGAAAGGCTTTAAGGTAAGGGAAATAACAGAAAGCGAAAAAGATCAAATCATCTTTCTGCGCCGATCTATTGAGGCTGAAGGGTTAAGGAATTTAGCTTCAGTAGTCTCTATCGAACAAATCAAATTACTTAGAGAAATCGTTAATAACCAAGAAGAAGCTATGAAAGAGAATAATCGCATTAAATATATCGAACTAGATCAATTTTTCCATAGGAAAATATTGGAGTTTGCAAACCAAAACCTTTTAGAACAAATTTTAAAAGAGGTTTACAATCTTACACGGTTGATCGGTCACACTGCTTTGATGAAGGAAGGCCGTATGGGGGAAGTCATAAGGGAACATAAAGAAATCATCGATGCTTTGGAAGCCCATGATGCATCAAAAGCAAAAGAATTGATGATCGGTCACTTAGAAAAGACTTGGGATACAGTAAGATCCGTTGAAAATAACTAAGCTTATCATTGTAAAAATGTAAGCGTTAACAGGTGGGGGAATTATGAAACATACAGATGAAAAGAAAAAAAGTAACCCTTTTATAGTGGAAATAGGGGGCGAAATGAAGGAACTTGAAATCAACAAAGCATATTGTATCGGTTATGCAGGGAGAAATAAAGAAAAAACGTGGGAGCATGTAAAGGAGCTCGCTGAAATTGGCGTCCCAGAACCTGAAGAAGTCCCTTCACTATATCCAGTCAGCACAAGCAGTTTAAGCCATGGGCAGAACATTGAAGTAATCGGTGATAAAACGAGTGGTGAAGCTGAAATCGTATTGATATTCGGTAATTCTTCAAATGAGGTTTATGTCACAGTTGGCAGTGATCACACGGACCGTGCACTTGAGACCGTAGACATCAATAAGTCGAAACAAGTGTGTGACAAACCCTTCGCGGCCAAAGCATGGTCGTTTGAAAAGGTAAAAGACCATTGGGACCAGTTAGAGTTGTCTTCACAGATATACTTGAATGGTGAATGGGTCGACTATCAAAAAGATACAATTGACGCAATCATTCCTTACGAAGAAATAAAAGAATACTTGATTCAAAAAAATGTTCCGCTCAAGAATAGCATCGTATTCTCTGGGACTGTCCCATTACTGGATGGATTCAAATACGGGGACAAGTTCAGAATGGTATTTTCGGATCCTTCAAATGGTGATCAAATAACCGCAGAATACGAGATCAATAATTTAATTGATTAGGGGGGAGTAAGGATGAAGTTTTCTCTATACCAGATGGATATTATCCCAGGAGACCCGGAAAGAAACAGGCAAAAAGTCAAGGCGTGGATTGAGAAAGAAGTGAATGAAAATGCCCCTGATACGGTTGTCCTGCCAGAAATGTGGACGACTGCTTATACTTTGGATGAATTAGATGGGTTAGCTGATCGTAATGGTGAACCTACGTGTAGCTTTTTAATGGAATTAGCAGCAAAATATGAGATTAATATAATTGGAGGTTCAGTTGCGAATCAATTAGATGGAAAAATCTACAATTCATCTTTCGTTTTCAACCGTAAAGGAGAGCAGGTATATCAGTACGATAAAGTACATCTTGTACCGATGCTGGATGAGCCAAACTTCCTGACTGGAGGAGAAAAAGCGGCTGAAGTCTTTGAACTTGATGGTGTTAAGATGGGCGTCATTATTTGTTATGACTTGCGGTTCCCTGAGCTTATCCGTTCGTTAGCCATCGAAGGTGCCCAAATCTTATTCATCGTCGCAGAATGGCCTTTAGCACGCCGAAATCACTGGGTGACCCTTCAAAAGTCGAGGGCTATTGAAAACCAGATGTACGTGCTGTCCTGTAATCGGATCGGCTCCTATGACGGTGTCGAATTCAGCGGTACCTCAATGGTGACTGACCCGTGGGGAGATGTATTGATAAAAGGTAGTGTCGAAGAGGAAGAATCCCTAACGATTGTGCTCGATTTAGAGAAGGTTAAGAAGGTTAGAACTGATGTACCTATTTTCACAAGCAGGGTACCTCAATTATATAAAAAAGAGTTATAAGGGGAGGAAACGATTATGAAGGTTAAAAAGTTAATGGCAGTCAGCTTGTTTGCTTTGTTGCTTGTCGTTGCGACAGCTTGTTCTGGAGGAGGAAGCGAAGGTGACAGTATAACGCTTAAGCTTGCCCACTCAGGTTCTGAATCACATCAATATCATATTGCAGCTGAAAAATTTAAAGAGTTAGTTGAAGAGAAATCCGAGGGTTCTGTAAAAGTAGAAATCCATGGGAATGCAACCCTTGGAAGTGAAGCTGATGTAATTGAACAGGTAATGGATGGATCTGTGGATATGACCACTGTTGCAGCAGATAGTTCTTTTGCAAATACAGTTCCTGAAATGAATGTTTTCGGAATCCCGTATCTATTTAACGATGCGGAACATGTTTATAGCACATTGGATGGTGAAGTTGGAAAAGAGCTGTTGAGTCTAGTTGATGACCAAAATATGAAAGGGCTTGGCTATTGGGAAGTTGGTTTCAGACATTTAACGAACAATAAAAAAGAAATCAAAACACCTGATGATGTAAAAGGATTAAAAGTACGTGTGCAACCAGCTCCTGTTTGGGAAGCTCATATGAAAGCCCTTGGAGCAAGTCCGACTCCTGTTGACTTCAATGAATTATACTCTGCGCTTGATCAAGGTGTGGTAGACGGGCAAGAAAACCCATTGCCTACCATCGACTCTATGAAATTTTATGAGGTTCAAAAATATGTAGCATTGACAGCACATACCTATTCTCCCGCAGTTGTCGTTATGAGCAATAATGCTTGGGACAAGCTTAATGAAGACCAACAAAAGCTTGTACAAGAGGCAGTTTCAGAAACTACAAAATACCATAGAGAAACATTAGCTGAAAAAGAACAGGAAATCCAAAATAAACTTGAAGAAAATGGGGTAACCATTACTAAACCAGACCGTGATGCATTCCGTGAAGCGACTAAGGACGTAAAAAACGCTGTTAGTTCACAGGTACCTGAAGATTTGATCAATAAAATCAAACAATAATTACTGTAGGGGATGACTCTTGAACAATGTACCCGGCACCCCAAGTCAGGTTCTTGTGAGTCAATCCCCTATTAATTTAAGAAAGGGGGAGGCTGTATGGTCTTCAATAAAATAGATGCCTTTCTAGGGAAACTGCTTGAAGTAATCATTACAATCTGTTTGTCAGCTACTGTAGTGATCACTTTTTTACAAGTCATATTTCGTTACGTTTTGAAACAGCCTCTGAGCTGGTCACAGGAAGCGTTAATGATCAGTTTTGTCTATAGTGTCTTGTTTGGTGCCGCGCTAGCTATCAGAAATCGGGATCATCTGACAGTGGATATGATGGAAAATGCACCAAAACTTTTATCTAAAATTCTGGAGATTATTGAATTCATCGTTGTAGGGATCGTAATCGTGGTCCTTCTTTACTTCGGTTATCTTCTGGTGATGGATAATTTTGCATCAGGGCAGATTCTTGGGATATTACCTATACAGAAAGCTTATGTATATCTAGCCGTACCATTGAGTGCCCTATTTATGATCTATTACCATATTAAGAAGGTGTTTACATGATTTGGCTAGTTGTACTATTGTTTCTATTAATACTCATACGAATCCCGATTGCCTTCGCACTAGGGTTCATTTCTATTCTTGGGATTTTCCTAGCAGATCCTGGGCTGCTTATAAATGTTCCGAGAAAAGTGTTCAGCGGGGTAAATAATTTCACTCTAGTAGCTGTACCGTTGTTTATCTTAGCTGGCGAAATCATGTCCAAGGGCGGTATTTCGAAGCGCTTGATCAATTTTTCCAAAACACTTGTAGGCCCACTTCCAGGAGGTTTAGCTATGGTCGTGGTTCTTGCGAGCGTGTTCTTTTCTGCATTGACTGGGACGGCGATAGCTGCAGCTGCAGCGATTGGCGGCATGATGATCCCAGCTATGAACAAAGAGGGATATGATGTCAGGTTTTCATCAAGTTTAGTGGCGACATCGGCAACAATCGGACCGATCATCCCGCCAAGTATTGTCTTGATTTTATATGGAGTAATCGCAAGTGTCTCTATCGGGGATCTCTTTATAGCTGGGGTCATTCCTGGTTTGTTAATGGGTATTGGTCTTATGGCTTACAGTTATTACGTAGGGAAAAAAGAAGGATACCGTTCGAGTGATCGAAGAGCAACATTAAAAGAGGTGGCAATTGGTGCTAAGGATGCTATACTCGCTTTGATCATGCCGGTCATTATCATCGGGGGGATTGTTTCAGGGGTATTCACCCCAACTGAATCTGGTGTCATAGCGGTCGTTTATGCCTTAATCATCGGGATGTTTGTATATAGAGAAATCTCTTTAAAAGACCTATGGCCAATCATGCTTGAAACTGCAAAGACAACGGCAGCGATTGTATTTTTGATCGGAAGTGCTTCACTTTTTATCTGGTTCTTATCGTTCAACCGAATCCCGAATCAATTAATTGAGATGATGGGGAATGTTTCAGAGAACCCGATTTTATTGTTACTTATTATTAATATCGTCTTGTTAATTGCAGGAACATTTATTGATACTATCAGTGCTGTCTCAATTTTCACACCGTTGTTCTTACCACTGGTATTAGCTGGCGGTATTGATCCAGTCCATTTCGGTATTATTTTAGCCGTCAACCTCACAATCGGTATGGTCACTCCTCCATTAGGGGTATGTTTGTTTGTGACGTCTTCAATTGCGAAAATAGGTGTACCGAAAATGTTTAAATATTTATTCCCGCAAATTGCAATTCTGATCATAATACTTTTGATCATCACTTATATCCCGGAAGTAATCTTATTCCCGGTTGAACTTTTTAAATAAGGTAATGTGTTAAAATATATCAGCACCACAATTAGTGGTGTTTTTCCTTTATATTTGTGTGTCCATAACCATTACTCCTATAGAATTGAAAGGGTGCAACTATCAACATGACTAAAACAGAAGAAATCGTTACATCATTGCTGAAGGCCCATGAGGAGAAAAAGCAGCTTTCTTCCCTCGATACAGAAGGCTATTCAACAGAAGAAGCGCTATATGAGGTTCAAGATGAATTTATTCAACGTTGGAGCGGTGACGAGGCTGATCCCGTGAAAGGGTATAAGATCAGTTTGACGAATAAAGGCCTGCAAAAGGTTTTCCATACCGATGCGCCTGTCTATGGTACATTAACGGATCAAACGGTGTTGAAAGATGGTGTGTTGAGCAAAAGAGAGTTCTTCGATCCGCTTGTCGAAGCCGAGCTGATGTTTATAATTAGAGAGGACATTCCGCCATCCGCGAATTCAGCAGAAATCCTTGAAAATTCTCTTATTGCACCTGGTTTTGAAATACCGGATTGCCGTATTGCAGATTGGTTTCCAAAAATCTCGATTGGTGAGTTGATCGCCGATAACGCAGTCACCGGTAAAGTGGTTGTGGGTGAACCGATAAAAGTGACACCTGCAATCCCGTTGGACAACCTCTCTGTCAAGGTTTATCACGATGGCGAAGAAGTGGCTGAAGGACCGTCTGCTTATGTATTGGATAACCCATTGAATGCCGTTGTCTGGCTGAAAGAAATGTTAGCTTCACAAGGTAAAAGCTTGAAAAAAGGAATGACCATTTCTTCTGGCACCTTCTTCAGCCCATTTCCACTAGAGGTTGGAAAATACCGTGCCGCCTTTGATCATTTCGGTGAGGTCGAATTTGAAGTAGTAAATTAAGAGTAAAGAGGTTTACTGGACAAAAACCCGAAATATCTGAACATAAATCGAAAGTTTCTGGACAAAATTCGGAAACATCTGGACAAGAATCCAATTTATCTGGACAAAATTAATTCATCTATACATTTCGTGTTAACAGGGGGCTGTCCCAAAAGTGTCTGACACTTTTTTAGGACAGTCTCTTTTCGTCGTGCTCCTACTTTTTTAAGTGTGATAAATTTCCTCTTTATGAGAATTGAATGTCTAGAAACTTTATCCTAATATATTTAAATCTATTAAGTAATTAAAACTTTTTATCTAGTCCCTATCTATCAAATTACCTTGCATCCTCCAAAACTGATAGAAGTTATGCTTTACTAGGGGTACGTAAGAATGCACTCGTTTACATTATTTTGAAAAAATATCCACAGGGGAGGATACATAATGTTAAGGAAAAGATTCTTAAAAACACTGGCGCCTATTGCGGCGATTACCTCACTTGTCATTGGTAGTTATGCAGCTACTTCTTCTGTTGAAGCAAAACCGGACAGGAAGAAATCTGAAATCAAGAACGTCATCTTCCTGATCGGGGATGGAATGGGACCTTCATATACCACCATGTACCGGTACTTAAAGGATGATCAATCTACTAAAAACATGGAACCTACAGCGTTTGACCAATACTTAGTCGGCACGCAATCTACTTATTCATGGGATCCATATTTTAATGGTGGAGAAGGCGATGTGAAAGAAAACATCCCGGACTCTGCAGCGACAGCGACCTCAATGGCTGCTGGAATCAAGACTTATAACGGTGCAATTTCTGTTGATATGGAAAAAGAAAATGTAAAAACGATCCTTGAGGAAGCGAAGGAGCAGGGCAAAGCGACTGGCCTTGTCGCCACTTCGCAAATCAACCATGCGACTCCGGCTTCATTCGGAGCACATGATGAATCAAGGAATAACTACAACGCCATCGCAGATGATTATTATGATGAAATAATCGATGGCGAACATAAAGTCGATGTCATGCTAGGCGGTGGAACTTCTTATTTCGTTCGTGAAGACCGGAATCTAGCAGAAGAGTTCCAGGCTGATGGATACAGTTATGTAACTACAAAAGAAGATATGCTGAAGGACAATAATGATCAAATTCTAGGTCTCTTTGCACCAAAAGGCCTTGATAAAATGATCGACCGGGATGAAGAAACGCCTTCTTTAAGCGAAATGACGAACACCGCTCTTGGAAAATTGAAGGATGACAAAGACGGATTCTTCCTTATGGTGGAAGGAAGTCAGATCGACTGGGCGGGGCATGATAACGATGTCGTCAGTGCAATGAGTGAAATGGCTGATTTCGAGAAAGCGTTTGAAGATGCGATCGAATTTGCGAAAAAAGACAAGCATACCCTCGTGGTGGCAACTGCTGACCATTCTACTGGAGGACTTGCTATCGGACGAGGTGGAGAATACGTGTTCAACCCGGATGTAATCAAGGCTGCAGAACGTACGCCGGATTACATGGCTGCCGAAATCGCTGATGGTGCAGAAGTGGAGGAAGTATTGAACGAATACTCAGGCCTTGACCTCACTGAAGAGGAAGTCAATTCGGTGAAAGAAGCGGCACAAGCCGATGAAAATGGCGTCATTGATGTCGTAAAAGTAGATGATGCAATCGAGCATATCTATGATGTCCGCTCTGGAACGGGTTGGACGACAAGTGGTCACACAGGTGTTGATGTGAACGTCTATGCGTATGGACCAAAGAAGTTCAAGTTCAGTGGCTTGAATGACAACACTGAAACAGGACAAACGTTATTTGAAGTACTGAAAGCGAAACATCCACATAAGAAACACTAGAATAGAAGATTGCGATACACGCCGCTGTCTCTTTGGCAATGGGGTGACTATTGCACGCAGAACGATCAGGAGGACGAATGACATGAATCGGCTATGGCTTTCGGTTTTCAGTGTGGGTCTATTATTGGTAGGTTGTTCAGAGGATGACGCTAAAACCGAGTCACATGAAACACCGCCAGAGGAAAAAGCAGAAGCTGAGCAACAAAATGAGAAGAAACTGAAGAAACGGGATGTGTACATCGAAAGCCCGCAAGCGGTTGATGATCGAGATCTTACCGAGGTGGGGAAACCCCATCGGGACGAGGATGGCAAGGTGAAGCTTTTAGCTATTTCAACCTCTGGAGAACAAATTTCTGTAGGTCCTTTCAAGGTTACACTTGAGGAAGCGAAACTGATGAATTATTCCCCTTCGCCCGATCTAATCGACTTCTTTCATGGATTTACGAGTAAAGAATCAAACTTCAATTATGTAAAACTGAAAATCAAAGTGGAGAACACGTCAGATGAAACATTGAACTTCTCGCCTGTTTCCGTGTTGGAAACAAATGAAGGGGAGAAAAAAAGCTATGAAGATGATTTTTATTTAGAGGAGCTCTATGGTGATTTTGAATCTGGTGAGAAAAGGTTTGGACAGATGGGTTTTATATTGGAAAAAACCGAAGCTGAAAAACCTAGAGTCGATTGAAATAACGACAAGCAACGTTTATAAAAACAAAGAAGCACTCCATAAAAGTAAGACATTCATGATCGAATTTTGATTAAAGTCCCTGAAACAGCTGCTCACCCGCTGTTTCGGGGATTTTTTTATGTGTTAGGAGAGGTGGAGAGTGAATAGATTAACCCCAGAAGTGAACAGATTATTCTAAGAAGTGAACTGATTGTCTCCAGAGTGTAAGAAATTTTCGCCCCAGATGGTGATTTTACTCAGAAAAATCTTCACTTTTGAAACCAAACAGGCTGGAAGAACGTAAAAAACCAAATAATCTGTAAAAAGGGGAGCGGGACATGCGGGATCGTGTTAAGGATAAAAGGAAGGACAGATGGTTGCCGGATTTATTGTTAAATGTACCTGAACTTATCATCTATCCAATAAAATGGCTGCTTCGAGGGCTTTTTACGCTCATCAAATTTTGGAACTGAAACGAGACTGATTATTATGAAAAGAATTCATATCATCGGCTCTGTCGGGAGCGGGAAAACAACCCTTGCCAAAGTCCTTTCAGACCGCTTACAAATCCCGCACTATGAACTGGATAATGTCGTCTGGAGAAGGACGGCTTTTGGTGATGTCAGAAGAACCGAACAGGAAAGGGATGAACGGTTAGGCGAAATCATCAGCACAGAACAATGGATTCTGGAAGGTGCTCATCATACCTGGATTAAAGAAAGTTTGCAGAATGCGGATTGCATCATTCTATTGGATACACCATATTCAAAACGGGTCTACAGAATCATCAAAAGGTTCATTTTTCAGAAGTTTGGTCTAGAAAAAGCAAATTATAAACCGACGTTCAAAATCTTTCGGAAGATGTTCGTCTGGAACGCAGCCTACCAAAATCAAAACAGACAGGAAATCCTTGAGCTTTTAAGTACATATGATGAAAAAGTGGTTATTTTGCAAGATAATAAACAGATTGAAAAGCATCTGAATAGATAGGGGGAGGAGCATGCAGAAACAACATATAAGGACGGTTCAAATCAGTATGCTGGCCCTATTCAGCTTCTTGATCGTTTTAGATTATTTTCCAGATTTACCGATAATAGAGGCTATACCGAGGAATGTTGTGATATTCGGTATTTTTGGGCTCATTTTAATTGCGTTGATATTTAGCGTCTCAATAAACCAGGACGATCTAAGCGTCCTCAAATGGCAAATGGGCATGATGCTTTACCTTCTTGGGTTGATCGCGGTTTTAACGATACTTGGCGGGGAGTCGTCCGTGGGGCTTGCTTTTGACAATTATGCACTTTGGGTTGTGGTTGGAATAAGCATCACTGATATATTGAATCGTTGGAGAAAAATCAAAAAAGTTGATCACGCAACTAAGAATAGATTGGAATGATCATTACATGAACAATACTAAACTTCTGGCTTATACCATCCTAGGGAATATCAGCATCGCGGTCCTCGCTTTCATAGGAATTGCGCATTTCATCCATACAGGAAAATATATAATGATGATCGGGATATTGTTCAGCCTGTGGTTTGTCATGGACTATATAAAAGAACTGCAGAAGAAGGCAAACATAGACAAGAAGATTAATAGAGTAGGTTATATCAGCTATACAATCGCAGCGCTTGTTGGTGTTGTCGTCCTTCTCATCAATACGGATCTGTTAAAATAAATCTTAAAGAGGCTGCCCTAAAGACAGCCTCTCTTATTTTTTCAATAACAGATACATGAAATATGGTGCTCCGATCAATGCAACCATGATTCCTGCGGGAATGCCGCTCGATTCGACTAAGTTTCGACCGACCGTATCTGCAAGCAGTAGAAGCCAACCGCCGATCAGAACGGCAACGGGTATGAACATTTGATGACGAGGACCCACCAAAGCTTTAGCGATATGAGGAGCCATCAATCCGACAAATGCAATGCCCCCAGTAACGGAAACGGCTGAAGCAGCAAGAGCGATAGCTGTTAAAAGCAGGACGATACGCTCTTTTTCTATGGAAACGCCGACTCCGATTGCTACAGGTTCACTAACACCAAGGATGTTCAATCGGTTAGCTTTATAGAGTGTAAAAGGGATGAGGATTACCAGCCATGGAAGAATCGCCCATACGAACGGCCAATCCGTTCCCCAAATGTTTCCTGCCAGCCACTTTGCGATAAAATCAACTTTCGTGCGTTCTGACGAAGATATGAGAACGATCATGATGCCAGACATCGCCATTGAAAAACCGACTCCGATCAATACTAACCGAACTGGTTGGAGGCCGGTCTTTTTATCGTAAGAGCACAGATAAAGCAGGAAACCTGTCATTAGGGCACCCATGAATGCCACAAGTGGAAGCATATAGACAAAAAAACCTGCTTCAATCGGAAAGAACAAAAAGAAGATTGCGATCGCCACACCTGCCCCTGAATTGATACCGATGATACCGGGGTCAGCCAGGTCATTACGGGTGATTCCTTGTAAAATCGATCCGGATACAGCAAGGGCCATTCCAGCTAGTAACGTAATTAAAATTCGGGGCAAGCGTATATCAAATAAAATGAATTCTTCTTTAAATGTTCCTTGTCCTAGAATAGTAGGGAGCAGCCGGTCATAGGACAATGCAGCGTACCCAGTGCCAACACCTATAATGAATGTGATCAGAATCAGTATGCTCAGTACCAAAAGCGTTAATCTTTGTTTTCGAATCAATGCGGGATGGATCATGTGAATGCTTTCCCTCCTTTACGAACTATGACAAGGAAGAAGGGGAGACCCATGATCGCGACAATTGCTGCCACCGGTGTTTCGAACGGAGCATTTATCGTACGCCCAAGGGTATCTGCCAACAGCATGAACGCTGCGCCAATAACCGCAGACATCGGCAGGATGGAACGATAATCCGTCCCAACGATAGCCCGAACGATATGAGGAATCATCAATCCGATGAAGGCCATGTTTCCAACAAGGGCGACAGAGGCTCCGGCTAATAAAATAATGACGACAAAAAGGATCGCTTTAATCTGTGTGATTTTCTGTCCAAGTCCGACCGCTACTTCTTCATTCAAACTGAGGATCGTCAATTGTCTTGAAAGAGTAAGGGATATGAGTATGCCAAGTACAATGAAAGGTACAATGACCTGTAACTGGCTCCATGATGTTCCGATCAATCCCCCGGCGGTCCACATCGAAACATCTTTAGAAATCTTAAAATAAATTCCTACCCCATTAGCCACTGCAAAAAGAAATGCTGAAACAGCAGCCCCTGCCAAGACGATTCGAAACGGGGAAAAGCCGCCTTTTTTCATGGATCCAATACCGAAGACCATGATGGCACCGATCGCTGAGCCGACGAAACAAGCGATCATGATTCCGAAATAATTAGCTGTCGGTATAAACACCATGGTGACAGCAAGAGCTGCATTCGCGCCAGCGGTTAATCCAAGCAAGCCAGGGTCTGCAAGCGGGTTCCGTGTCAATCCTTGCATGATGGCACCGGATACAGAAAGTGCAGCCCCTACAAAAATCGCTCCAATTTCACGAGGAAGCCGTATTTCATTTATCATTAATGCTGCCTCGTTAGTCGTTTGGAATGTCAGTGCCATCCAGACATCCTTGATGGTCGTTTCTGCCGCCCCGAAAACCATTGAGGTAATGAATGCACCGATGAATAGGATAAGCACCAATATGAATTTATATATGAAAGTGATTGTTTTTGGCTGTTCATTCATATGTATCGCATCTTTCTTTTAGGCTGTTTTCTAAAGGTTTGTTGCTAATGGGATGTTGTTAAGGAAGTTGCTGAATTTTTATGACAGTGGTAATTTACGAGACTCTGCGGGATAGCAAGCTAAGCGAGACCCCGCAAGCGAATTAAGGATCTTCGACTAACATCCACTACGTCCAGTGGTGAACCTCGAAGCCAGTACATCCTGTGCAAGTGAGCTGAGGAGGCTCGCAGATTGCCCGCGGAAAGCGAGTATATTTCCAAACTCAAAAACAACAATCTATACGAAAACAGCCTTTTATTATAGGTTTAGAAGAGTGAAAAAGAGTGACCTGATGGGCATTCAGCCTGATAGGTCACCCTGGTTGTTTCAAAAATTACTCGCCAAGAAACGCTTCTTTAAAGTAGTCGAGTTGATAATCAAGTGTTATCGGATCGTTGAAGTAGAATTCCTTCGCATTCACTTCAAATACACGATCGTTCTTAACAGCAGGAATGTTTTTAAATGTTTCGGTTTCTTGGAACGAATTATCTGCATCCGCATTCTTGCTAAAGACGATATAATCCCCGGCAAATTCGGGTAGTACTTCTGGGGATAGTGCATAGTAGCCTTGTTCAAGCGCTTCTTCCCTCACTTTTTCAGGCATTTTCAAGCCCATTTCTTGATAAAGGATTTCTGTTCCGCGGCCCCAGTTATCTCCGAATACGTAAAGCTGTTTATCGAAGCTCTCGATGACGGACACGGTAGCATCCTCACCAATTTCAGCTTTGATTTCTTTACCAGCTGCTTCTGCCCGCTTTTCAAAGTCCTCTACCCATGCTTTTGCTTCTTCTTCTTTATTTAGTAGTTTTCCGATCTCGATGTGTTGAGTCAGGTAATCTACTTTTCCGTAGGTATAAGTGACAGTAGGAGCGATTTCTTGTAGCTTATCGACATTTTTAATGTTGGATAAACCGATGATAAGATCAGGATCTAGCTCAATGATTTTTTCCAGGTCTTCATCAGTTACTTCTTCAACATCCTTCAAATCTTTTTCATAGCGGGGGTTCGCTTTGGACCAGGCATCGACACCAACAAGAGGGACGTCTAGCGCCATGACATTTCCTGCGAAGGATGAAAGGACGATGACACGTTGTGGATCAGCGGGCACTTCAACAGGACCGTTTTCAGATTCATAGGTTATCGTGCTGGATTTCCCATCATTCTTATCTTTTGAATCATTATCACCTTGTTCTGATGCTGCGTTACTGCAGGCACTAACCATGAGAAGCAACAAGAGTGCTAGCGGTATCAATGCTTTTTTCATTTTTGTTTTCTCCTTTTAGTAGATTGTATGTTATGCACATCGGTTTGTTTGTCCGAGGATCTCTGCCGATTTCAGCATCTATTTGAAATACTTTTTTAAGGACATCACGTGTGATTACCGTTTCGTAGTCGCCAGCTTTTACGATTTCACCATCTTTCATAGCAATGATGTAGTCCGCAAATCTGGCTGCCTGGTTCAAGTCATGAAGGACCATGATGATCGTACGCTTTTCTTGGATATTGAGGTTCTGCAATAATTCCAAAATCTCCAGTTGATGGGCCATATCAAGATAGGTGGTCGGTTCATCGAGAAAGATGATGTCTGTCTCTTGGGCTAGAGCCATTGCAATCCAGACACGCTGTCGTTGTCCGCCTGAAAGCGCATCTACAGGACGATATTTGAAATCGATCGTTCCAGTGACTTCAAGAGCCCAGTCAATCATCTCGTAATCTCTTTTCGTTAGACGACCGAAGCCTTTTTGATAGGGGAAACGTCCATAAGAGACAAGTTCACTCACTGTCAATCCGCTTGCGTTTTCAGGTGTTTGTGGTAGAATCGCCATTTTTTTCGCAAGTTCTTTTGTATTTTGCTTCGTGATATTCTCACCGTCCAGAACAACGTTTCCGGATTGGTATGAAATGATACGTGTGATCGCTTTCAATAAAGTCGATTTACCACAGCCGTTCGGTCCGATAATCGTAGTGATCTTCTTATCTGGAATTTTGACACTGAGATTTTTGACAATCGATCGCTCGTCATATCCGATATTCAAGTCTGTTGTATGTAAGCGGATCATCCATATACCCCCATTAGATTGAGAATCGCGTTTATCATTGATAATGATTATCAATATCGCTGACAAAATAACTATAAAGTTAGATATTTCTAATGTCAACCTTTTTTTGTCATGCCAATATTGAATAATCAATATATTTAGTGTATGTTTAAATGAGAATGATAATCAATTGTGGAGTTGGTTATATGGGGTGGTCGGAAATGGATCAGCAAGAACTATATGATGTGACTATAATTGGTGGGGGACCTGCTGGACTGTATTCAGCATTTTATAGTGGACTTAGGGAGATGAAGACGAAGCTGATTGAATTCCAGCCGAAATTAGGTGGTAAAATCCATGTCTATCCTGAAAAAATGATATGGGATGTCGGTGGATTGACTCCGATTACAGGTGCGAAACTGATTGACCAGCTTGTAGAGCAAGGTTTGACCTTCAATCCAACGGTTGTTTTGGATGAAAAAATAGAGGCGATTACACAGGATGAGGAAGGGATTTTCGTTTTGTATGCTTCGTCAGGTAAGAAGCATTTTTCTAAAACCGTGATCGTTGCAGTCGGAAGCGGGATATTGAATCCTCAGAAACTTCAGATTGAAGGAGCGGAAAGGTTTGAAGTATCCAATTTGAATTATACAGTGAAGTCATTAAAACGGTTTAAAGATAAAACGGTGATCATTTCCGGTGGTGGGAATTCGGCGATCGATTGGGCGAATGAGCTGGAGCCTGTTGCTAAAAAGGTATATGTCACGTACAGAAGAGAAGCGTTGAACGGTCATGAATCACAAATCACGCAGCTTGCAACCAGTTCAATCGAATGTTTCTTCAATACATCCATTACCAAACTTCTTGCAGCACCTGATCCTTCTGTCATTGATCGCGTTGAACTGACCAATCATGAAACAGGTACTACAACTCATCTTGCAATAGACGAAGTGATCATCAACCATGGTTATGAACAAGATTCTACATTGATTAAGAATAGTGACATCGACATTAAGCTTGCAGATGATTTCTTCATTGATGGGAATGCGGTCAGTGAATCCTCCATTGATGGCCTTTATGCAGCTGGAGATATCTTGAAACATGAGGGTAAGTTGAATTTGATTGCGGGTACATTTCAAGATGCGGCGAATGCAGTGAACAAAGCGAAGCAATTCATCCAACCTGAAGCTGAGGGAGTTGCAATGGTTTCTTCTCATAATGATGTATTTAAAAAACGGAATCGAAAATTGGTTAAGGAGATGATGAGCTCATAGTTCTTCCTGTATAGCTATACACCTACATCAGGATAACTTTTACATATCATGGCAGCGGGTAACAGCTTTAAAGTCTTTGGCAGTTTCATCATTTTGATTTCTTCTATCTTCGTCTAGACCTCTTCAGGGGGTCTTTTTTTTATCCTGATTCATCATGTTTTAAGTGTTTTCTCACCATTTTTTAATGTTGGAAACGTATAATGAAGCTAAGTTAATGGAAATAGGAGAATCATGTAAAAAATATTTAGGTGGGAAACGATGGACAATCAGAAAATATTGATCGTTGAAGATGAAGAAAAGATTGCCCGTGTCATCAAGCTTGAGTTGGAATTCGAGGGCTATGATGTTGACACCGCACACGATGGTTCAGCTGGTCTTGAAAAATTCCGGAGTGCCCAGTGGGATCTCGTTTTGTTGGACGTGATGCTGCCTGAATTGAACGGAATAGAAGTATTGAGAAGGATCCGTACAAAAGATGAAAATACCCCGGTGATTTTGCTGACGGCAAGGGACTCAGTACCGGATAAAGTGGCAGGACTCGATCAGGGCGCAAACGATTATATCACGAAACCTTTTCAAATCGAGGAACTGCTTGCAAGAGTAAGAGCGTGCTTACGAGTGAAGAGAGGTTCCGGACAGGGCAAAGAAATAGAGGGGAAAATCGTTCTCGGAAATCTCTCGGTCAACGAAAAGACGAGAGAGGTCAAGCGTGGAAGTAGGAATATGGAACTGACACCCAGGGAATTCGATCTGCTCGTGTATCTTCTCCAAAACAAACAGCAGGTCCTGAACAGGGATCAGATTTTATCAGCCGTTTGGGGGTTTGACTATTATGGCGATACGAATGTGGTCGATGTCTATATCCGTTATTTGCGTAGAAAAATCGATCATGAAGAAACGCCTTTGATTCATACGATCAGGGGTGTCGGTTACGTCATGAAGGAGCAATGAGATGAACATCCGTAAGAAGATACATCTTTTTTCAACCATATTCCTTTTTATTATATTATTGTTGATCAACGGAACGATCTATTACTTATACAACAAAGTGACGACCGAGGGTGAGCTCGACCGTTTGACCAACCAGACGGAAACGATCGCAGCAGCACTTAAAGAGCAAGAAATCGCGCCACGTACATTATTGCCTGCATTCATCCCGACTGACGGAATGATCCGGATCATCAATCAGGATTCGAACCCGATCTTGGCTCAGGCGAAAACCAATGAACTCGGGAAAAGCGAAGTGATATTCCAGGAAGCACAAACTGCGGAAGTGCGTGAAGTTGGTGGGAAATCCTATGCGGTTGTCGCAATTCCAATCATTTGGACGAATGGGGAGGTCGTTTCACTGGAAGTCACAGAAAGTATGGCTGGCGTTCAGGCGAATTTGGATATCCTTCGGACGATCCTACTGCTTGCGACGTTGCTTGCTATCCTCCCGGCTTTTCTTTCAGCTAGAGTATTGAGCGAGTTGATTTTGCGACCGATTGAAAAATTGACAAGCACGATGGAGGAGATTCAACGCAAGAAAACATTCAAACATATTGAACTGGAGAATCAGTCTAAAGATGAACTTTATAAGATGGGTACGACCTTCAACAGCATGGTCGATATCTTGCAAGCGAACTCGGAAAAACAACAAAGCTTCGTTTCCAACGCGTCTCATGAATTGAGAACACCGCTCACGATCATCGAGAGCTACGCAAGTCTTTTAAAAAGATGGGGGGCGAAAAAGCCTGAAGTATTTGACGAATCGGTTGAAGCGATCCATTCAGAGTCGATCCGGATGCGTAATCTGACAGAGCAATTACTGCTGCTGGCTCGGAATGATAATGATTGGGAAATCGATTGGCAGAAGGTTGATCTGGTGGCTCTTTGTAAAGACGGGGCCAAATCGTTCATGCAGGCTTATGATCAGGATGTGAGGGTGGTTCATGAACAGAATGTTGTCTTGGCAGCCGGCGATAAACAGAAGCTGAAACAGGTGTTATTCATTCTTTTTGATAATGCGAAAAAGTTCAGTGAACGTGACATTGATGTAGTCGTCGGGTATGAAAATGGTCAGCCCTCGATTACGGTAAAAGATTACGGTATCGGTATTCCAAAAGAGGACGTGGCGAAGGTGTTCGATCGATTTTTCCGAGTTGATAAAGCGAGGAGTCGGAAGACAGGTGGAAGCGGTCTGGGCCTTTCAATCGCAAAAGAAATCATCTCTGCCCATGAAGGATTAATTGAACTTCAAAGTGAAGAAGGCGTCGGAACGAGTGTCACGATCCTGCTGAAAGAAGCGCATTGATTTTATACAAGAAAGGAAAAGGAGGGCGGAACCTTGAAACGGAACATTTTCGTCATCTTAGGCGTTGCGGTGTGTGTGGTAGGCATTATCATTGGAGCACAGCATATTCTGGCCATTAAGAATGACCAGCCTTTAGCAGATAATGAAATTGAGGAATTCATCGCAAGTAAATATACTGGTGAAATTAAAGAGATTACACGGAGCGGAGAGAACTATCAAATAATCCTTGACCGAGAAACAGGGGTCTATAAGATTGTCATAAATGCAGATGAGCGGCGTATTGAAGGCATAGAAATCCTTGAAGTGAAAGAAAAACATATCGATGAGGAAAAAGCGAAGGAAATAGCATTGAAAGATGTCGATGGTGATGTCGAGGATGTACAGTTTGCGAAGAAAGAAAATCCGCCAGTCTATAAAATCAAAATGAAGACGAAGTCAGGGGTGACGGTTGTTACGGTACACGCGAAATCTGGCGAAATTCTCGATCGGAAAGAGGAAGAACCCGAGGACCAGAAAGAAGAAGAGAAGACGTTGATTTCTGAGGAAGAAGCGAAGAAGAAAGCACTTGCTGTTGTCCCGGGCGAAATCGACGATGTTGATATCATCCGGCTAAACGATGTACCCACTTATGAGATTGAAATAGAAATCAATGACGATGAAGATGCAACAGTACTTGTTGACGGATATACAGGTGAAACGACGATTACGTATGAGGATTAGCATGAAGGAAGAAATCAAGTATAACCATTACGAGGGCTTTTTCACTTTTTGTCTAAGGTGTACCGTTTTCTTACCCGTTACATTGGGATAATTTTTAATATATCATGGAATTGGTATAGATTATGTAATATAACCACCTTTTTCATATAGATCATATAGAATACATTATTTCAAGATAATGGATTTATGAGGGTCAAACGTTGTGAATCGATCTATTATACACGAATAATGTCATTCCTCCTCGAATTCTTTTGTGTACAAAGAAATTTAGGGAGGTTTATTGTAAATATGAATACGAGACTTAGAGCCATGTTCATGGTTTTTGTTGTTGGTGCGTTATTACTCGCAGCTCCTTCTTTTACTGAAGCAGCACTTGGGGATCGCATGTTAGGAAAAGGTTCATCGGGATCAGATGTTGCTGAATTGCAAGATTACTTGATGACGAAAGGTGTATTTCCATATCATACATCGACAGGATATTATGGAGATATTACGGTAGAGGCAGTCAAAGACTTTCAACGTAAACGAAACCTGAAAGTCGATGGTATTGCTGGCCCGCAAACGAACCATGCGGTAAAGGTTTTACGATATGGAAACATTGGAAAGCAAGTTATACATATTCAATATCAACTAAAGCAGACAGGACATTACAGTTCTAATCTAGATGGTATTTATGGTAATGGAACAGTGAGTGCAGTCAAGAGTTTTCAGAAGCAACAAGGTCTAGTGGTTGATGGTATCGCAGGACCTAACACAAGATCTGCCTTGGATAATAAATCAAAGCGTGGGTCAGCTGCTGGTAAAGCATTGACGGTTGAAAGCACAGCTTATACTGCTGAATGCGATGGATGCTCAGGTGTAACGAAAATGGGACTCGACTTGAAGAAATATCCGGATGCCAAAGTGATCGCTGTTGACCCAAGTGTGATCCCACTTGGATCTCTTGTGAAAGTTGAAGGTTATGGCGTTGCGATTGCAGCAGACACTGGCGGTGGAGTGAATGGGAATGCAATTGATGTCTTCATTCCAAACCGTGACGATGCAATCAAATGGGGACGCAAAAACGTACGTGTAGAAGTAATTGAATAGGATCCAGGGGCCGATTAAAACATCCAATTTCAACCGATGTTTTTAATCGGCCTTTTTTTGAAAGATAAGGAAGTATAAAATTTAGGTCTACCACAGCACATAGACGTGATATTTTTTTATGAAGACAGTCAGTGGAAGGTTTTTGTGTTTTGAAGATAATTTCGGATTTTTGTAGATACGCACCTCATTTTTGTAGATAAATCAGAATTTCCTATAAGCTGACCAATCATTTAACCTTATTTACGGCCAACCTCTGCCTTTTATGGATAAATACCATCCTATAACCCCTTAATTATTCTGTTTTTTTCCATTATCGGATAAAAACATCGATTTTTTGAGAGACCATCGCATCCTTAACAGCCTCTTTCTAGACTAGGGTTTACCACGGTGCCTACATCGGTGCCAGGTACACTTTCAAAAGTGTTGGGGCGCAAGGAGTTTACATCGGTGCCAGGCACCGATTTGTCCTCGATGCAGTACTAATTGAATTCTCATCGTTTTCTAATGTTCTCTTCCTTTTGTTCTAATCCTGAGTGGATATTATGTAACTGTACAACAAATACAGGAGGAATGAGAAATGAAGAAAAAGATCATCATGTTTACATTGGCAGGGACGTTGGCAATCGGTGGAGTTGGAGCTGTGAAAGCGATGGATGATGACGAAGTTCAGGAAACTAAGAAAGTAGTGCTTGCAAATGAAGGTGAAAAAGGCTCCCAAAGTGAGATGATTTCCCTGTCTGAAGCGGAGGAAATCGCGCTGAAAGAAGTAGAGGGCAAAGTGGATGAAGTTGAGTTTGAAGAAGAGCATGGACAGCAAGTCTACAAAGTCGATGTGGAAGGTAAAGATGATCATGAAGTGCATATCGATGCTTCCACGGGCAAGGTTCTAACAGTTAAAAAGGATGACGGTGACGATGACGATCGGGATGATTTGAGTTCAGCTGATAAGGAAAATTTGATTGGTAAGGATGAAGCCATCAAAATTGCGTTAAAAGAGGCGGCTGGAAAAGTCACAGAAGTGGAACTGGATGAAGATGATGGCCAATATGTGTATGAAATTGAAATCAAGATGGCCGATAAGGGAGAAGCAGACATAGAGATTTCAGCAACCGACGGGAAAGTAATTGAAACAGAAATCGATCGTGATGATGACTAAGGGTACAATTTACAACTAGGTTCTATATACACAGTTAAAACGCAGGCGATTTCACACAAGAAATCACTTGCGTTTCTTCTTGATCTTAAATATTCTGCGGTGAAAGCGGAACAGGCGAGCAAGCAAGGAAAACATATAAAGGGATCTTTGATTAAATACCCCCACGTCTTGTGGCGAACATCGAAGTTAGTACATCCTTTACAAGATTGGGACGGAAATTCGTAAACACTAACAGAATGGTTAAGAAAACCATTATTCGTAATTGGTAGTCTTTTGTGATCATTCATTAAAAAATTTTTAAAATTGTGTATTATTATTAAAGGATAGTGTTTTATCATGAATTACAGCAAATAACGCCTCTGGTGTCCTCTATTTTTTAAGAATATGGAGTTTTTTAGCGAATAAGGTCTCCTGTGTCCGCTAAGGTTTGGATTTGCCTGATTTATGTTAAGGGCTTACTTCGATGTGCTGAAAAGCTTTGACATCGAATAGACCTAGATCAGTCAATTTCAAGGCTGGTATGACGGGCAAGGTTAGAAATGAAAGGGTCAAAAATGGATTGAATCCACCATTGAAACCAAGATCAGCAAGTCCTTTCTTCAATTGTTGAAGCCCAGCGGCAATCGAACGGAAACCTCGATCAGACATCAAACCAGCAATCGGAAGGGAAAGTGAGGCGAGTATTTCTCCATTTTTGACGATGACCAGTCCGCCATTCATCTCTCCCAGGGTTTTCACTGCGAGCAGGAGATCTTCATCATTCATTCCCGTAGCGACGATATTATGCGAATCATGGGCGATGGTCGTTGCAATCGCTCCATTTTCGAAACCGAATCCTTTTATGATCCCTAATCCAACATTCCCCGTATTTTTATGTCTTTCAACGACGACTAATTTTTGCTGATCCATTTTCCTAGAAGGGACAAATACGCCGTTTTCAGCTACGACGGTTTCTTGCAGGTGATTGGTCATCAATTGATTCGGTATGATTCCGATGATGTTCGCCGATCCTGTCTTCGCGATCGTAATTTGCAGATCTTTCTTCTCGAGTTCTGGAACTTTTACAGTATTCAGCAACTTTTGTCCTGGATTTTCCTTCTTTACTAGACTCCCGACATACTCACCATCCCGTGCCACGAGCTGTCCAGATTTATAGACTTCTTTTATATTGATTGAACCCAACTCATCTAACAGTAGAAAATCAGCCTCATAACCTGGTGCGATGGCGCCTTTCTGCCTAAATCCATAGCATTCCGCGGCGTTCAGGGAGGCCATCTGGATAGCAATCAGAGGATCTAACCCATACCGGATCGCTGAACGGACATTATAGTCGATGCTTCCTTCCTGAATGAGATCATCCAGGTGTTTATCATCTGTGCAGAATAGGCAGCGCCGTGCATTGTTATGGTTGACGACCGGTATCAGCGATTTCAAATCTTTTGCTATGGACCCTTCACGGATCAAGAGATACATGCCACGTCTTAAACGTTCTTTAGCATCCTCAACCGTATTGCACTCATGATCTGTTTTAATTCCCGCTGCCTTGTAGACATTGATGGCGTCAGGATCCAATCCGGCGAGATGGCCATCCATCTGCATGCTGTATTTTGAAGTCATAGTGATTTTATCAATCATCGAGTCAGCAGCTGTCCGCAATGAAGGATAGTCCATTACTTCTGCTAATCCGAGGACATTCGGATGGTTATAAAAAGGCTCTAGGTCAGACGCTGTCAACTCTGCCCCTGAGTTCTCTACTGATGTTGCCGGAACACAGGAAGGGAGCATGAAATAGACATCCAATGGTATGTTCTTAGAATTGTCCAGCATGAAGTTGATTCCATCCGTTCCTGATACATTTGCGATTTCGTGAGGGTCTGTAATGACAGTTGTCACACCATGGGGAAGGGCGACTTTACTGAATTCAGCAGGTGTCACCATGGAAGACTCGATATGGACATGTCCATCGATGAAAGAAGGACAGACATAACGGTTTTCAGCATCAATGATCTGTTCCCCCTTAAACGTACCAATTCCGATGAACATCCCGTCAACAATCGCGAGGTCCCCTTTGATAATCTCAAGGTTGAAGACATCGATGATACGACCGTTTTTAATGACGGTATCGGCTGGTGTCTCTCCACTTGCTACTGCAATCCATTTCTTCAACTGCTCTTTAGTCTGGCTCATATTTTTCCCTCCCTAGAAAATAGACTTTTTATAGAATATCTCTTCATACGATATTTGTGAAACTCCTGCGTTTCGCTCGCGAAAAGGGAGTGATTTTTGCAGAAATCAATTTAAGAATAAAAGAGCCCAAAATAAAAAAGCCTAGATTCACCTAGGGTTTGACATAGAGAAGGATAATCGGAGGTTTATACGTACACAAGTAACTCCTATTTTTTCTCGTAGTCAAACCATTTACGGTAGTTTGGTAGAAACTTTTGGACCATATCTCCAACATTATACGAGTGGATCAGTTAATAATATTTTGTTTTTAAAATAATTAGTATACATTCTATATGCCGCTAGGAAGGCGTGTCAACACTAATCAAAGATGTTCGTAATTTCAAACAAGGCATATTTAAACTAAACTGGACAGGTTTCTTGTCAAAAAAAGAAAGAGGACTATAGCCTGATCCCTCCGACCCGTTTCGGTTTAGAGCTGTATAATTAAAAGGAATTTTCGGAGAATGCATTTTCCCGACAAGTCCTGTAAACGCTTGTCGTTGTTGTGTTTTGGAGTTCTGTACTGGCAGGCTCTTTTTCTTTTAAATAAAAATTGGAAAGAATATCTTAATTTTCCCTTAAATATACTACTTATTGTTGTTTGTGTAATACAAAAGTATTACAATAGAGCTTATTAATGGAAAAAAATGAAAAATGCAAGGGTTTGGGGGAGAATACATGAGGTTGCTGCAGTTATTATTGAAACGTAAGATCATCGTTGCATTGTTATTCGTTTTTGTACTTATTACTGGAAGTTTCGCAACGATCAAGCTGGATAAAGAGTTGATGCCGCCTGTTGACTTCGATGGAGCGTTCATTGATGTCATGGCTGGAGAGATGAATGCTTCTGAAGTGGAGCGGCTGATTACGAATCCGGTTGAACAAAGGCTTTCGGGTATTGAGGGAGTCGAGGAAGTCAATTCGACGACCAACATCGGAAGAGCGAGTCTTCAGATGACATTTGAAAGCGGCCGTGGGGATGAAGTGTATCGCGAAGTCGAATCAGCGGTGAACTCTATGAAACCGGAATTGACTGGTGCTGAAGAAATCCTTACCTATAAGATGTCTACGAATCAACCATTTGAATATTACATGGATCTTTCTGATGGTCCGATGGAAGAAATGACGTTGTTTGCAAAGGAAACCCTTAAGCCGCGTCTTGAGGCGTTGCCGGAAGTCCGTGAAGTGACTTTCATGGGTCTTGAAGAGAACGAAGTATTGATTGAGCTGGATCGTGATAAATTACTAGAATACCAGCTGGATCCGTCACAGATTCTAGGAATCATCCAAAATGAAAATGCCGAGGCTTCCCTCGGTGCTTTTTCTGAGGAAGAGAGTCAGCCGACACTCCGCTGGGACACTACTTTCACGAATGTGGAGGATCTGGAGAAACTACGTATTCCAACGGCTAACGGGGTTGAAACGTTGGATACGTTTGCAGATATCAAGGTTCAACCTATCGAGAATACTTCTTCCGTTTGGAAAGAAGGATCGAATGAATTTGTTTTTATACAAGTAGGGCGTGTCTCTGATGTCACTCAAATTGAAATGACGGAAGCGATCCGTGCAGAGGTTGCAGATATCCGAGAAGAGGGTCTGGTGCAAGGCTTTGAAATGAATGAAGTCATCGCTTTATCAGATTATGTGGAGGAATCCATCAGTGGTGTCACGGACAATATTATCATCGGAGCAATTGTCGCACTTGCGATCCTATTGTTGTTCCTGCGTAACATCAGAGCGACGGTCATCATCGGCCTGTCCATACCGACGTCGATCCTACTGACATTTTTATCAATGTGGCTGTTGGATTACAGCTTCAACATGCTCAGCCTGATCGCACTCGGTTTAGGAATCGGAATGATGGTTGACTCTTCAATCGTCATACTAGAATCGATCTACAGCAAGAAAGAGCAGGGATTAGAGAATGTGCAAGCCGTATTGCAAGGGACCAGAGAGGTTGCGACAGCTGTTTTTGCATCGATGCTGACGACCATCGTCGTGTTCTTGCCAATAGGCTTGATGGGTGGAGAAGTCGGTAAATTCATGATCATTCTTTCTGTGGTCATTGCTGTAACCTTGATAAGTTCCGTCCTCATTGCCTTTACACTTATTCCGACTCTTTCTGAGAACTTTTTACGATTGAAAAAGAAAAAAGAGAATCAAAAAGAAAATCTGCTCATAAGAAAATATGGAAGTACAGTCGCGTGGATGGCGAAGAAAAAACGCAACCGCTTTGGGATGATCGGTTTGTTTTTGGTCGTGCTTATCGGATCATTGCTCTTGGTGACAAAGATACCTATGACGATCATGCCGGATGTCCTCAACCGTTATGCTGAATTGGCGATCAATCTTGAACCAGGCGTTGATCTAGATGATCGCAGGGCAATCGTGGAAGAGATGAATGACCGGTTGTCTGCTGTTCAAGATGTGGAGAGCCATTACGTGATTGATAATGGGAATATGTTCTTTGCCCCGATCAACATGACCAAAGGTGACGAAATAACTCGAGAGCAGAAGGAAGTTAATGAGGACATTTTGAAAACCCTTCGCGAAATGACTGAAGATTTTCCGATTAAAAGTGTCGATAATGCAATGTCGGCTGGTGGAGGATCTCCGGTACAGATTAATGTAAAAGGGGAAAATTTTGAAGAGCTCGCGTTGATTTCGGAAGATTTGAAGAAGGAATTGAGCGAAATTGAAGGGATTGTCGCTGTTACAAGTACCAATGAACGACAATCTCAAGAGCAACAAATTCTGTTGAAGGAAGATGCGATAGAAGAAGATGGATTGACGTCTCAGCAGCTCAAACAATCGATCCAGCAATTATCGATGGAAATGCCGGTCGGTGAGATGGATAGTGGTGGCGAAATGATCCCGATCAAATTGGCGATCGATGAAAAGCTAACGACTGAAGCGGATCTGCTTGACTTGGAGATTCCAACACCTGTCGGAATGGAGAAACTTTCAAAATATGTAGAATTTGAGACGGTTGGAGTACCTAATCAGATTTCGCATGTGGATGGAGAACGTTTTGTCACGATCCAGGCGGATATTGAAGGGCGCGATCTAGGATCCATCAATCGTGACGTGCAAAAAGTGATCGAGTCCTATGATTCGTCTTCAGGATATACCGTAGCCGCTGCTGGAGATTTAGAACAACAGCAGGAATTGATTCAAGAGATGGTTATGATCCTGGCTATTGCGATTTTCTTAGTGTATGTGGTCATGGCGATCCAGTTCAACAATCTTGCGCACCCGCTTGTCGTCATGTCAGTGATTCCAATGACGGTTGTAGGTGTCATCCTCGGCTTGTTCATTACACAGAGCGAGCTGAGTACGATGTCGGGCATGGGAATCATCATGCTCATCGGAATTGTGTTGAACAATGCAATTTTGCTGATTGATCGTACGAAACAGTTGCGGAATGCAGGGTATAATGCGGCTGAAGCCCTTGTTGAGGCTGGTAAAAATCGTATGCGTCCAATCTTCATGACGACCTTGACGACAGCTGGGGCAATGATGCCGTTAGCGTTTGAGACAGGGGCTTCTGGCGGGTATCAGGCGCCGCTTGCAATCGTCGTCATTTCAGGCTTATTGTTTGCTACGATGATTACACTCGTCTTGATCCCAGCTGTTTACATGTTGTACAGCGACATCGGAAGAGGGTTCAAACGAATCTTCAGAAGGAAAAAGAAACATAAGAAAAAGGAAGAATCTGTAGAACAAGCAAGCTGAGGTTGTTAGAAGTGGAAACCACATCGGTCGGAATGGCCGGTGTGGTTTTTTGTTAATATGTACCACCACAAATAGTTTTCAGAAAATTGTTGACATAAAGTAATTTTTTTATTAAGGTGTTAAACAAGAAGTGATGAATACGTATTCATAGGAGAAAAGGCCATGGTCTCATCAAAAGATGTTGCAAAACGCGCTGGAGTTTCCCAGTCTACAGTATCAAGAGTTATGAATAACCCGTCAAAAGTCAGTAAAGTGGCTCGTGAAAGCGTTATTCAAGCTATGGAAGAGTTGAATTATCGACCGAATTCAGTTGCTCGCTCCCTCGTTAATAAGAAGACGAAGTCAATTGCATTAATCTCTGGTCCTTTACACAACCCATTTTTCGTGGAGACGACCACTTCAATTGTCAATTATGCTAAGAGACATGGTTATCATACGAACGTGCATTTCGAGAATTATGGGGATAATATGTCTGTATATAAAGACGTTCTAAGTCACCAGGTTGATGGAATCATTCTTTCTTCCATTTTCTATGATGATCCCATTTTTGAAGAGTTGCAAAAGCTTGATATTCCATCTATGATGTTCAATCGTAAACATCGTAAAGGCGGGCATTATGTCGAGATTGATAACATTGTTGCCGGAAAGATGGCGACTGAACACCTATTGGAACTTGGACATAGAGACATTGCTTGGATTGGCGGAGGTTTGAAAACGTCGACTTTCCACGGTAGGTACAAAGGGTACCATGATGCCCTTAGTGCACGAGGAATTGAAGTGCCCGATCATTTTATCCAAGTGACAGACACAACAGCTGAAGAAATCCAGCGTGCATTGGAGTCAATGCTAGCTAGAAAACGTCGTCCAACTGCCATTTTTGCTGCTACGGATTCGATTGCTATTTTCATTCTTGACTACCTTCATGAAAAAGGTTATTCCGTCCCAGAAGATATCAGTTTGATCGGAATGGATAATATCGAATGGAGCTCCCATAAAAGTTTCAATTTGACGACAGTGGGACCTAAAAGTTCAGAAAACCTTGGTCAATTAGCGATTGAAAACCTATTAGATTTAATGGAGTTAGAAGAAATTCAAAAAGAAATCAATATTACGATTCAACCAGAGTTGTATATCAGAGAGACAACAAAGGAACTTACCTAGTTCGTTCTCTCTTTTTTCAGAAATTATGAATACGTATTCATGAAGTGTGGAGGAGAAAACATATGAAAAAAGGCTTGTTTATTGCTGGTAAAGAAGTTGTGCCTACGAATACGTATGCAGTCATTCAGTCGCATACAGAAGAAGAAATCGCTCAAGTGGCAGATGCTACAGAGCAGGAAATGAAGGAAGCTATTGATAGTGCCCATGATGCTTTCATTAAAATGAAAGCGCTGACAATGGATGAACGTGCTGAAATTCTTTATAAAGCTGCTGAATTACTGGAAGAAGAAAAAGAAGAATTTGCCAGAGTTATTGCGTTAGAAGCCTGTAAGCCGATTACTGCCGCAAGAGGTGAAATCGACCGCTCCGTTCAAACTTTACGTTTTTCTGGAGAAGAGGCGAAGCAAATTGCTGGAGAATATATTCCACTTGATGCGGCAAAAGGAGGTGAAGGACGCGACGCTTACACGATCTATGAACCGATCGGTGTTGTTGGAGCAATCACACCATTCAATTTTCCGCTTAATCTAGTCGTTCATAAAGTCGGACCAGCGCTTGCTTCTGGGAACACAATCATTGTAAAGCCAGCAGAGCAAACACCGCTTTCAAGCTTGATGTTAGCTGAACTGTTTACAAAGGCTGGCTTGCCTGATGGTGCTTTCAATGTTGTTCCAGGTGAAGGTCCTAAGCTCGGAAAAGTGATGCTCGATGATGTCCGTGTCCAAAAAGTCTCTTTCACAGGCAGCCCTCAAGTGGGGAAGCTGATCAAGAGTCAAGCTGGATTGAAGCGGGTGACGCTTGAACTTGGAAGTAATTCTGCCTTGTATGTGGATGCTTCTGTAAAGGATTCACTTGAGCAAATAGCTGAAAAGGCAGTTACTGGTGCATTCATCTACAATGGTCAAGTTTGTATCAGCACTCAACGGATTTATGTACATGAAGATGTGTTTGAAGCTTTTAAACAATCTTTTGTTGAGAAAACGAATAAGGTGACTTTCGGCGATCCGCTTGATGAAAAGACGATGGTGACCAGCTTGATCAACCAAAAATCACAAGAACGTATTCTAAGTTGGATTGATGAAGCAATTGAAAATGGAGCGACTCTTTTGACGGGAGGAGAGAGAAAAGCCAATGGTATTCTTCCGACAGTTTTAACAGGTATCCAATCATCTGACAAGGTGTCCTGCCAGGAGATTTTCGGACCAGTCGTGGTTTTACAACCAGTCGAAAATCATGAGGAAGCTCTTCACTTGATGAACGAAAGTGATTTTGGGCTAAATGCAGGGGTTTTCACAAACAACTTGCAACAGGCACTGAAGATAGCTCATGGTCTTGATGTCGGGCAAGTGCTTGTCAACGACGTTCCTACGACCAGATTCGATCATATGCCATATGGCGGAGTGAAGGACTCGGGGTATGGCCATGAAGGCATCAAATACGCCATCAAAGAAATGACACGGCTTAAGATGATCAGCTTAAACTACCGCTTTTAAATTGAGGTGATAAAAATGAAAGCGATACCAATTCGTAACAGGCGAACAACTAACCCTAGAGAGCTATTACTCTATTATCCGTACCTTTTCTCAAAGTGGAATGTGGAATACAAGCCGTTCATCGGCCGTAAAAAGACTGACCTTCGGTTCCTGATGACCAACCTTGTAAAAGGGGAAACTTCTATATTGGATCAGCGTCTTGAGACGGAAGAGACTGAGATCGACCCTGAAATCATCCTTTCCCAGAAATGGACGCAGAACAAAGCACTAAAGGAAGGACATGAATTTCTAAGAAGGCATTACATTCATAAAATCCGCTCGTGGAGTGTCCCGAGAATCAACCAGGTTGAATCTTTTCTGATCTACTTGTCTTACGAGATTTATCTGGAGGAGGTGAAGAAAAAGCCTCAACTGGTACTCTATGAATCTATTTCGGAACAAATTGATAGGGTTGATCGCTATCCTGAAATTCAAAAATTCTTAAAAACAAGGGGTGTATGTTCATGACGTTTCTATATATTATGGCGACTCTCATTTTAGGTACTTGGGGTGTCATGGCATTTATTTTATTCAAAACAAATCTATTGGATGACAAAGAGTGAGGTGTGTAGGGTATGGAAAATTCTATTGTAATGTACTCCTGGATTCTGATGTCTGTCTTTTTACTCGGCATGGTCCTTTTCGGATATTTTGGCATGAAGAAAACGAAAAACTCGGATGACTTTGCGACTGCCCGTTCGAGTTATGGCCCATTGACGGTCGCGCTTGTAATTGCTGCCGGTGTTTCGAGTGGGTCCACATTTATGGGGATGCCGGGACTTGCTTATGATCTAGGAACACCAAGTCTTTGGTACCCACTTTTATATCCGATTGCAACGGTGTTCGGGATGTTGTTTGTTGCAAAAGCGATCAAACGTTATGGGGATGAATTTGGAACACGTACAATCCCTGAGTTTTTAGGAGATCGATTTAATAGTGAATTTTTGCGGATTGTATTGACAATCATTTCAATTCTATTGATTTTTTATGTCGTATCCCAGTTTGTTGCAGCTGCAACGATGTTCCAGACAATGATGGGTGTAAAATATGAAGTTGGCCTTTTCATCACGGGTATCGTCCTTGCCGTATATGTATTCATGGGCGGGTCACACTCGGATATCATGACTGATGCAGTGCAAGGATTTTTAATGGTGATAACGGCAATTGTCGTTTTAGGATGTTTCCTGTTTAGTGTCGGTGTTGAGGGGAACTTCAACGATATGGTCCAGCTTATTAAAGAGCGTAATCCTACTGGAGCGTTTGATCAGCTCTTTTTACCAGGGGATAAAACGTATGGAGCTTTTTGGCTTGTAGCGCTCCTATTTGTAGCCCACTTGCCATTCAGTGTCCTACCTCACCTTGGGAATAAATTCATGGCGGTCCGCTCGAACAAAGAAATGAAGAAGCTTATCATGTGGTGCACGATTTTCGCAACAATCTTGCCATTGATGGGGCTTGGTGGAATGTTAGGTATTGCTGTTATAGATCCTGGGGCAAATATTGCACCAGACCAAATCATCCCGGTACTCTTCAGTGAGATTTTCCCGCCGTTTGTAGCTGCATTTTTTGCGGTTGCAGTCTTATCTGCGGTCATGTCCACATCAGATGGTTTGATTGTTTCGTTGACCCAATTACTGGCTAATGACTTATACCGTAAGACGATAGTCCCCCGTATCAACATTTCGAAAGAAAAAGCTGAAAGGAACGAGTTGTTGATCAGCCGATATTCAACTTTCTTAGTGATCGCCGCAGGTATTTTGTTCGCTTGGTCACCGCCTAAATTCTTATCTGTATTCATGTGGATTGGAATCGGTGGAATTGTATCTGCAACTGCAGGGCCGCTGATCGTAGGAGCACTCTGGAAACGTGCTACAAAGAAAGGGGCAATCTTTTCATTGCTGGCAGGTACGTTGACTTATTGGTTCGTTTATTTGCCATTCGGACTTAACTTTACAAACCCATTCGGTGCAGCAGGGCTTGGAGTTCTTGTCGGAATGATTACCATGTTTGCATATACGAAACTAGCAACACCTGTGGTTTCAGAAGAAAATGATGAGCGGCTTACTGGATAAATAGATTTAGATAATAAATTTGGAGGAGATACCATGCATTCATTCGTTTCACCCCTGACATTGATAACAGGAGAAGGATCTGTCAAGAACGTAACTGAGATCGTTCATAAGTTTAAAGCCCAAAAAGTGATGATTTTTGCAGATCCTGTCGTTGTTGAGGTAGGACTTTCTCAAGGGGTTGAAGAAGTACTGGAAAGAGAAGGTGTAGAGTACTCCCTTTATACTGAAATCCAACCAGAACCACCTTTAAATGTGGGGGATAATGCAGTAAATGCGGTACGTGAATTTGGTGCAGACCTTGTCATCGGGATCGGTGGCGGAAGTTGTCTCGATATCACAAAAGCGGCTTCTGTACTTGCAAAAAATGGAGGGACTGTTAAGGAGTATTTGAATTTAACAGGTACGAAAACATTAAGTGACCGTGGATTACCTAAAGTATTGATCCCTACGACTGCCGGTACTGGAGCAGAAATTACCGATATCGCTGTATTCTCATTAGAAGATACGAAAGATGTAATTACACATGAGTTTTTACTTGCAGATGTCGCGATTATCGATCCTGAGTTGACCTATACGTTACCATCAAGGGTGACTGCTTCAAGCGGGGTTGATGCATTGACACACGCAATTGAAGCTTATGTCTCAGTAAACGCGACAGACCTTACAGATGCGCTCTCGCTTGAAGCGATTCGGAAAATAACGAAAAACCTCCGAACTGCAGTATGGCATGGCTCTAATAAAGAAGCCCGGCGGGAAATGGCCTGGGGAAGCATGATCGCAGGGTTAAGCTTTTATAATGCTGGAGTAGCAGGGGTTCATGCATTGGCATACCCGCTCGGTGGTTTGTTCAAAATTCCGCATGGTGAATCTAATGCGGTTTTACTACCTTATGTTTTCGATTATATTTGGCCAGCATGTTTACCCAAAATGAAAGTGTTGGCTCATGAGTTCGGTCTACCGACGAAAGAAAAAAGTGATCGGGAGTTAGCGGTTTCTGTAGTAAAAGCGTTGCAAGATCTAGTAAAAGATGTTGGGCTTCCAACGACACTTAAAGAATACGGTATCAAAGAGAGTGATTTAGATACACTTGCGAAAAATGGAATCGAGCAGAAACGCCTTCTTGTAAGAAGTCCGAAAAAATACACGTTAGAAGCGACAAGAGATGTTTATAGAGCAGCCTTTAAGGGTGAGCTTAAGCTTGGTCAGTAATTTTTTATGTTGAGGCCCCTATTTTTGGGGTTTCTTTATTTACATAGGAGGGCTTGTGATGAAAACGTATGAGATCGGCGTTGTTCCGGGCGATGGGATCGGGACTGAGGTCATGCCTGGAACGTTAGACGTATTGGATACATTGGCTGAGGTGCACGGTGGCTTCAAATTCAAATACAGCCATTATCCATGGAGCTGTGAATATTATCTCGAACATGGTGAGATGATGCCTGAGGACGGATTGGAACGATTGTCACAGCATAATGCGGTTTTCCTAGGTGCTGTCGGGAATCCGAAGCTGGTTCCGGATCATGTGTCGCTTTGGGGTCTTTTGATCAAAGTACGGCGGGAATTCGAGCAAGTGATCAATGTCAGACCAGCCAAACAATTACCTGGCATTGAGTCTCCTCTTAAGAATCCGGACGGTTTTGATTTTGTTATTGTCCGGGAGAACAGTGAAGGGGAATACAGTGAGGTTGGCGGTACGATTCACCGTGGTGAAGATGAAATTGCGATCCAGAATAATATCTTTACGAAAAAAGGGACGGAGCGTGTGTTGCGGTTTGCGTTCGAGCTGGCGAAACAGCGGCGAGGAAAGCTCACGAGTGCGACGAAGTCCAATGGAATCGTACATTCTATGCCATTCTGGGACAGGACTGTAAAAGAGGTGGCAGAGAATTATCCTGATATTGAGATGGAATCCTCACATATCGATGCTTTATCAGCTTTTTTTGTTACGAAGCCAGCGTCTTTTGATGTGATTGCCGCAAGCAATCTGTTTGGGGATATCCTTAGTGATATCGGTGCTGCAATAATGGGAAGCATTGGTGTTGCACCAGCAGCGAACATCAACTTGAACGGAAAATATCCATCTATGTTCGAACCTGTACATGGATCGGCTCCGGATATCGTAGGGAAAGGAATCGCAAATCCGATCGGGCAAATCTGGACCGGAAAAATGATGCTAGAGCATTTGGGTGAGAAAAAAGCAGCGAATTATCTTTTGAAGGCTGTGGAAGACGTTCTGGCAGATGGTATCAAAACCCCGGATTTGAAAGGGAATGCGACAACTACCGATGTCATCAGCGAAATCAAAACGCGTATAACTGGATTGTAAAATGTGAGAGGGTGGTCATAGGCCGTCCTCTTTTTGATGGAGAGGCTGTGTCGAAAAAAGAAAGCAGACTATAGTCGTTCTCCAGACGATATTTGTCAGATCAAGCTTGTCCAAATCCTGTGCTATCATCCAGTTCGGTGCCTGGCACCGAAACGGATTCCTTGTGGCAGAAGGAGTTTCAAATGGTGCCAGGCACCGGCTGAAAGAATGGCTGAAGACACCGCCTAATAGGTTAGTAGTTCCACCTGTAGTGTCCGGCGATCGGTGTTCTGAAGGAAGAGAGCTTTACTTCAGCTGCAAAAGGTTGATTGTTGTGAATGACATAAGGGGTGCCGTCTTTGGCACGTTTGTCGGAAATGATGGCGACATGGTGGAAACCGTCCAGGAATAAGACGATATCACCCGGCTGCCACTGCTTCAAGTTCTCAATATCACCAGGTATCAGTTCGGTCGTCAACGCTTCTGCAAAGCGTTCGAAGTAGACGAATTGATTCGGTACCCTTCGAAAATCGATATTCGGGTCTGGGACGTTATTCACCCTTGGATATAGATCTGTATGTTCAGCAATATCTTTGTCCATCAGTTCTTTTAATGGGATACCCGCACCGACTAACCCACGCCAAATCACATCAGTACACACACCTTCATCCTCCGGCGGATAACCGCCTGCATAATACGCACTTTTATATTTCGTACGCTGTTCAACTTCTTTCCGGGCAGCATTCACGATATCGATCGGATCTTCTACGCCATTGTTATTTGCATCCACTGCGGAATGATTTTGCGGTACAACAAGCGTTTTAGAAAAAGGATGATCGAAATGTACACCGAGAGAATCTAGAATAATTCCGCCCCTGAAAAAGAGAGCGAAAGAAAGAATGCCAATGATTATAATTCCTGAAATGAGACCGACTCTTTTTAATACCTTCAATTATCACACCCCCTGTTTTTACATAAATATCCTTATCTAGATTATAAATCAAATTATTGTAAAAAGGAGAGTTTCCAAACTTTTTTACATTAGTTGGATTTAAAAAGTAACTATTCTTTTTATATTGGGAAAATAGTCCCCGTATACCTCCGATTTTACCACTCATATTACTTGGTATTTCCCAATAACGGTTTCGCAGGATTTTACACATTTTGACTGAATTTGTTTATGAATACTTTTTTAGGGAGGAATAGGATGAAATTCAAAAAGTTAGCTACACTGTCACTCGCTGCGTCAATGGCACTCTTTCCAATGGTAGGGGAGGCTGCAGTCAGTGATCAGCTGGAAGCGCCAGAAAAGTCGAATGTCGTCAATGTCTCTGATGAAGCAGGAAAGTATGTAAAAGGGGAAGTCATCGTCAAGTTTAAAGACAAGGCTTCGAAATCTGCTCAAAACAGTGCGCTGAGCAAAATCGGAGTAAAAGAAGTAGCTGATGATGACGCTGTAAAATCTGACTTCAAAGTTTTAAAAGTAGGAAATGTTGAAGCGGCTGTCAAAGCGCTCGAGAAAAATCCAAATGTTGAGTACGCTGAGCCGAACTACTCTTTCAAAGTGAACTGGACACCGAATGATACGTATTATAGTGGTTATCAGTATGGACCACAAAACACAGATACACCAAGAGCCTGGGATATTGCTAGAGGAAGCAGCAATCAAGAAATCGCCGTACTTGATACAGGAGTCGATTACAACCATCCGGACTTGGACGGTAAAACGATTCGCGGATACGATTTTGTCGACAATGATTGGACACCGATGGATCTGAACGGGCATGGAACGCACGTTGCAGGAACGGCTGCTGCTGAAACGAACAATTCCCGAGGGGTAGCAGGTATGGCTCCGAACACTGACATTCTTGCAGTACGTGTTTTAGATGCAAATGGAAGCGGTTCACTTGCGGATATCGCAGATGGCATTCGTTACGCGGCTGATGCTGGAGCAGAGGTTATCAATCTATCATTAGGATGTAACTGTGATACACAAACACTTGAAGATGCGGTCAACTATGCTTGGAACAGAGGCTCTGTGATTATTGCTGCGGCTGGTAACGATGGCGTGAGCACGACTTTTGAGCCGGCTTCTTATGCGAATGTCATCGCGGTTGCTGCTGTTGACCGTTATGACAACTTAGCATCTTTCTCTAACTATGGTTCTTGGGTAGATGTAGCGGCACCTGGTGTGGATATTGCGTCTACATATCCGAATAACGGTTATGTATACTTATCCGGTACGTCAATGGCATCTCCACATGTTGCTGGTCTTGCAGGTTTATTGGCAGGACAAGGTCGAAGCAATTCGCAAATCCGTGCGGCGATCGAGAATACAGCTGACAATATCAACGGTACAGGTTATTATTTCGCACATGGAAGAATTAACTCTTACGATGCTGTAAGATACTAGAATACAAGCTTAATCAATATTTTCTAAAGGTCTTATCCATTACGGGTAAGGCCTTTTACTTGTCTCTTTTTTTCCTCGGGCGATCCGCAAGGTCCTTGCTTGTTGCTCGATGCAGAGTGTTACTAGGAGCGTTTTCCCGCAGGAATATCGTAAAATTCCTTTTAAGATCCTCTATTAAAGTGAAAAATCCATTTATGTCTATGAAAAATTTCTATGAATCTAGTCGATTGACCGTTACGGAATCTTCCAATCTCAATATACTAGTATTACTCCTAGTAAAAAGGAGGCTAATATTAATGAGTCTTGAAAATCGTGAAAAAGAAATAAGAGCAGCAATCGATGCTGCTGTTGACGCAGCAATGGCAGCTTTGAAAGAAGGTGGGCCATCTGCTGCAGCAGTAGCGATTCGAGAAAAAGACTTAGCAGCTGCCTTGTCTGTTGCAATTGGAGATGACCCAACGGCAACAGCGATAGCGACTGCCATCAACAACGTTTTCGAAGAATATCGATTACCGATCCGAACACTTACACCACCTCCCCCTATTCAATTTCCATAGCCTGAGATTGACCTCGTGAAAGATTTCGTTGAATTTGCATTTCCGTTTTCTCTAGTAATCGAATCCTATTTTCATGAAAAGAAAGGCTGGTTTTGCACCTCATCCGTTATGTAAATGAATCAATAGGATTTTTTTATTAGAGCCGGACAAGCGCTGTTTTTCCTATTGAAGACAGTGATCCTAGTTTCGGTCAAGGAAGTAATCGATGCATGAAAATTTTGCGGCACAATTGCAGTCGTAAACAGGTGTACAGGGTGGTTCAATACGCGGACTACACCGTGTACGCACTAACACTTTCTATTTTTAAAGGAGGTGAAAAAATGGGATTATTTAACAACAATAACAACGCTGTCATGGGTGCACAAAATGGTAACAACAATGACGATGATCGCAAAAAGCGTGCAGTAGCATTTGCTAAAGCTAAGCGTGATAAAGCTGTCGCTTTTGCAGCAACAGGCGTAGATATTAAGCGTCTGCTTGAAGCAATTGGTGGCGTAGAAGATGATAATGACAAAGATTGCTAATCATAGCAATAAATAAGAGTACCAGCAATCTGCTGGTACTTTTTATTATTAGAAGTACATCGGTGCCAGGCACCATTTCAGAAGCATTGGGGGAGAAGGAGTTCACATCGGTGCCAGGCACCATTTCAGAAGCATTGGGGGAGAAGGAGTTCACATTGGTGCCAGGCACCATTTCAGAAGCATTGGGGGAGAAGGAGTTCACCCCGGTGCCAGGCACCATTCCAGAATTGTTGGGGGAGAAGGGATTCACATTGGTGCCAGGCACCGCAATGGGCACCGCAGCGGGTTATTTGGGTATTTTTTCGTGGTTTTCTTTGAAAATAATGTAAATGTTTTTTGGGATTGAAGAGGAAAACTATTTCATGTGTCGTATTATTAGTATGGATGTCCTGATTATCTATGGAGGTAAAAATGCTTGCTGAAAAGCTATTGCTGCATGTTTTAATTTTCCTTGCTCCTGTTCTTATATATGGTGTTCTGTTCCAAAAACGTCGCATCGATCAATCTCCTTACTGTTATGGACTATTACATGGTGTTGCGGCGCTTCTTTGTTTGGTTTTCGCACATTACGACTATGGACTTTATTGGGATTTTCGTTATGTTCCGCTCGTCTTGGCATGCTTGTATGGCGGGCCGATTTCTGGTGGAATCGTATTAGGTTTTATCTTACTTACAAGGACATTCCTTGGTGGAGATGCATTGTTGTTCGGTTACATAAGTATAATAACGGCAGCGCTCCTTCCCTTCCTTTTTACAAAAAGATTCATGAATTATAAACCTAAGAAACGGGTCAGAATGGCGATTCTCATCGGTACTTGGCCTGCTTTAGTCATGCTTGGCATCCTATTAGCATTCATGAATACCCAAGGGTTTTCGAGCAATCAAGAGATTCTCATAAACATTTTCCTGTTCGGTACCATCCAGATCATTGGGATCGGTTTTGCTGCTATGTTAAACGAAATGGTTATCGAGCGCCATATCATGAAACAGGAAATCCAGCGTTCTGAAAAATTGAATACGCTAGGTGAACTGGCAGCATCGATCGCTCATGAGGTCCGTAATCCGCTTACTGTCGTCAAAGGCTTTCTTCAAATGATGAAAGCCGAAAAGAAAGGCGAGGGCTATGAGTATATTCCCCTTGTTCTAAGTGAACTGGGACGAGCCGAGGCAATCATCAACGATTATTTGAACTTTGCAAAACCTGAATTCAAGAAAATCGAAACGTTCCGCTTATCTGACGTCATTTATGAAGTGATGTTTTTGATGGAAGGTCTTGCAGTCAAACATGGTGTTGAGCTCGTAAATGAATTCGACTCCAATTGTCTTATAAAAACAGATCGTAACCAGCTTAAGCAAGCCCTGGTGAACTTTGTCAAGAATGCGATCGAAGCGACAGGTGAAGGGGATACGGTAACAATCGAGGTGAAGTCCTCTGGAAACTTTGTGATTGTAAAAGTGACCGATACTGGAAAAGGCATGGATAAAGAGCAGCTGGATCGGATCGGAACCCTATTTTACACGACTAAAGATAAAGGAACAGGTCTAGGGACCACTGTTTCACTTAGAATCATTCAATCAATGAACGGAAAAGTGAGCTACAAAAGTGAACTGGATGTCGGTACTGAAGTTACAGTCTCTCTTCCAATCGAGAGTCCGAAACTGAATGTCCAATAAAGGTGGTTTCTGATTGTAAAAAACAGGGTATCTAATGTATGTAGAAAGTCCCGGTTATTAACTGCATGATTTGGTGAAAAAGCAAGAATGAGAGTACTAAATAAGGACTTTTCATAAATTCATTCTCAACGCTTTTCAAATCTGCACTTAGCCATTACACTATAGAAAGGATGGAGGATATGAAGCTTCCGTCTTCAGATGAACATACGCATACATTGGATATCAATGAAAAACAAAGTGAGATTTCCAGTTACGTAGGGAAAGTGCTTCGTGATAATTTTGGTAAAGGACCAGGATCTGTTTACGTTTCGATTTCCGATCAATTTGTCGTGATTTATGTAAAGGACTTTTTGTCTCCGATGGAACGTGTCCTATACAGCGGGAATCAGCATAAGACGGTCGAAAAGACGCGTAGTTTCTTGATGGATACAATCAGTGCGGAGATCAGATCCTACATTAAACTGATTACGAAGCTTGAAATCGAGAATTTGTATTATGACTGGTCGCTTGAAAACCAATCAGGAGTCTTCCTTGGCGTCGGTTCAGGTCCGATCAACGTAGATGCTGCTTATTCCGGAAAAAATGAAGTACATGATGCAGTCATTCGGATGAGTAAAAAAGTCGAAAAAGAACCAGCAGTAATCCGGTCAACCCGTATCAATTCGCGGACGCTCATCGTCGTACGTGACGGAATTCTAGTTGAAATCGAGAAACAGTTGATCCGCGATGGGCAAGAAGTGGCCCTTCGGAACGCAAAAGGGAAGCTTGAAAAGAGCATGTTGAATTTGGATCAAATCAATTCGCACATAGAAGGCGAAATATCTGAAGTATTCATAGATTGGGATTTTGATATCGATCGCAGTTTTCTTGTGATGATCGTCAACCCTGATTCATAGAGTAGGTGGAAATGAGCTAGACATTAGAGCTAGACATAAGCCGAAGAGGAGATGTTCCTTTTCGGCTTTTTTGCGTCCAAAAAAAGACTTTGGAAGGGAGAGAATGGGTTTGAGCACGATGAATAAACTTCATGAGAAGAATCCAAAAGCGTAGATTTTTACTATCCGGAAGGGGGATAAAATGGCGAAATTCTTAATCGATCACAAACATAAAAAAATTCACCGCAGTGCATACGTTGGCGATAAATGTGATCTCCCTCAGATTCCACTAAATGAAAGATCAGGTGAAAAGAAGGCTGAAAAGGTTGAACTGTTGAAAGGTAAAGGATACAAACAATGTCCACATTGTTATGACGGACCGACGTTCATATAGCGTAGCGCGGAAAGACTAGGTGTATATAGGGGTTATACACTTGGTCTTTTATTAGTTTTTGGCTTTGTTAAAGAATGATGTTGATTTCTTCGAAATTCACTCCCTTTCCGCGGGCGAACCGTGAGCCTCCTCACGAACTTGGACAGTTCGTTGCGGGGTCTCACTTGGCTCGCAGTTCCCGCAGGAGTGTCGTGAATTTCGTTCAAAATCAACAACGAAGATTAACAAGCCTTCTAAAAGGAATGATAATTATTTCACTAAAATCAACAATGTAGACTAACAAAGCCTAGTTTTTAAGTGGCACGGCACTCCTGTGAAAGCCTGACGGACCAAAGTAAGGAAGCTTCCAGATCACCCGAGACTCTTGATGACTTTAACGGACACGAGAGACCTTATTTACCTGAAATTATAGAAAATCTACTGTATTTTTCACAAATAACGGCTCTGGTGTCCGCTAATTCTTTAAAAGCCCCCTTTTTGTCACAAATAACGGCTCTGGTGTCCGCTAATCTACTTTCTAATTGCAACACGCCCCTTTTGCGAACGTGTGTTTTCAAGTAAACTAAGGGTATAGCTATATACGAAAAAAGAGTTAGATCAGGTGATTAGATGTCTAAAAAGGTCCGTCTTTCCGTCAGGCCGTTGGTTGAATATGTGTACCGGAGCGGCAGTATCGATAATCGTTTCCGTTCTTCGAGTTCGATGACCGACGGTACGATCGCACATCAAAAAATTCAAAAGACCTATGCAGAGTCCGACCAAAAAGAAGTCTATCTGAAAACGCAGATTGAGTTCAAAGGGCTCTCTTTTGTCGTGGATGGAAGGTGTGACGGACTTCTCAAGAACGGGGATGAGATCATAATCGATGAAATCAAGTCGACGCGAGGCGATCTGTCTGACATCACTGAAGAGACGAACCCTGTCCACTGGGCACAGGCGAAGTTTTACGCATATATGTACGCTCGTGAGCATGAACTTGAAAAAATGAAAGTCCAGCTGACGTATGTCCATGTCGAGACGGAGGAAAAGAAACAGTTCACCGAAGATTATACCTACAGCGAACTTGAAAGCTACATAATGAGTGTCGTGGGAAGATTCGAGCCCTTTGCTCGGCTGCTTCTTGGGCATAAAGAAAAAAGAAACAACAGCATAAAAGAACTGGATTTCCCATTTGACGAATACAGAGCTGGTCAACGGAAGTTTGCCGGAGCAGTCTATAAATCAATCGCAGATAAAGAAGATCTGTTCGCTAACGCACCAACTGGTACCGGAAAAACGGTCTCGACGATCTTTCCGACCGTAAAAGCAATCGGGGAAGGGCATCTCGAGCGGTTCTTCTATCTGACTGCAAAAACGATCACCCGCACCGCAGCGGAGGAGACGCTCGCACTTATGAAAGACAAAGGTCTGCATATGAGCTCTGTGACGATCACTGCAAAGGACAAGGTTTGTTTCAAGGAAAAGACGATCTGCCAAAAGGACTATTGTGAGTTTGCCGACGGGTATTATGACCGGGTCAACGATGGGATCATGGACATTTTAGCGAACGAAACGTTGATGGACCGCACTACCATTGAAAATTATGCACGGAAACACAAGCTGTGCCCATTCGAATTTTCGCTCGATGTTGCCTATACTTCTGATATGATCATCGGAGACTACAATTACATTTTCGATCCGCGGATTTCGCTGAAACGTTTTGTCGAGGAGCAAAGAAAAAAGACGGTCCTGCTGGTAGATGAAGCGCACAATCTTGTGGATCGGGCTCGGGGAATGTTCTCAGCTGAGCTTTTCAAGTCGCCGTTTTTGCAATTGAAGCGCGCTTTTAAGACGGAAAACAAAGGCGTATTTGAGACGGCGAAAGCAATTAATGATCACTTGTTGATGTTAAAAAAGCAATGCGGAGACACGCGTCAGATGGAGCTGGAAAAACTTCCGGATGATTTGCTTGGATTGATGGAGGCTTTCGTGACGGAGGCGGAAAAAGAACTGCTTGAGCAGAAGGAAAGCGAAGTACAGGAACAGCTTCTGGAAGCTTATTTTAACGCGAAAAATTTTGTGCGGATTTCGGAATTTTATGATGAACGTTACGTGACGTACCTTGAATATGGAAAAAGTGAAGTGTACATCAAGATGCTCTGTCTTGACCCGTCGCACTTGCTGCAGCTGTTCGGAAAAGGATATCGGTCGAAGATTTATTTTTCAGCGACGTTATCTCCGCTCCCGTATTTCAAAGATATGCTTGGGGCAGAGGAGGGCGATTACTCGATATCGATTCCGTCGCCGTTCGCAAAAGAAAATGCAGACGTGTTCATCCATCCGTTATCGACGCGGTATCGCGACCGTGACCGCTCTGTTGCACCGATTTTGACGATGATGAAAAATCTCGTTGAAACGAGGCCTGGCAACTATCTCTTCTTTTTCCCGTCATATGCCTACATGCAGATGGTTTACGAACAGTTCGAGGAAGAGGACTGGGGCTATGATGCGATTGTGCAGAACAGCGGGATGGCTGAAGAGGAGCGTGAGGAATTCCTGGCAAAATTTGAAGCAGGAAAGGACACGACGCTGATCGGGTTTGCGGTGATGGGCGGAATTTTTTCAGAAGGTGTCGATTTAAAAGGAGATCGCCTGAACGGCGTCGTCGTTGTGGGAGTCGGGCTACCACAGTTGAATTTTGAACGCAACATCATCAAGGAGTATTTCAACAAAAACGAGAAGAATGGCTATGACTATGCGTATGTGTTTCCCGGCATCAATAAGGTCCTTCAAGCTGGAGGCAGATTGATCCGGACAGAAGATGACTACGGTACGATCGTACTTGTTGACGATCGCTTCCTTACACCGAAATATCAAAAGCTCCTTCCCCCGGAATGGATGGATTACAAAGTGATCCGCTGAAGAATGGAGGAATTCTGCTTACTCATGTAAAAGTAGTTAAGGAGGAATGGGAGGAGGGGGGAAGAGAATAGATGCTGAATATCTTTTGGGTTTTGATTTTAGCAGGTGCAGTGTATGCTGCCTATTATGTGATCATGTACATCAAGGATATCAGAGACCTTCTCGAGGAACAGAGGGACCAGAATGAGCAGATCATCGACCTCTTAGAACAGCAGAATCCCGATCGTGAACAATGGTAGCTTGATAGATGAGCTGCCTTTTTGCATTTAAAGAAAGTATAAAATACTTTCTTCAATATAAGCGTAACTAAAGCTCAGCCTGCGCCAAAGGCTTGGCTTTGCCAAGTTTTCTTTATTTGAGAAGATAGTAGTTTGTTCCCGGTTCCGGAAAGCGTTTAATGGGCATTTGGATTCATTAACATCCTTATGTTGGAAGGTTATAATACAAAGGGAATATAGAGGGGGCTGTGAATTCGTATCTTTATTTGGGCACTTGGATGCGAAGGAGCTAGTAGTGCAACCGACCGCTTTCTAATTATCAAGTCTTAGGAAGGGGTATTTTTTATGTTTAAAAAATGGATGGATCAGAGCAAGAAAAGGACCGTTGTAATTGTTATGGCAGGGACGGTAGCTTTCGGTGCTTTCGGCGGAACGGCTTATGCGGCTTATGGGGATAGCTGGAATACCTACATCAAAAACGGAATCATCCAGTTGTACACATTGGTGTTCCCTGAAATTGAAAAAGCGACTGAAGACAAGCAGAATGAAATCATCACTAAGATCAAGGATGACATCCGTTCGAATGTCCAAATCGCGAAAAGCGAGATCGAAAAGCATAAAGAGAAACTGATCAAGGAAAACCAAAGTGAGCTGGACAAGTATTATAAAGACGTGAAAAAAGAAACAGAAGCTACAAAGAATGAGGCTGTGAAAGCTGGGAAATCGAATCTAGACGAAAAGGCAGAAGATTCTTTGACGAAAGCTAAGGGTGAAATCGATAAAGCGATTGAGGCTGAATTGAAGAAAATCGGATCGAAATAATTGGAACACAATAAGGAAGCTTACCGAAGTGACTTTTCGGTAAGCTTGTTTCCTTTTTGGTGGGTATAGGTTTGTGGATGTATATTATCCTGTCTCAATTTGTTCATTTTTTGAATTAATCTGTTCACTTCAATTACTCAGCTTAGTTCACTAACTTATATCCTTGTCACTTTGATCCGAAAATAGCTGGATCGAAGGCTTTCCCTCTTTTTTACGATAAATCCGATTGATGTAGTCATCTGTCATCGCGCGGATCTCTTTATGCAAGAAGACGAGCGGGATGATGTTACAGAGCAGGACGAATGCGAGCAGTAGATCAAGAAACTGCCAGACGAACTGCAAGCCGCCGATCGCACCTACATAAATCGCTGCGATATAGATGATTCTCATAAACTTTGATGCTTTCAATCCGAATAAGTATTCCGCCTGTTTTTCACCAAAGAAGATCAGGACACCGACCGTCGTGATGACGAAGAAGAATAGGAAGATGGCAATAAAGCTTCCGCCGAACGTTTCTCCCATCACCGTTCCAAAGGCAGTACCAATCATGTTCGGTGCGTTATCCGCACTTACTTCCGTCCAAGTTCCGGTGACGAGCACGGCGAGACCTGAAACCGTACAGATGACGATCGTATCGACGAAAACACTGAAAATCCCCCATAAAGCTTGTCGTGACGGATGATCTGTCTGGGCTGCTGCATGTGTAATCGGAGCAGTTCCGAGACCGGCTTCATTTGAGTAAAGCCCGCGTGCTATTCCCCACCGGAGGGCTTGAGCAATTCCGGCTCCCGCAAATCCTCCTGCAGCAGAAATCGGTGTGAATGCATGTGTGAATATCATTCCGAATACATTTGGCAGTGCGCCGATATGAGCGAAAATGACGATGAAAGCCCCGATCAAGTAGGTGATGACCATGAACGGAACCATTTTATCGGTCACTTTCCCGATACGTTTGATGCCTCCGAATACAACGATTGCGACTAATCCACACATGATGAGGCCGGTGATTTGTGTCGGCCATCCGAAAGCACCTTCAACTTGTGTGGTGATGGAATTGGATTGGACCATCAAACTTGGGATCGCCTCAATCATGAGGAAGAAAGCGAAGGCTGCCGCCATTTTATCCCAACCAAGTGCTTTCTTAATATAATACTGCGGACCACCGACCCATGTCCCTTTCTTGTTCTTTTCCCGATATTTCACTCCGAGCATGATCTCAGAGTATTTGGTCGCCATTCCGATCAGTGCGACCATCCACATCCAGAACAAGGCTCCAGGTCCACCGAGTGCGATGGCGACCGGTACACCAACAATGTTCGTTGCCCCAGCTGTCGAAGCGAGAGCTGATGTGAAGGCCTGGAAAGGGGTGATCGTACCTGTGTGCTTGTCTTTTTTAAAGATTTGCCCGATCGTTTGGCTTAACGCATGTCCGAAAAAACGGAATTGGAAAAAGCGTAGTCGGATCGTTAAAAAGATACCTGCGGCAATTAATAGAATGGCAAGTAAATAAGTCCATAAGAAGTTAGATACATTCGTTACCCACGTTTCGAACCAAGAAATAAGTTCCACGACAGTGCTCCCTTCGTGTTTTCTTCTATAATATCTTTTTGTTCCATACCCATTATTTCCTGATTTGAAAAGTGGAATTTGCGAAAGAGTGTTGCTGTACTATTTTCGGAAGTTGTACGATTACAGAGCAAAGTTACAATTATACGCAAAAGTTACTTGAGAACAAGCAAAATTTGCTCAGAACCTTAATTTAAAAAACTCCCTATCCCATAAAATAGTAAAAAGGAACGAACTATAGATTAGGAATCGATGTATAGGAGATTATATAGTATGATGTAGAGAATCCAACATCATCTTCTAAGAAGATTTCTTTCAACTTGTAAAAAATAATTCAAAATATATGCAACCAATGAGAGGCAAATACGTCTATATTTATGAGGGAAAATAAAATTGGAATTTCAGGGTTAACAGCTAAGGAATAGGGAATACATACACTGAAATCTTTACTTGGACGGACAAATCTTTTAAAAATGATAGGAGTGTTTGAGGATCATGACGAGTACTGACATTCATATTCAGAACTTAAGGAAAAAAGGAATTGATGTTCAAAAGGTCATTTCGAAGACTCTTAAACTGGCAAAAAATTATTCAGGTCACAAACAAAAAGAAAGTCCGCAACAATAATCCTGAGTACATAAAGGAACCTTCTCATCGCTGAGAAGGTTCCTTTATATTTGGCTTTGTTAATTCTTCGAAGCTCGCTCCCTTTCCGCGTGTGATCCGCGAGACTCCTCGCGGGTCCCTCGCTGCGGGGTCTCGCATGGCTCGCTGGTCCCGCAGGAGTGCCGAGAATTTCGCTTACAATCAACAAAGTCCTAAACAGAGCATAAGGGTTGGGCTTGCCAGATTTTCTTTAATTGTCATCGCATCTTCAGTTCATACGGTTTTACAAGGGCGTAGAGCGTTTCGATGTGTGGCAGCTTCAGGTTTTCTTCTTCCGCTAACCGGAGTGCGCCGCCGAGCAGGTGGTCCGCTTCGATTTGCAGGCCTTTCCGTCTATCCTGATGCATGGATGAAGTCGCTTCTGAAGGGAAGCTGTTCAGCTGGTCCAACGCTTTTTGAACGTGGTCGTCGGTGATGTCGACCCCTTTCGAAATGGCGAGCAGTTTCATTTCGTGTAAAACCTCTTCAGCCAGCTTCACCGTCCTCGATGATTCTCGGATCGCCCCGAGTGTCAAGTCACCGGCTGTCGTTACACCGGAAAATGCGGTGATCATCATATACTTGTTCCAAAGTCCGGGAAGGATGTTGCTGCTCAGCACTCCAGCCATGTTCGCATTGTCGAAAATCTTCTCCAATTCATGGCTCAGTTCTTCCTGCGATGGATGGAGCGAACCGAAGACGAGATCATGCTGTGTACTCGTATGCATGACATGTCCGTTCTCATCCAGGGTCGAGATGATAAAACACAAACCTCCCATAACAGCCTCTTCACCTAATTCGCGTTGAAGCTGCCCGATATGTTCAATCCCGTTCAAGAGTGGAAGGACAGTCGCTCCTTTTTCCACCAATCCTTTCAAATCGGCGATCAATTCATCATTCAAATGGTACCCTTTCACAGCCAATAAAACGACGTCGACGTGATGGATATCGTCCAAACCTTCAGCAATGTTCAAGTCTACAAATTCATAGTCACCATGCGGACTTTGCAATTTCAAACCATTCTTACGAAGCTGTTCAGCTCTTTTCGGACGCACGAGAAATTGTACGGATTGCCCTGCTTCCTGGCATCTTCCGCCGAAGTAAGCTCCGATTGCTCCAGCACCAACTACGACAATGTTCATATCCAGTCACCATCCTTTTATCCTTTGGCGTTGTTATACTTTATAGTTGATTTTTGCGAAATTCACTCCCTTTCCGCGGGCACAAGAAAAGCGGAAGCGACCCGTTTAGTCACGCAGATCACTGGAGGACTGACGAGGAGGCTCGAACCAAACAAAGACTTGGTTCTGCGTGGGCTAACTCATAAGGATGTCAATCAATGTGTTACTGCGGTGAGAATTCTAAGAAGCTTTCCTTATGCTGGCTTCGACGTTCACCACAGGACGTACTTGTACAGGATGTACTGACTTCGACGTTCACCATAGAACGTGATGGTATTTAGTCGAAGTTCATTATTAAAGTCGAAGATCCTTTTAAAAAAGGCGGGGTCTCGCCTGGGTCGCTTTTCCCGCAGGAGTGTCGCAAATTTCGCTTCAATCATACTTAGTCAGAAATCAACAGTATTATTAACAACGCCTTCCTTTAATAAAATTGTACCCGATGTGCCGGGGAAGAGAAACTTATATGACTTCCTACTCTCGGTTGTTAGTTTCTCATTAAGTCAAATGATAAATGAAAACTGAGTGTGTTGCATTATGCATCATTAGATGACTATACTTAATAGAGAATTAACTAATGAACAGGGGTAATTGAATGGCTATAAAGACAATGTTTATTGCACCATACCCATCCATGGTTCCACTTGTAGAAGAATGTAAAACTGAATATCCAGAATTGGATATCCAGATAGAGGTTGGAAACTTGGAAGAAGGTGCTGAAATTGCAAGGTGGGCTGAGAAGAATGGATACGATGTCATTATCAGCCGAGGTGGCACGGCACAATTGATAAAGTCGTTTGTGTCGATTAGTGTGATTGACGTCCATTTATCAGGTTATGACATGCTGCGTACACTTACATTAGCTAATGATTTTCAAGGGAAAAAAGCATTGGTTGGTTTTCCTAATATTACAATAGGTGCTCAATCTATTATAGATTTATTGGAATTACCTATACATGTTTACTCGATACAATCAGCTATTGACGTTGATCCACTTGTTTACAAACTGAAGAAAGATGGTTTTGAGGTTGTTCTAGGCGATGTTGTTACGGTAGATGCAGCTCAAAAAAATGACCTTGAAGGTATCTTAATACAATCAGGCAGAGAAGCGATTTATGAGGCGTTCAGTAACGCCTACTCAGAATACGAATTTCACCAACGTAACCAGACTCTTATTAAGTTATTGTCAAAAATATTTAAATCGAAAAAACAAGATATACTTATTTTGAATTCAAAAGGTGATCAGATATATGAAAATTGGAGTAGTGTTCAAAGGGTACCACTATCCAACAAAGAATTAAAAAAATTCAGGGATGATATTGAGCAAGATGGATATGCAACCCAAACAGTAAGTTTCAAAAATAAGCAGGTTGAAGTAAGTGGGGAACTTTGTAATTTCGCTTCTCAGTCATTTACAATCATGTATTTTACCGTAAAGGAATTTTCTGAACATCATAAATGGTTAAAAGTAAAGAATCGTATACCAAAACCAGTCATTATTGCAGAAAGTCCTATGATGAAAAAAATAACAAGCCAGATACGAAAGTCCATCTCCAAACAACGGGTTTATGTACTATACGGAGAAAAAGGGACAGGGAAAGGACTTATGGCAGAGTTTATCCATTATGAACAAAATAGAACGGGGAACTTATTAACGATAGATATGCAGAACTGTGAATGGGAACAGTTGAAAGAAACATTCAACATAAAGAGTTCAACTGTTAATCTGACCAACATTGAACATCTAGATACCAATCGAATAGATCAATTAAGAGAGTTTATCCATAATTTATTGGAACATTCAATTACGGTGATTCTTACAAGTAAGGTACAGGTGCCAGACTTGATCGACGATTCTTTAGAGAACGATACAGTAGAATTAGCACTCCCTTCGCTAAAACAACGTAAAGAAGATATTAAAGGTTTAGCAGCCTATTTTGTTGCGCAATTTCATCAAAATTTAGGTACTCATCCTGTCAAAATAAGAGAAAAAGCAATTGAAGAATTGATTGACACGGATTGGAATGAAAATGTTTCCGAATTGAAACGCTTTATAAAATCCCTTGTACTAGGGGAGAAAGGATATGTCATCGAATCTAACCATGTTAAAAATGCACTGCAGATCCGTAGGGAAACATCTCCAAAGAATAATCTCCTATTACAGGGAACATTAGAAGAAATCGAACAACGAGTCATTCAAAAGATACTCGAAGAAGAAGGGTTTAATCAATCGAAAGCAGCAAAACGATTAGGAATTAATCGTTCGACTCTTTGGCGCAAATTAAAAAAATAATAATTTGCGTCTTTTTTATTATATAAAGTGTTGCAAAATGAAACGATTAAGAATATTTAATTCACAAATTATTAATTCGGTGTTGCGTAATAAATCACATTCTTTTAGGATGTAATTGAAAACGTTTTCTTATCATTAATAATTATTCGATGGGGGAATTTGAAATGAAGATTAAAGCAACGCTTGAACGTATTCCTGGTGGGATGATGGTAGTCCCACTGTTGCTTGCTGCAACACTAAATACATTAGCGCCTGATCTCCTTAGGATCGGTAACTTCACACAAGATTTATTTGTAGACGGTGCAGGTACCTTGATTGCATTATTCCTGCTTTGTACAGGGGCACAAATCAACGTCAAGACATTTGGAGTTTCTCTTGCAAAGGGAGGGGCTTTACTGGGAACGAAGTGGGTTGTCGGTGCAATCTTCGGCTTAATCGCTTATATGTTTGCAGGTGATAATGGTCTATGGCTAGGATTAGCTCCAATTGCAGTAATCGCTGCGATGACAAATAGTAATGGTGGCTTATATGTGGCACTTGTCGGGCAATATGGGAAAGAAGAAGACCGTGCAGCCTATTCATTACTTGCATTGAATGACGGACCTTTTTTAACAATGGTAGCATTGTCGATCTTCGGAGCAATGGGATTCGTAGATGGAATGTTTTCATTCCAATCCTTTTTAGCAGTATTACTCCCTATCCTTGTGGGTATGGTTTTAGGTAATCTGGATGAAGATATGCGTTCCTTCTTGGATAAAGGTAGTGCAATGTTGATTCCATTCTTTGCATTTGCGCTTGGTATGGGTATCGATTTTGCAGCAATCATTGAAGGTGGTTTAACTGGAGTGGTCCTTGGTCTCCTGACTGTATTTGTTACAGGTACTGCAGGTTACTTTATCTTTAAAGCATTAAAATGGAATCCGATTGTTGGTGCTTCAGAAGGTTCAACTGCAGGGAACGCTGTGGCAACCCCAGCAGCCATTGCGGCGGCTAGTTCAACTTTCGCTCCAGTCGCAGAACTTGCTACAGTTCAGGTTGCAGCATCGACTGTTACAACCGCAATATTATTACCACTATATATTGGATTTCTTGTTAAACGTATGGAGAAAAAAGGCTATCGATTTGAAAAAGGAGAAATAAAGTCAGCAAGTTAGGGTGGTCATCTATGAGAGAGAGAGTAGGAATAATTGCAGATGATTTCACTGGAGCCAATGACACGGGAGTCCAGCTCGCCAAAAAAGGGTTCCTTACATCTGTAATGGTCAATATAGATAAAATGGAAAGTAAACATCAAAATGATGTAGTGATTATTGATACAAACAGTCGTTCTTTAACAAATAAAGGTGCATATGAAGCAGTCCATCATGCTGCTTCTTTCTATTTGGAGAATCAAGTTAATTTTGTATATAAAAAAATCGATTCAACCCTGAGAGGGAATATTGGATCTGAAATAAGTGCTGTAGACCAAGTGTTGAATCCTGATCTGGTCGTCATTGCACCTGCCTATCCCAAAATGGGTAGGACCACAAAAGATGGAAAACATTACGTAGATGGTGAACTCGTCTCGGATACGGAATTCGGAAAAGACCCGAAAACTCCAGTAACTCAGAGTGATATCTCAGAACTTATTAAACCATACTGTAACTATGAAATTGCGAAGGTAACCCAAGCTCAATTAGACGATGTTGAATTTGCAACGTATATCCAAAATGAAGTTGCTCGAAACAATCGCTGGTTTGTTTGTGATGCGGAAAGTGAAGAGGATTTAAAAAAGATATCTAGGAAATTCGGTAATTTATCGTTTGATGTGCTATGGGTCGGGTCAGCAGGCTTGATTGAACACTTGCCCGAAGGACTGTCATTGAACTCCTATAACGAGACTATTAATCTGGAAGATAAAACAAGTAATCAAGTTCTAACGATGTCTGGGAGTTTGTCTGAAAGAACAAAACAACAACTACTTGAACTAGATAAGATCGATAATATTCAAATGATAGAAATAGATCCACTGCTAATCCTTGAAGAAACACTCAATCCCCATACACTTTTGGATAGGAAAGAGGAGAAGAAGGACCTGGTAATCTATGTTGATAATAATGAATCTAACCGTAAGGCTGCAATAGAGTATGCTAACCGCAATGGACTGTCTAAAGAAGAGATTGGTAGTAAGATTTCAAAAGGACTAGGTCAAATTGCAAAGTATATACTACGTTATACTTCCATTGACGGGTTGATACTGACTGGAGGCGATACAGCTAAAGACGTATGTGTAGCAATGAATGTAATGGAAATGGAACTTGTGGATGAAATCGAAGCAGGAGTTCCATTAGGCAGAATTAATTTTAACGATCAAAAGTTGTGGACGGTGACAAAAGCCGGGGGTTTTGGAAATAGAGATACGTTAAAGAATGCTTTGTATTACATGAAAGGAATGAAACACACTTATGACTCAAAGTAAACCAGTTATTGGGATAACGATGGGTGATGCTGCGGGAGTTGGGCCTGAGATTATTTTGAAAAGCCTGCAGAAATCACAAGTTTACGATTTATGTAACCCATTGGTTATTGGAGATGCAAAAGTTTTGGAAAAAGCAAAAGACGTACTAGGCAGCCAGCAAAAAATTAAAAGTGTCCAATCAGTCAATGATTGCACCTATGAGTTTGGCGTTGTTTCGTGTATGAATCTCGACCTTATACCAGATAACTTACCATTTGGACAAGTCTCCGCAGAAGCCGGCCATGCAGCGTTTGAATTTCTCTCAAAAGCGATCACGCTTGCAAACGAAGGGAAAATCGATGGCATCTGTACGGCTCCTTTAAATAAAGAAGCACTTCATTTAGGTGGACATAAGTATCCTGGACATACTGAAATCTTAGCGGAATTAACAGGAACAAAGGATTATGCAATGATGCTATCCGCACCGACGTTAAAGGTTATTCATGTGACGACTCACATTGGACTGATTGATGCTGTGAAACAAATTAATCCAGAACGGGTTTACCAAGTTATCAAAATGGCTCATGATACATTGAAAAAAGCTGGTATTGAAGAACCGAAAATTGCGGTATGTGGGATCAATCCTCACGCAGGAGAAAGTGGTTTATTTGGATATGGAGAAGAGGAAGCACAAGTTGTCCCAGGTATAGAAAAAGCTCATTCAGAGGGTATCAATGCTCAAGGTCCACTACCTGCAGACACTCTATTTTTCAGAGCAGTCCGTGGAGATTTTGATATTGTTGTCGCTATGTATCATGATCAAGGTCATGGACCGATCAAGGTGCTCGGGTTAGATGCAGGTGTCAATATAACCGTTGGACTTCCGATCATTCGGACTAGTGTAGATCATGGTACCGCATTCGATATCGCTGGCAAAGGGATCGCTGATGAGAAAAGTCTGACAGAAGCTTTGAGGCAAGCTGTTGAATTAGCTCCGACAAAATCTGTTTAATGTAAAGGGGCTGTCCCAAAAGGTGTCTTACACTTTTCTTTTAGGACAGCCCCTTTTTGTGTGAAATAAGAATACTATATGACTTCCGCTTTCAGATGAAGGGCTTTGAACCCGCGGAAGACGATGTTGTGCCGCCACTGGGGCTCTTCAGATAAAAGCGGCTCTTTGAATCTTGTCACGAGTTTTTCCAGGGCGATCTGTGCTTCCAACCTTGCGAGCGGTGCCCCGAGACAGAAGTGCGGTCCTGATGCGAATGACAGATGCTTGATATTTTTCCGTGTAATATCGAACTCGTGCGGGTTGTCATACAGGCGTGGATCGCGGTTGGCTGCTCCCAATACAAGCATAACCTCTTCTGCTTTTTTAAAATACTGTCCGTAAAATTCGAGATCATCTGATACAACTCGTGAGGTCATGAGGACTGGCGGTTCATATCGTAAAATCTCTTCGAATGCATTCGGAATGAGCGAAAGGTCGTTTTGCAATAACTTTAACTGTTCCGGATGCTTCACCAGCGTGTAGTACCCATTCGTAATCAAATTCACGGTCGTTTCGTGACCCGCGATCATCAGGAGGAGGCAGGTGGCCACCATTTCATCTTCATTCAACACATCCCCGGACTCTTCCACAGCGATTAGACCACTGATCAAATCGTCTTGTGGTTCTGCACGCCTTTTTTGTATGAGGGAGCGGAAGTATTCTCCAGAGTCCTTGATATCATCAGAGACAGCCTCCAATTCTTTCATGTCGGTGTTAAAATCGATGAATGTGACAAAGGCATCGGCCCATTTCCTGAAATAGCCGCGATCCTCCTTTGGGACACCGATCAGTTCAGCTATGACGGCAACGGGGAGGTAGTATGAAAAATCCCGGATCAGCTCATGTTCATTTTCTCCTTGTCTAGTGTTGAGCAGTTCATCTGCCAGCTCTTCGATCAGCGGACGCAGCTTGTCTACCATCCGTGGTGTGAACGCTTTGTTGACGAGCTTGCGTAAGCGCGTATGATCCGGTGCATCGCGAAACAGCATCATATTGTTCATCAGGTAAATGACAGGCTGGACACGCTCCGGGATTTCAACCCTTTGCTCAGGTGGGACGACCCTGCGGTATTCTTTTATAAAACGGGAATCCTTGAAAGGGCTTCTGCTTCTTCAAATCCAGTGACGACGATTTTCTGAATCCCGAAGAATTGACCGTAATGGATCGGTCCATGCTTACGGTATTGTTCGAAATAAAGATAAGGATCGCTTTGGAATTTCTCGCGCATTACGATGGCTTCGTTCATGATCAGAACCTCCAACTATCAAGTTTCTATACAATCTCTTTCGACAAATGGTAAATAAACCCTTGTTCCGTTTTGGTCTGACGGTTCTTGTTACGGCCGAAATGGAGCATCTATCGGCCAATCGACAAAAAACGACCTGCTTCACCGTGAAAACAACCTTCATTTTCGGCACTATCTTTATTAGTAGAAAAAAGGTCTCTATTCAACGGATTCCACATGGTGTAGGCTAGTAGTGAAGCGTCTGAATGTGAGCTTCATAATTGACCAAACTATTCAAAGACAAAGTCGTTTTTATAAAAAGGAGAATGATGATGGAATCATTACATATAACGAAGCCTTTTCTACAAAAAGCCTGGGAAAAATCAAGCTTTGAACAACCGACAGCAATCCAGACGGAAGCGATCCCGGTGATTTTACAAGGGGAGGATGTGATTGCGGAATCTCCGACTGGGACGGGAAAAACGCTTGCTTATCTGCTGCCGATTTTAGAGAAGATCGATCCAGCAAAAAAAGACCCGCAAACCTTGATCATGGCGTCCTCTCGTGAACTCGTCATGCAGATTTTTGAGGAAGTGCAGAAATGGGCTGAAGGAAGCGGGATAACTGGAGCCTCTCTGATTGGCGGTGCGAACGTGAAAAGACAGATCGAAAAACTGAAAAAGAAAAGTCCGCAGGTCATTTTGGGGACACCTGGCCGTGTTGAAGAATTGATTAAGATGAAAAAGTTGAAAATGCATGAAGTGAAGACGATCGTTCTCGATGAAGGCGATCAGCTGCTTGTACCAGAGCATTTGAAAACGATCGAGTCGATCATCAAGTCGACATTGGCGGATCGTCAGGTGCTGCTGTTTTCTGCGACCTTACCTGAAAAAACGGAAGAGGTCGGCCGTGGATTCATGGATGATCCTCAGCTTATCAAAGTGAACCGTGCCACTCAGAAGAACGGGAAAGTAGACCACTATTATATCGTGACGGAACGGCGGGAAAAAGCGAAAGCTCTAGAGAAAATCGGACGCTTGAAGGACATGAAGGGACTCGCATTCGGAAAAGACATTGGCGATCTGTCTGTGATGGCAGATAAACTGGATTATAATCGGATCCCGGTTGGTCTTTTGCATAGTGAATTGAAGAAAAATGAGCGTCAGTATGCTTTGCAGCAATTCCGAGATGGAAGGACGAACTTGCTGCTGGCGACGGATGTAGCAGCTCGTGGCCTTGATATCACAGGGCTTACACATGTCATCCAGGTAGATGTCGCAGAAGACGAAAAGCAATATCTCCATCGTTCTGGACGTACCGGAAGAGCAGGCGCGAGCGGAACCGTCATTTCAATCGTAACACCAGGCGAAGAGCGTACGTTGAAGAGTCTTGCGCGGAAACTCGACCTTCAGCTCAAGGAGAAAACGTTGTATGCTGGTGAACTGGTCGACGCAAAGTAAACTTTTTAAACGGGGAGGAAGAGAATGGCGACAAACAAATTTTCCGTCATCGCGCACCGTAACCATGAAATCTGCAATCCGATCAGTAAGGAAAAGCTGAGGGCAACAATGGATCGTATCCCATTCAGCAGCGGGGATAAAGTACTCGATATCGGAGCAGGCAAATGTGGCGTGCTGATCAATTTGATCGAGCGCCATAATGTGGTGGGCACAGCCATTGAGATTGAAGAAGATTTTATAAAAGCTGCTCGTCAAAGTGCGGGTCAGCGGATTGATCCAGGTCAATTACGAATTTTGAATAACGATGCGAAAAAAGTGATAGGCGAGCTCGATGAAGTGTTCAATGCTGCGATTTGCCTGGGGGCGACGCATGCTCTCGGGAACTATCGGCTCACTCTGGAGAAAATGAGTGAAGTAGTAAAGCCCGGCGGATACCTGCTGGCCGGTGAAGGGTACTGGAAAAAGGAACCTGAAGCGGCGTATCTGGAGGCGCTAGGAGCGACTAAAGAAGAGTTGCTGACCCATCATGAGAACATTGCGGTGGGCGAAGAGCTTGGTTTGATTCCGATGTGGGCGCATGTGACAAGTGAGGATGAGTGGGACGCATATGAGTGGCTATACTCTTCTTCGATGGAGAAGTATTGTCTGGAGAATTCCGATGATCCAGACGTGGCCGCGATGCGCGACCGGATCCGGAAGTGGCGTTCAACCTATCTGCGCTGGGGGAGGGATACCCTCGGATTCGGTCTGTATTTGTTTTATAAAAGTTGAGCTAGAGGCGGGGTGGCTTTAAGATGAAGCGATTTTCCGTAGTAAAATCGTACCAAATTGAACAAGACTTCCCTGAAATTGCTCAAGATCACCCTGAAATTGCTCAAGATCACCCTGAAATTGCTCAAGCGCACCCTGAAATTGCTCAAGTTCACCCCGAAATTGCTCAAGATCACCCTGAAATTGCTCAAGTTCACCCCGAAATTGCTCAAGATCACCCTGAAATTGCTCAAGTTTACCCTGAAATTGCTCAAGTTTACCTTGAAATTGCTCAAGTTTACCTTGAAATTGCTCAAGCGCACACCAAATTTGCGTAACCTGCCCCCAAAACACCCACCCACAAACAAAATAAATGAAAAAAAGCTGGCCGAAATATCAGTTTCGGTCAGCTTTCCTTATTGAAAACTTCTTTTACGCGGCCGACTTGTCCATCTTGAAGGCGAACTTTGATGCCGTGCGGGTGAAAACTGGAATTCGTCAGGATATCCCTCACGACACCCCGGGTCAACTTCCCAGTTCTTTGATCTTTTTTCAATACGATGTCGACCTCGACACCTGGCTGTATGTTGGCGCGATTTTGTCCATCCATGCTGCATTCCATCCTTTGATTGTCCATTTCATTTTTCGCTTCAATCAGTATATCATACCATACCATCAATACCGCCGTTTGAATAGATCCGGGTACTCAATCACCAGTCCTTCTTTATCGACTGTGATCAAGGATTGATAGGTTGGACTTTCATATCGAAAAATCCGGGAGTGACTCTTTTGTTCCACAAAGGTATATCTCTGGTGGACCTTTTTCAATTGCAATGAAGGTATAGCCAAATAGACCATTTCGAAATCCCTCAATTCCCCCACTTTCCAATCAAACCGGTTGATCGGGAGTGAATTTGAAAAGGGTGTTGTTGAAATATCGATATCAATCGCTCCATCGAGTTCAGGGATCCAGCGCCGGTATTGATCGAACCAGATCCCTTCACCGTCCGATGTGACTTCCAGAAAGGTTTGATCCACTTCGATCGTCGCTTTTTTCGTTTTCCATTTCTCCAACAGCAATTTATAGTTCACCTTCAAAGGCTTTCCGTCATTGATCAAAATAATCGTGCTTTCAACAGACAGTTCATCGCCGCGTTCCTTTGCCTGCAGGTATTCGCAGCCAAAGTCCTCTAAGTTTTCCCATATAATCGTATTCATCATTCCACCAGATCATTTCTCGAGCTCGATGAATTCCCTTTGTAATTTCCATTCTTCGTTTTCTTTCCGCCAAATGAACATCGCCTTCGCATGGTGGGGTATACCCTGGATGACATTCGTTTCCGTGCCGATGACAAGGAATTCCTCGCCAGGCTTGCGTTCAATGTGCGATAAGATTTCGAAACTTTTATGTGCATCGTCATATTGCGCAAGGACATTGTCGAGATCATAGTTGTAACCGTATTGCATCGGCTCATCCATCCCGGACCTTCCCCAATAGCCGACGAAACGCTCAGACATATGTTCCCGGATCACGTTACTATTTTTACTGTCAAACGCCTCATTCCAACTCGCGAAATACTTTTCGATAACGTTATGTATTGTTTCCATATCGATTCCTCCTAACACCATTCGTATTCGATTTCGCACCCGGAAAAACCTTCCAAAAACCGCCACATGAAAATTAAGGAAGAATTAAGGTTAGCTGAAATCATCCTTAAGGTTCGCTCGATATACTGCAATTGTATTTAAAGGAGGCGAACGTAATGAGTAATTTTCTAATCGAAACGAATCAGCTGAGGAAGTCATTCGGAAGCTTTAAAGCTGTGGATCAGGTGGACTTGAAGGTGCCGACAGGAGGGATATACGGATTTCTTGGTCCGAACGGGGCAGGGAAATCGACAACGATCCGCATGCTTCTCGGACTGATCAATCCTACTGAAGGTGATGTGCAGATTTTCGGAAAACCATTGAAATCGAACAGGATCGATATTTTAAAAAAGGTCGGATCGATGGTTGAATCCCCATCCTATTATGGACATCTTACCGCTTATGAAAATTTGAATATCACAAGGAAGATTCTTGACCTGCCAAAAAGGGAGATCGATCGTGTGCTCGGTGTCGTCAAGCTTACTGATGTGAAAAACAAGCTTGTGAAAAAGTACTCACTCGGGATGAAGCAGCGCCTTGGAATCGCCCAGGCTCTAATGGGGAATCCAGAGTTATTGATTTTGGATGAACCGACAAATGGACTCGATCCTTCAGGAATTCATGAAATGCGTGATCTCATCAAACGTCTGCCCAAGGGATCAGGAATGACCGTGCTTGTATCGAGCCACATTTTGAGTGAAATCGAACTGATGGCTGATCATGTCGGAATCATCAATAAAGGGCAGATGATTTTTCAGGGTACGCTGCAGGAGCTTCGTGGGAAAAGTGCTTCAACGCTTCAGATCGCGGCAAATCCGATGGAGGATGCACTAATTTCGTTAAAAGAGATGGGCTATCGTATCGAGGTGAATGGCGGCCGTCTGTTTATCAAGGATCAGCAAGTCGAACCGAGTACGATCAACAAGAAGCTCGTGTTGGATGAAATCGCTGTGACACACTTGAGTGAACAGAAGGATACGCTTGAGGATATCTTCTTATCCGTTACGAAGGAGGAGGAGAGTAAACGATGAATGTCATACGCCTTATGCAAACGGAGATGATCAAGCAAAAAAGGAACCTATTATGGTTGTTCATTCTCGTCATCCCGACTGGAACAACAGCGGCGATGTTTCTTGATATGTTCATCCGTTATGAGGATTATCTGTTTCCGAAGGCACAGGAACAGGGCATTTCCTCATGGGAGGTCCTTGTGAATGAGAACCATAACGTCTTGAGCTGGGGACTGTTCCTTTCTGTCTTTATCGCGATCATCAGCATGTTCATCAACCAGTATGAGACGAAAATCGATAACTGGAAAAAGCTTTTGAGTTTGCCGGTAACACGAAGCCAGGTGTTTTTATCAAAATATTTGACGATCGTTATTTTCGGTTTTGCTCTTATCCTATTGAATACAGCTGGTCTTTTCATTGTTGGAAAAATCATTGGTTTTCCAGAAGTGTTTCCTATCACGATGTTCACTAAGTACGTCGGTTATCAGTTTGCAGCGATATTAGGTGTGGCGGCGATTCAGAACGGACTCAGCACATTTGTAAAGAATCCGATCATGCCAGTGGTCTTTGCTTTTGTCGGGATGGTCGTGGCGGGTGTGTTTCTAGTGAAAGATACAGGACTGAGCTCGTATTATCCTTATCTCTATACCTATATGGCTGGTAATCTACCCGATTTTGACCCTGCGATTGTTTTATACGGAGGACTTGGTTCAGGTGTCATCCTGCTTATTTTTGGAATGCTGCTATTTCAGAAAAAGGATATAATCTAAGGAGGTAGAAAGATGTTAAAAGCATTGCAAATCGAATTATTGAAAGTGAAACGCTCAAAGCTGTTGTTACTGGCGACTTTTCTTCCTCTGTTGTCAATCTTACAGGGAAGGATGTTTGCTGCGCAATACATAGGTGAAGATGCTGATCTATGGAAGATGCTCTATATTGGGAGCATATCACAGTTTTCCTCGTTGATTTTTCCGATCATGATTGCAGTGATCATCGCCATCATCGCTCGGATTGAGCATCATAATGACGGATGGAAGCAATTGTTTTCGCTGCCGGTCAAACGGGAGAACGTCTATCTATCAAAACTAGTGACTGCAATGCTGTTGATCGTATACAGCGCCATAATGCTCGGAGTGATGTTTTTGGCAGCTGGTCTTTCGCTGAATGCATCTGGAGATATCCCGTATGGTCTAATGTTCGGGAGATCGATGCTTGCGATTGTTGCCGCGCTTCCGATCATCGCAATCCAATTTTATATCAGTTTCCGGTTTTCGCATATCGGTGTTCCGCTTGCTGTTGGGATAGGGCTGGCCTTGCCGTCGATGCTCATTGCAAATTCAGCTAAGTATTGGATCTATTATCCTTGGACCTATCCGATCTACACTTCATTGGTAGATATGTTCGAATCAGGAAATAAAGACGACATCATGTATGTGGTCTGCATCAGTACCTTTGTGTTGATCAATAGTGTCGGTTTATTGCAATTCCGGAAAAGAGATATTGTTTAGGTTGGACAATGAAGAGATTAGGTGAATCATATGTTTAATGTGGAAGGCCTTTCGGAAAAGAAGATCCTGCTTGTGGATGATGAAAAGGAGATTCTCGATCTTCTTGAAACGGTACTTATAAAAGAAGGATTTGAAACGATTTATAAAGCGGCGACAGGACTTGAAGGAATCCAGATTTGCAAAGAAAAACAGCCGGATCTGATCGTCCTGGATATCATGCTGCCTGACATTGATGGACTCGAGGTGTGCAGGCGGATCAGGGAAATCACAGTCGTGCCGATCATCTTTTTATCAGCAAAGACAGATGATGTCGATAAGCTGTTGGGACTTGGAATCGGCGGCGATGATTATGTGACGAAACCGTTCAGCCCGAAGGAAGTCGCTTTCCGGATCAAGGTTCAATTTCGACGCAACCAATACATGGGGATCAATGAACACCAAAATGATGAACGAATCGAGTTCGGGGATATCGTCATCAATCCTCACCACGGCGAGGTGACTAAGGGCGAAGTGCAAGTGGTCCTCACCGCAAAAGAGTATCAGCTTCTTCTATATTTAGCTCAAAATGCAAATCAGATCCTTAGCAAACGCCACATTTGTGAAAAGGTGTGGGGTGAGGATTATCTCGGTTATGACAATACGATCATGGTTCATATCCGACATTTGCGTGAAAAGCTCGAAAACGAACCCGGAAAGCCGGCTTACATAAAAACCGTCAAGGGTCTCGGTTATAAGCTGTCGACAAGAGGTGGCTGATATGAAGTGGAGACTGACGAGCCGTTTCCTGACGGCAATTATCGTGACGATCGTCCTTTCCTTCATCGGCTTTATGATGATTACGTTCTTTTTATTTTATGGCGGAACACCAAAGCCCGATCAATTTTTGAGTGTGAACGCTCCAAGTATCACAATTGATTTTGCAGAGCATATCAACGTTGAAAATGATGAAATTACACTTGATGAGAACGGAGATGACGTTTTACAGCAATACGGAAGCTGGATCCAGGTACTTGATGAGGGTGGAGACGAGATCTTCAGCAAGTACAAACCGGAGGAAGCCCCAGAGCATTATACGCCAGGTAAACTGATTTTCAATTATAAATACTCAGGAGCGATTGAAGGCTACACGATCTTTGTCGGGATACTTGAAAAGAAAGGACGAGAACTCAGCTACATAATGGGTTATCCGGTCGATAAAGTATCAAAAGCCTCCCTTAATTTCAATCCGGACACTATCTTAAGGGATATAAACAGGCTGCTTATTGGAACGATGATTGTCGTATTGATCTTCGCAATCCTGATCGGCTATCTTTCTAGTAAAAAGCTGGTCAAACCGATGCTGAAGGTGATCGATGGAATTGAGGGGCTGGCGCAGGGTACGTATACAAAAATGCAGACCAAAAAAGGTGTTTTCAAGGATGTCAACCACAGCTTGAATGAGCTATCTGACTCACTACAATCCAATGAGCGGGAACGGGCGAAGACGGAGGGGATGCGTGAAGAATGGATCGCGAACATTACTCATGATCTAAAGACGCCACTTTCATCCATCAAAGGCTATTCCGAGGTGCTCGTCAACCCTGACTACAAGATGGCACAGGAGGAGCGTGCAATGTATATCGATATCATTCTCAACAAATCCAAGTACATGGAGGAATTGATTGAAGATCTTAAGTTGACGTATCAGTTGAAAAATGAGCTCGTCGCAATTGACCGAAAAGATGAAAACCTCGTCGATGTTGTGCGTGATACGGTCATCGATCTGCTCAACCATCCGGATCATGACCAATCAAGGGTTGAATATACATCTGATAAGGAAGTTGTTCCATTCCTTTGTGATAAAAAGCTGATACAGCGGGCTGTTTCCAACCTTTTATACAATGCGATCGTTCACAATCCTGAAGAGACTGAAATTGAGGTACGTGTCAAATCAGGTCCGGTTGTCGAAATTACGGACAATGGAAAGGGAATCCCAAAACGGGAGCTCGAGCGGTTGTTCGATCGTTATTATCGCGGAACGAATACAAGTGCTGTTCATAAAGGATCTGGGCTCGGCATGGCCATCGCCAAGCAGGTTATCGAAGTCCACAAAGGAGAAATCAAGGTTGAAAGTGAATTGAACGTCGGGACGAAGGTTATTCTGGATTTTACTGGTAAATCTCTGTAATAAAACATCCACATATCATACAGATTTTAGAAAAAACGTGCATTTAAAGGAATATTTTAACGCTCATCAAGCCCTTTTGATGGGTGTTTTTTTGTGATTCTAATTGGAGTTGGATTTTGCGGAAACCTGAGGTGGAAGGGGATTTCATAGTTCATTTATTTCGTGTAAACAGTTTCTTATACCACCTTAATGTTAATGCAACCTCATTACAGGGTTCGTTTGATAGACTAGGAATTGGTTTGAAAGACTCGTGTTTTTCAAACCGGTAGGGGCGCGCTACTAAACTAGAGTTCATTAAGGAGGAATTTAATGTTTACATCAAGATCGTCTGCAAGAAAGTATGTCATTTCATCAACTTTGGTTGCCTCGCTGGCAGTCTCACCACTTTTAAGTGACGGTGTATTCGCGAATGCTGATTCCAAACCTGTTGAAGAAAGTGTTTCTAGCAATGAAGAAAACGTATCGGTCTTAGATAGAGGAGATCGCGGGGAAAATGTAGAGACGTTACAAACGGAATTGGACTCACTCGGATATTACTCGTATAACCTGGATGGCATTTTCGGACCTATAACAGAGCAAGCAGTAAAGGATTTTCAAGCTGAACAAGGTCTTACTGTAGATGGTTTAGCAGGCACGGAAACGCTGGAGGCATTATCATCAACATCCGGAACATCAGAAAATTCCGTTGAACTTGAAACGAGTTCCGATGATTCTGCTTCTGATGAACAAGCTTCAGAATCTGATGTTGTTTCAATCGCAGAAAGTCTAATTGGGACACCATATGTTTGGGGAGGGACGACACCAGACGGTTTTGATAGCAGCGGCTTCATCCAGTATGTCTTTGGAGAAGTTGGCGTTGATTTAGAAAGAAAAGAAAGCGACATGTGGAAATATGATGGAGAACAAGTAGATTCACCAGAAGTCGGGGATGTTGTCTTCTTCGAAGGAACTTATGATACAGAAGGAGCTTCGCACAGCGGAATCTATATTGGCGACAATAAGATGATCCATGCCGGATCTGACGGTGTAGAAGTGACTGACCTGACTATCGATTATTGGCAAGACCATTATTTGGGAGTTAAATCTTTTAAATAGAGAATACTTAGAGCCAGGGCATGATGCCCTGGCTTTTACTTTGGGAAAAGGCTCTGTTTATTATTGTCCAAATTCACTCCCTTTCCGCGGGCAGACGAAATGCGGAAGCGACCCGATAAGTCACGTAGGTCACTGGAAAACTGACGAAGAGGCTTTCGCCGTCGCAGGAAGATTGAAGTGATCCAAGTGACTGGTCGCTGAGCTAGACATCACTTTTCTGCATTAACCCACTTCCGCAAGCCTCCTCGCTCACTAGCCCAAAATGTGCCAGCTTCGACGTTCACCACATGTGGTTGTTCGTCGAAGGTCCTAAATTCGCTGCGGGATCTCGTCTGGCTCGCTGTTCCCGCAGGAGTCTCGTGAATTTCGTTTGAAATCAACAAGTCGATTTAACAGCTCATTGTAAAAAATCACGCCGTTTTTGTGAGAAACATGCGGGTATTCATATTAATTACGCCGAACAGTAAGATAGTACCATCACCTTAAAACGGAAGCTTATCGACTAATTTCGGTAAGCTTTTTTCAGTGAAAAATGAATTTCCGATAGTTAACTACGTCCCAAGTCTTAGTAAAAGTTAAAGCTCAGGCTCCTTATAGAAAAACCGGATTCTAGATACGATAGAGACAAGAAAAGAAGGAGGGAAAAAACGATGAAAAAACTAGGACTATTCATTCTAGGAGCAATTGCGGCGATCGTCCTTATTGCAAATCTCGGGCCAATGATTGGGCTCGCACTCAGTCTCGTCATCGGATATTACGCGGTGAAACAATTTACGAAGACTGATGAGTCATCTAAGAAAATCTTCTGGGCAGCGGTCGGGATCATCGCACTTTGCATCGCAGTCGCAAACGTGCCTGCAATCTTAGGAGTTGTTGCCCTGTACATCTTATATGTTGTGTACAAGGAATGGAATAAGAAAGACGACGTCACTGAAAAAATTGAAAAAGAAGACGATCCGTTCACGAACTTTGAGCGTGAATGGGCAGAATTTAATCAAAACTAATTAAAAGGAGCGAATTGAACGATGGCTAAACTTTTTAGAAGATTGAAAGAGACGATTGAAGCGGATTTTCACGATATACTGGATGAAAAAGAACGCAAGAACCCGATCAGTGTACTCAATCAGTATCTGCGGGAATGCGAAAAGGAAGTTGAGAAGGTACGAAAGCTAGTTGAACGGCAATACTTGTTGAGTGAGGAGTTCACTCGCGAATATGAGAAAGCGGCTGAACTAGCTGAAAAACGGAAGCATCAAGCGGAGATCGCTTTGAAGGCAAATGAAGAAGAGCTTCATAATTTCGCGGCTCAAGAACAAGCCCAATACAGTGAGCGGGCTGAGCGTCTCAAGGCTTCGAAAGAGAACGCGGTGAAACAGCTTGAAGAACTTGAGCAGAAATACGAAGTGATGCAGCACAAGCTGAAGGACATGTACATCAAGCGTATGGAGTTGATGGGACGCGAAAACATCACGCGAGCACATCACCGTATGGATAAGGTCGTCTCATCCAACGAATTCTCAAGCAAATCCTTCTCCCGTTTCGGTGAAATCGAGCAATACCTCGATCGTTTGGAACATCAGGTGAACTCAAGTTATCACCGTCACACGATCGATGCACGAATCGCACAATTGGAAAAAGAAATGCAAAAAGAGGAAAAGCATTCTACCGTTTAAGCAAAAAATGGTATGCTATAAGGGATAAGGTGGAAAGGCGTGGGAACCCTGCGCCTTTTTCTATCCGAATGATAAACGGCGTATTTCCGACGCACAGGACGTGCTAGTACTGCCGTTGTCATAGGACGTGATGTTTTTAGCCGGTTTCATTTTCTGTTCCTCAAAACCATCGTGCCTTGAACTACTTGTTTCTTATTCGTCTATTTTACAAAGGAAGTTCAAAATTCCGGGATTCTATGCCTGGAAATTATCCTAATGCTTTCTTTAGAAGTGCTACCAAAAAGAAACAATTTGGGAATAATACGCAGTAATAAATAATTGAAAACTTTTCGAATGAAAAGTTCACATCATGAAAATAAAATTGACAGCTTGCCTAAAGCGGCCGAACAGGGCTGACAAAGAGATCCGAAGCTTATCCCTCAAAGTATATTGACAGTGTAGAAGCAAGGAGGTCGCGGAAGCGAAGTTCGGGAGGAACGGAGCGTAGTTCGTCCTACGTGAGTACCGACGAACAAGACTGACAAAGAGATCCGCCGCTTATCCACTGTCAACAGGCTGTCAAAACAGAAAGGGGCCCAAAACATAAATGAAAACAAAAACAGATAAAATGAGCTGGTTATTGTTAATCGGGGTCATTCTTTTATTGTTGGAAATCTCTTTTCATGGCATGGGTCCCATTTTCTTTTTAATCCTTACTGCTGGTTGTATTTATGTCGGGCGGAAAAAATACTATATGACGATCGGGAAGTTGTTGTTCTGGTTCGGGGTCATAGCCTTTACTCTGACGATCCTGAATACGATGGCCTTCAAATTTCTTCTTGTAGCAATCTTGATCTATGCTGTCATCCGCTTTGCCCAGTCGAAACAGGATCCAGCGCATATCAAGCCTGATATCACCGAGTCGATGACTGTCTCGAGTGATCAGGAAATGTATAAACGCAAGAATTTATTAGAAAACAACCTGTTCGGAAGACAGCAAACGCCAGAACATGCATATGAGTGGAACGATGTGAATATTCAGTGCGGAATCGGCGATACGGTGATTGACCTTGGGAATACTGTTCTGCCTAAGGGCGAATCGACAATCGTCATTCGAAATCTTGTCGGGAATATCAAAATACTTGTCCCATATGAAATTGATGTCAGTGTTGCTCATTCTGTGATCGTCGGAACAAGCCGTATATTTGAGCACTATGAACCGAAAATGTTCAACCAATGTCTGTCTTATCAATCTGCAGGGTATGATCAATCACATCATAAGGTGAAAATCATCACGTCAATGGTCATCGGAGATCTTGAGGTGAAGCGGACATGAACATCATCCAACGTCAAGTCCTGCTTGGCTTAGCGATCTCTTTGACACTGCTCACTTTCATGGTCGGTGTGTTTTTCTTCGCATTTCCCTTGAATGATTGGTCACTTTTGTGGTCCCGTAAAATAGTGGATTTACCGTTCATCTTGTTCGCGACCTTTGCGAGCATTTTAATCGGACTCGTTTTCGGTTTCAGTTCAGGGGTGTACTGGCGGAAGCAGCTGGACCAAGTTGAAACAGGGCTTTCCCAAATCGGACAAGGACGACCAGTTGAAGCGGCGAATGGCAAAACGAAAACGCAAGAATTCGAAGGAATATGGTTACATCTGGAAAAAGTGCAGCAACATATCTCAGAGCAGACAAAGCTTTCGCAAAAGCTTGCCAATGAAAAAGCGGAGAATCAGGAGAAGCGGATCCAGAAGGTTGTTTCAGAAGAGCGAAACCGACTTGCTCGGGAGCTGCATGATTCCGTCAGCCAGCAGCTTTTTGCGGCATCGATGCTGATGTCCGCTGTAAATGAATCGACGGATACCGGAGAACGCAAGCAGTTGAAGCTCGTCGAAGAAATGATCCATCAATCGCAGCTTGAAATGAGAGCGCTTCTTTTACACTTACGACCGGTGGCATTGAAAGGCAAAACGCTTGAAGAAGGAATAAAGGAATTGCTTGTAGAGCTATCACAGAAAGTACCGCTTGAAATCGATTGGAAGCTTGAACCGATTCCATTGAAAAAAGGGGTGGAGGACCACTTGTTCCGGATTTTACAGGAATCGGTCTCGAACACATTACGTCACGCAAAGGCGAACGTTCTTGAAGTCATTTGCATAGAACGGGAAGGTACTGTTTTGATGCGGGTCGTCGACGATGGAGTCGGTTTTGATGTTAAAACGAGCAAAGCGGGCTCTTATGGCCTGCAGAATATGCATGAGCGTGCCCTGGAGCTGGGCGGGACGTTGAAAATCATCAGCGTACCGAACAAAGGGACACGGCTGGAAGTAAGGATACCTGTCATTCGAGAGGGGGAGGAGAAAGATGATTAGAGTATTATTTGCAGATGATCATGAAATGGTGCGGATCGGTGTATCGGCATATCTGTCGAATCAGCGGGATATCGAAGTCGTTGGTGAAGCAGGGGATGGCGGCGAAGCGGTCGAACTTGCCCTGGAGCTGCGTCCGGATGTGATTTTGATGGACCTTGTCATGAAAGAGATGGATGGGATCGAAGCAACGAAACAGATCATCGCCAAATGGCCGGAAGCGAAAATCATCATCGTGACGAGTTTTCTGGATGATGAGAAGGTGTATCCTGCGTTAGAGAGCGGTGCGACAAGTTATATGCTGAAAACCTCGAAGGCGAGTACGATTGCAGATGCGGTCCGGGCTACCTATCGTGGAGAGATGGTCTTGGAGCCTGAAGTGACCGGAAAAATGATGACGAAAATGCGGCGCGGCAATGCCCGGCCTCTTCATGAAGATTTGACGAACCGTGAGCTTGAAATTTTGATGCTGATGACAGAAGGAAAGACGAACCAGGAGATCGCTGATGAACTTGTGATCGCCTTGAAAACCGTGAAAACCCACGTCAGCAACATCCTTGACAAGCTCGAAGTCCAGGACCGTACACAAGCCGTCATCTATGCATTTAAAAATTCGCTCGTGAAATGAAATGGATCTGCTCGTTTTGAGGGCGGGTCTTACTTGTGTAAAAAGTAAACTTTGGCGGATTAATGCTCGAACCTGCCGTAATATACCCCAAACCCGCCGGATTATCACCCGAATCGGCCGGATTAATCATCACGCCCATCACACTACTAGAATAGACCCAATCACCCTCCTTAAAATAGCTAAAAAAATCGTTCCCGAGCGATTTTACCGATTGAGAGTCTAACAAATCATTTGACTTTTCAGCTATACGTGTTACGATTACATCGAAAATAACTATATAAGACGATCCACTAGGGGGGCCTTCTCGTAAAGGCTGAGATTAAAGTGTAGCTTTAAGACCCTTGGAACCTGATCTGGTTGATACCAGCGTAGGGAAGTGGTGGTTAGGGTTACATAACGACTATGGGCCGATTCGACCAATCAACCAACCACTTTCTTTGTACAAAGAAAGTGGTTTTTTAGTTGTAAATGGGAGAATCGTGGGTCGTCTGGAAAAGGAGAGGAAAAACATGTCTTTTTCAAAGTACGTAAGGGAAGCAGCAGATCCAATCTGGGAGGCGAGCTTCAACCATCCTTTTGTGACAAGGATTGGTGATGGCACACTCCCTCTCGAGAACTTTCGGTATTACGTGCTGCAGGATGCCTACTATCTGTCCCATTTTGCAAGGGTTCAATCGTTAGGTGCAGCGAAGTCACCGAATATCGAAACGACAGCAAGCATGGCATCCCATGCTAAAGGCACCTACGAAGCAGAACTGGGCTTACATGAGAATTTTTCGAAACAACTCGGTATTACAGATGAGGAACGTTTTACCTTCCAGCCGGCACCGACAGCGTATGCGTACACATCCCATATGTATCGTGCCGCCCAATTCGGCCATCTTGGTGATATCATCGCAGCAATTTTACCGTGTTACTGGTTATATTATGAAATCGGCGAACGCTTACAAGGATTCCAGCCTGAAGAACCGATCTATCAGGAGTGGATTGCGGCATATGGTGGGGAATGGTTCCGCGAGCTTGTAGAGGAACAGATCAACAGACTTGACCAGATTGCTGAAAACGTTACGGAACAGGACCGCGAGAGGATGAAGGAGCATTTCATCATCAGCAGCCAGTATGAATATGGGTTCTGGGAAATGGCGTACACATTGCAAAAGTGGCCGTTCGATCTCCAAACCAAAGCCACAACAGGAAAGGATGCGACATCATGAACAAAGGTCTGAAGCTGACAGATATCCTCGTCACAATTGTCATCGCCATTGGTTTCGGAATTGTTTATAAGCTGTGGGGCCCGCTCTATTATTTCGTAAAACCATTCGGCCTCCACCTCGATCAGTTGATCTACGGAATGTGGTTCATGGCTGCGACAGTCGCCTATCTCATCATCCGTAAAGCAGGTGTCGCATTTCTTGCAGAAGTCGCTGCCGCTTCCGGTGAGTTCTTAGTCGGATCAGAATGGGGCTTGGAAGTGCTCTTGTTCGGTGTTGTCCAAGGGTTGTTCGCGGAACTCGTATTCATGGCGTTCCGTTACAAACGTTTTGACATTGCCGTTGTAAGTCTCGCGGCAGTCGGTTCAGCGGTCGGATCGATCATCATGGATTATTATAAAGGCTATATCGGGGATCTAGCATTGTGGAATCTCAGCCTGTTCCTCGGTTTCCGAATCATCGGATCGATTCTGATTGCCGGTGTTGCCGCGTATTATCTTGTAAAAGCTTTGGAGAAAACAGGTGTCACGAACCTTGTGCGACCGGCTTCCCAACAAGATTACGATGCACTCGATCAGTAAAGGGGGGGTGAGTCGGATGTTCGAACTTGAAAACCTTAGACTGAAGTTTCCGGGTGACGAACGATTGCTTTTCAAGGACTTATCGGTTCAGTTTGAAAAAGGTGAAAAAGTGCTGTTGCTCGGACCGTCAGGATGTGGGAAATCGACTCTGCTTCAAGTTTTGTCAGGGCTCATCCCGCAATCGGTCGAAGTCCCGATGAAAGTGGAAAAGATCCAACTTCCTGAATCCTGGGGCTATGTGTTTCAGGATCCGGACTCGCAATTTTGCATGCCTTACGTTGATGAGGAACTCGCTTTCGTATTGGAAAACCTGCAGATACCGCGAGAAGAGATGCCTGAAAGAATCACCTCCCTTTTAAAAGCGGTAGGGTTGGACTTGGCAGACCCCCATATACCTATACAAACACTGTCAGGCGGGATGAAGCAGCGGCTGGCAATTGCATCTGTCCTTGCGCTCGAGCCAGAGGTGCTGTTTCTTGATGAACCGACAGCATTACTCGATCCGCGAGGGACAGAAGAAATCTGGGAGACGGTCAAAAGGATCAGCGACGGTAAAACTCTTATCATCGTGGAACACAAGCTCGATCATGTTTTGGACCTGGTTGATCGGATCATCCTGTTCAATGACCATGGCGAGATCATAGCAGATGGCCACAAGGATCGAGTGTTGAAAAACTACCGGAAAACGATGCAAGAGCAAGGTATCTGGTATCCAGGAGTCTGGCAGGACTACCTGCGGAACCGGACAGCGAAAAGGACACTGGGACCAGCACAGGAAATCGTAATCGAACTTAACAATTTTTCTGGTTATCGGAAAAAGAAACCCCTAATCTCAGTTGAAGAGGCGGCGATCCGGACCGGCGAGTGGATTACGATTGTCGGTGAAAACGGAGCTGGCAAGTCGACGCTGTTGCATGCGCTCATGCAGTTCATCAAGACGACAGGGCATTATGAAATCCATGGCGAGGCGATCAAAAACGGAAAACGGATAACAGATCATTTGACCTTCGTTTTTCAAAATCCGGAATTCCAGTTCGTCACTAATTCGGTGTATGAAGAAATCGCTTATGGATTGCAGCTGGAAAGGCTGGAGGAGCCGGCTATTCAAGAAAGAGTGCTGGAGGTGCTTGAGCGGTTCCGGCTCAGCGATTATCAATATCACCACCCGTATCATCTGTCGATGGGACAGAAACGTAGGCTGAGTGTCGCGGCGTCGATTGTTCAGGGCCAGCCGGTTTTACTTTTGGATGAACCGACATTCGGTCAGGATTCGAAAAACACTTTCGCGTTGTTGGAAATGCTTGAAGCTTTTCAGCATGCTGGCGTCACGATCCTCATGGTGACGCACGACCGCCATATCGTCGAGCATTTCGCGACCCGGGTCTGGACGATTGAAAACGGTTTATTGGTAAGTAACGAACAAATCCAGGTAAAAGAGCCTGTACATGCATAGGAGGGATGGCGATGGATTTCGGCTTTAAGGAAACCTGGCTTCATAAGATCAATCCGACGTTGAAGCTGTTTACAATGATTGTCCTTTTCATCTTCGTCCTTTTTGTACACCAGATCAATTGGCTGATCAATTTGACACTCGGGGCGTTCATCCTGTTCTGGTTCTTTTCCGGTCACCCTAAAAAGCGGCTCAGCCTTCTGATGATACCTTTCGTAATTATCTTCATTTCAACCGCCTCTTCGATGATCCTTTTCGGAAAAGGGGAGACGACCTGGCTGAAATGGGGATTGATCCATGTGACCGAAGAGAGCTTTTACCGGGGGCTTCATCTCGGCTTCAGGGCAATGATTTTCGCTTTGTTGGGGTTGACTTTTGCGCTTACGACACGACCCGTCAACTTGTTCTATTCCTTAATGCAACAGGTGAAATTGAACCCGAAATATGCATATAGCTTCATGGCTGGGCTCCGCCTGATCCCGATCATGATCGAAGAATTTCTGACGATCCGTAATGCGATGAAAGTCAGGGGAGTCGAACAGCAACGGGGTATTCGAGCGCTTTATTTTAAAATCAAATCCTACTCGATTCCACTGTTGTCCCAGAGCATCAGGAGAGCTCACCGGATTGCTGTCGCAATGGAAGCGAAGCGTTTTACCGGAATGGGAAAGCGGACCTATTACTACAAGCTCGGGTTTTCGTTCAACGACGGCGTCTTCATTATGTACCTGGGTGCTCTGATTCTAGGGAGCTATTATCTGTCTACAATCTGGCCGTTCTTCCCGGTCGGGGACGTCCGTTACTAGATTTAAAGAAAGGTGGGGAGGCTCTTGAAAAAAGAGTTGCACGTCCTATCAACCGGCAGTCAACCAATCGGGACCATTTCAGAGATTGCGGGTACCATCCATGCTCATATCGATTTCATCCATATCCGTGAGAAATCATGGACAGCAAAGGAGTATGTAAAAGCAATCGAGCAGATGATCCAAAACGGCGTTCCGCTGGAAAAGATCATCGTGAATGATCGGGTTGATGTCGCGGTGGTGATGAAAGCAGGAGGTGTCCAGCTGGCGCAACATAGTTTAGAAGTTGAAAGAGTAAGAGAGTCGTTCCCACTATTGAAAATCGGATGTTCAGTCCATTCCGGCAAGGAAGCGGTCAAAGCTCAGGAAGCTGGGGCGGATTACGTCATCTACGGGCATATCTTTGAAACAGACTCAAAGCCTGGTCTCGAGCCAAGGGGATTGAAACAGTTAGAGGTACTGAAAAAGGAAGTGAACCTGCCCGTCATAGCGATCGGCGGGATCAAGCCTGGGAACATGGCTGAAGTGCTTGAAACTGGTGCTGCCGGCATCGCTGTCATGTCAGGTGTTTTTAAAGCAGAAGATCCGCTTGGAGCTGTAAAAATGTACAGGGAAAAAATGCGTGTAAAGGAGGAGGAAAATGCAACCTCATTATGATGTGATTGTCGTGGGAGCTGGTGTCATCGGTTGCTCGATCGCGTACCATCTTGCGAAAGGCGGGAAATCGGTGCTCGTTTTGGAGAAGGGATCGATTGCAGGGAAAGCATCGAAGGCTGCAGCTGGCATGCTCGGTGCCCAGACGGAGCTTGAAGAGGACAGTCCATTATTCCAGCTCGCGAAAGGAAGCCGAGCGATGTTCCCAGAGCTCGCTGCCGACCTAAAAAACCTCACAGGCATCGATATCGGATATGAGCAAAACGGAATCTACAAGGTTGCCAGGACTGAGGCGCAAGCGGAACGATTCAAGTCGCTTGTCCAAGCACAGCAGCTGTTAGGAGAAGAATCGCATTGGATTTCAGCTGACGAGCTGCAAACGAGAGAACCCGCTTTGATAAAAGAAGTATACGGCGCGATGTTCATCCCGAACGACGGGCAAGTTTCGGCTCCGGAAATGACGAAGGCACTTGCGCAAGCTGCGGTCACACTTGGCGCTACCATCAAGGAATATACCGAGGTGCATCGATTTGTAAAAGAGGATGGCGAACTCAAAGGTGTCGAGACGAGTGCAGGACTTTTCAGTGCAGATGATGTAGTTGTAGCAGGCGGGGCCTGGAGCGAGCAGCTGTTGAAGGAGATGGGTGTGGAGCTTGAAACCTTTCCCGTCAAAGGGGAATGCTTTTCAGTTAAAACTTGTAATCGTCTGATCACAGGGACTGTATTTTCAGATGATTGCTACATCGTACCGAAAGCCGGCGGACGCTTGATCATTGGTGCGACCGAGAGACCAGGTTCCTTCGAAGAAACGGTGACAGTGGAAGGGATAGCTCGATTGATGGAAGCTGCAACCCGAACCCTTCCTGCATTGCGAGACGCTGTATGGGAAACAGCCTGGGCCGGGATACGTCCGCAAACGAAGGATGCGTTACCTTACCTGGGGGTCCATCCGGAGTTTAAACATTTATTTATGGCTACTGGCCACTATCGAAATGGCATTTTATTGGCGCCAATCACAGGAACACTTATGGCAGATTTAATTGACGGAAAAGAAATTGAGCCATCCTGGCGTTCAGCTTTTCACGTGAACCGGTCAGTCCTTAAGGCGTAAGGGGAGTTGAGATAGATGCAATTAAAGATCAATGGTGAGATGGTCACGGTACCGGACAGTGTTCAGCACATTTCGGATCTCGTTGAACATTTCAAGTTGGAAAAACGCGTGTTGATGATCGAACACAACGAGTCGATCCTTGAGAAAGACCACCATCCGCAAACCGAACTGAAGGATGGAGACAAAATCGAGATTGTACAATTCGTAGGAGGCGGTTGATATGTTGAAAATCGGGAACTATTCATTCCAATCAAGGCTGTTGCTGGGGACGGGAAAATACCCGAACTTTGATGTGCAAAAACAAGCGGTGGAAGTGTCTGAGGCAGAAATCCTGACGTTCACGGTGCGCCGGATGAACATCTTCGAGCCGAGCCAGCCCAATTTTTTAGAAAAACTCGATCTGGAAAAGTATACATTGCTTCCGAACACAGCTGGTGCGAAAACGGCTGAAGAGGCAGTGCGCCATGCGAAGCTTGCAAAAGCATCAGGGCTTTGTGACATGGTCAAGGTCGAAGTAATCGGCTGTGATAAGACGTTGCTCCCCGATCCAGTAGAGACGTTGAAGGCGACAGAAGAGTTGCTGAAGGAAGGTTTTACGGTGCTGCCTTACACATCAGATGATGTCGTTCTGGCGAGAAAACTTGAAGAGCTTGGTGCGCATGCAATCATGCCGGGTGCCTCTCCGATCGGATCAGGTCAGGGAATCATCAATCCGTTGAACTTGAGCTTCATCATCGAGCAATCGAACGTTCCTGTGATCGTAGACGCTGGAATCGGTTCCCCAGCTGATGCGGCGTATGCGATGGAACTTGGAGCAGATGGTGTGCTTTTGAACACGGCGGTTTCTGCGGCAGAGAATCCCGTGAAAATGGCGGAAGCGATGAAGCTTGCGATTGAGGCTGGACGTCTTGGGTTTGAAGCTGGTCGAATCCCGAAAAAGCGGTATGCGAAAGCGAGCAGTCCTGCGGAAGGAGTAAGCATCGGTTGAGTGACCGTTACTCAAGGCAAACATTGTTCGCGCCGATCGGAGAGGCAGGGCAGCAGAGAATCCGCCAGAAACATGTGTTGATCATCGGTGCAGGGGCACTCGGGACTGGTAATGCTGAAGCCCTAGTCCGTGCGGGCATCGGCAAACTGACGATCGTTGACCGCGATTATGTCGAATGGAGCAATCTACAGCGCCAGCAGCTTTATGGAGAAAAGGATGCCGCAGAACGGTTGCCGAAAGCGATCGCCGCCAAATCTCACCTTGAAATGATCAATTCCGACGTTGAGATCGAGGCTCATATTTTAGACGCGACCCCTCAGGAATTAGAAGTACTCATTACGGGTGTGGACCTCATTTTGGATGCGACAGACAATTTTGACGCACGGCTGATGATCAACGATATTTCGCAAAAATACCGCGTGCCGTGGATTTACGGGGCATGCGTCGGGAGCTATGGAATCAGCTTTACGATTCTTCCTGGGGAGACGCCTTGCTTGAATTGCCTGTTGGAATCAGTGCCGATCGGAGGTTTGACATGTGACACAGCGGGCATCATCAGTCCAGCCGTCCAGATGGTCGTTGCATATCAAACAGCAGAAGCGTTGAAGATTTTAGTGGAAGACTGGTCATCCGTACGACGTAAACTCGTATCGTTTGATGTTTGGACAAACCATCATACGGCAATAAACGTGTTAAAAGCAAAAAAAGAAGGATGCCTCTCCTGTGGCGATGAGCCGACCTATCCACACCTTGCTTTTGAGAATCAGACGAAGACAGCAGTGCTGTGCGGCAGGGATTCTGTACAGATAAGACCACCGAATCGTCAAAAACGTGACCTTACAACGATGAAAGAACTGCTGCAGAACAAAGGTGGGACGGTTGAGGAGAATCCGTACCTCCTTTCATTTATTGTGGATGGTCGCAGAATGGTTTTATTCAAGGATGGCCGGGCGTTGATCCATGGGACGAAGGACATTGCAGAAGCAAAGACACTTTACCATAGATATTTAGGATAGATGGGGATGAATAAAAATGGTTTATAAAACATTAACGATTGCCGGCTCTGACAGTGGCGGCGGGGCTGGGATCCAGGCGGATTTGAAGACATTCCAGGAGCTTGGTGTTTATGGAATGTCCGTCATTACTGCTGTTACCGCGCAAAACACATTAGGTGTCCAGGGAGTTTACCCGATGCCAGTTGAATCCGTCGAAGAACAAATCAATTCGATAGCGGCAGACCTTTCACCTCATGCTTTGAAAACAGGGATGCTTTTTAGTGCGGAGATCATAAAAAAAGTGGGCGAGTTGGTGGAGGCCAATTCCTGGATTCACCTTGTTGTTGATCCGGTCATGGTGGCCAAAGGAGGCTCACGGCTTTTGCAGGAAGAGGCTGTAGAAGCGATGAAGGAACATTTGATTTCGCGTGCATATGTGATGACGCCAAATATCCCAGAGGCGGAGGTTTTGACTGGGCAGGACATTCGCTCTGAAGAAGACCGGAAAGCTGCTGCAAAAGAACTGTATAAGATGGGCGCGATGAATGTCGTCATCAAAGGTGGCCATTCAGAGGATGAAAGCTATGCGGTCGATCTTTTATTCGATGGTCAGGAATTCCATGAGTTCAAGAGTCCGCGGATCAATACAGACCACACGCACGGAACAGGATGTACATTTGCCGCAGCGATTACAGCAGAGCTAGCAAAAGGGCATTCCGTCAAAGATGCCATCCAAACGGCAAAGCAGTTCATTACCGCTGCCATCTATAATGAGCTAAAAATCGGTTCTGGTAAAGGTCCTACGAATCATTGGGCTTACAAGCAACTTGGAGTTGAAGTGAAATGAATTTGAGAGAGTTGCTGAAGCTTTATTTTATAATGGGAAGTCCGAATTGCGATCAAGATCCGCGCGATGTGTTACGTGGAGCGATCGGGGGAGGCGTTACCCTTTTCCAGTTCCGTGAAAAAGGGGATGGCGCCTTGATAGGTGACGCGAAACGTGAATTCGCCATGGAATTGCACGAAATCTGCAGGGAAGAAGGTATCCCGTTCATCGTTAATGATGATGTTGCGTTAGCGCTCGAACTAGGGGCGGACGGCGTGCATGTCGGACAAGAGGATGAATCGATCGAGGTTGTCCGTGAAAAAATCGACTCGAAAATTCTCGGTGTTTCCGCGCATGACGTGGAGGAAGCGAGGGAAGCAGTGGAAAAAGGGGCAGACTATATCGGGGTAGGGCCAATGTTTGCGACTAAAACGAAAGCAGATGCCCGTGAAGTTCGAGGACCTGAAATGATCGAAAGGATACGGGAAGCTGGAATTACACTGCCGATTGTCGGAATTGGGGGCATTCAAGCGTCGAATGCAAGTGAAGTAACGGCAGCTGGTGCGGATGGTGTATCTGTCATTTCGGCGATCAGCCAGGCGGAGGATCCAAAGCGCGCTGCCAGAGATTTCATCGGAATGGTTTTGTAGATAAAATCGGATTTTTGTAGATAATTTTATATTTTTTGCATTTCCCCTGCATTTTTGTAGATAATCGAGCCTCGCCCGTGAACTAGAGACAGAGAGTGCTGATTCATTAGCTTATATAGCTGATTATGATGAAAACTCAACCTATTGTTGAGTTTTTTCTAATTGAAAATCCTTTTTCGGTATCGATTAGGAAAAAAATGCTAAAATAGTAGTGGTTTGATTTTTCATTAGGGCGAGGGATTAAGATGAGATGGATGAGAGGTTTTATTTTAATTGGTTGTATCCTTTTGTTAACAGCTTGTTCGGTTCAACAAGAAAAAGCACCTACACTGAAACCAGCAGAACTAAGTGAAAGCGAACAACAACTGATCCAAGCAGGGGGCTCTGATTATTCTTATGTGTATAATCTTGAAATGAACGATGCAGATGCCGAAATGATTGAGTTGACAGTTGAACATTATGAAAAAGGAAAGAAAGTGGAAGATACAGCTGGATTCGGTTCGTATCTCCCAACAGGAGAAGATATTGATTCCAAAACAAATCGACTCGTTTTTACAGCGGCCAGCTTTGGTGCTGGGGTTGAAAAGAATGGAGAAGCAGAGCAGCAGGATACCCATCAGCGGTTTGTGCTCACTCATTTGAATGGCGGTGGCTCATCTTCAACAAGTCGATTGATTGAGGATGAAGAAGCAAACGTTTTAGCCGGTATGGGAAGGGGCGGGATGATACATCTGGAGTTTGATCAGCCTGTAAAATTAGCTGCACTCTTCAAGCATACTCATTCTGATTTTTCAGTTCCAGGATCACTTTTGGAAGATAACGAAGAAGAATTCTTGGAAAAAATCGCAGACTTTGAACATGTCTATGTTTTTACAATCAAGCTTTTAGATAAAGTCCCTGAAAAATACCAATAAATAAAATGGAGCCGGCCGCCTAAAAAGGAGACCGGCTTTTATCATATGATCATAAGCATGCCCCTTGAAAGGTTGAAGAATAACGACAGGTTGCCCTCTACCTTTGATCTCAAAATGCAAATCCATTTGTAAACAGGGGATGCTGAAACCAATTTTAATAACAACAGAGAGAATGGAGAAAACTAGACAAGTAATTTTCTGTCGAGGTGGTGTATTCATGGATTTCTTCAGCTCTCAAGAATCTCTTACAGCTGTTCAATGGATGTATAGAGCGGTTGTTGGGTTCGTATTTTTTATTGTTTTAGCTAAAATAATGGGACAACGATCCATCTCACAAGTCGGCCTTCTCGATTTTGTCATTGTTTTGGTGATTGGGAATATTATTGCCCATCCATTATCAGATGAAGGATTAGGGTTAAAGGGATCGATGATTACGATGGGCGTCATAGTAGTGCTATACGTAACGGGAATTTTATTAAGTTTACGTTCAATTAAAATAAGAAGATTATTCACACCAGCTCCAATACCTCTTATCGAAAATGGGGAAATCCTTTATAAAAATATGAATAAAGCCAGGATATCGATTGATGATCTTCTATCGCAATTAAGAAAAGAAAAGACGGAAGATATACAGAAAGTTGCTCTTGCGTTGTGGGAACCGGGTGGAGATGTTTCGATTTTTTTAAAGACTGAAAATCAACCTATTACAACTTCGTCTTTTGGAACACCGATCAAACCATTTCAAATGCCTAAAACGATCATAAGAGAGAGGCAGATCGAATACAAAGAATTGAATCAACTCGGAAAAGATGAAGGATGGCTTATGAACAAACTTTCTATTACATATAAAAACATAAAATTGAGCGATATACTATTGGCAACAGTGGACGAGAACGAAAACGTGAATATCTTTCTATACTATGACAGCCAGACGAAGTAGAGAGCAACTAAAAAGCCGACCGCCAAAATAATGGAGACCGGCCTATATCTTTAACCGTGATATGATTTTGCTTTTGTCAGTCGTGGCTCGAACCGGGCTAGCAGTCTCGTGTTCGAGAGGGTGAAAATGCTGAGTGCAATCCAAATGAATACGAAAGCAATCAGATGGACTTGAGAGAATACCTCATTGTATAGGAAAATACCTAAAAACAGCATGATCGTTGGTGCGATATACTGCAGAAAACCGATCATAGATAACGAAATCCGATTTGCGCCCATTGCGAAAAGCAGCAACGGAACAGCTGTGGCAACCCCGGCTCCGATCAAGAGAAGTGTCGTTGTTAGGTCAGCGAATTGAAAAGCACTTGTTCCATTGGCCTCCAGCATACTTACATACAGTAGAGCGACTGGAGTGATGAACAGCGTTTCGATTGTCAGCCCAGTCAAAGCACCGAGAGCGATCAGCTTTTTCAACAATCCATACAACCCGAAACTTAAAGCGAGCGAAATCGCAACCCATGGAACGCTCCCAAAATGAATCGTAAGGATCAGTACACCGACTGCTGCTAAAATGAACGAAATGATCTGCCAGAAGGAAAGCCGTTCTTTTAAAACAAGCACGCCCAATAGTACGCTTACGAGTGGGTTGATGTAATAGCCGAGACTCGCTTCCACGACATGATTGTTGTTCACTGCCCAAATATATGTGTACCAGTTGAGCGTGATGAAGACAGCCGCGAAGATCAATCCTAATAACTTTTTTCGATTTGCGAAGAGTTCCTTCAATTCATGCGTGAACTTTTTCAACCTTCTTAAAATGCCCAGGACGATCAGCATGAAGACGAATGACCAGATCATCCGATGAGCTAAAATCTCTTCTGACGGGACATGGTTGATGAGCTTCCAATACAGCGGCAAAAACCCCCATAATATATACGCTCCGGCACCGGCAGAAACGCCGGCAACTTGCTCTTTCTTTTGATTTTCGTTCATATGCAGGACCTCGATTCAAGATGGTAATTACTTTTAGTAAGAACAGTTTAGTATCATTTCGAGAGAAAGACAATCGGAAAGTCTTGAAAAAGATATTTTTTTACGCACAATATTCGGCGAAATTCGACCGAAACACAAATAAAAACTTCACCTTAAATGCACTGCCTTTTTTGTTAACACAAACGGAAGATAGGTCAACGTAAAGGCGACGATCATCACGATTTCAAGGTTGACGATGTACCAGAGACCTCCCCCAAACCAACTGAGCGGTGTGCTCGTTACCGGTGGACCTTCGAGGAACATGTAATTCGCTCCGATTTTTTTGTTCAGATAAGATATTGGCAGTGCAAGCAAATTGATGAACAGCGCCGCTTTTATAATTGAGAAGAGCTTTGGTCGGTATTTCTCGACGATCAGGTAAAAGAAAACAGCAGCGAGCAGCGTTATGTGGTGAATGAAAAACTGGAAGAACCGGTAATGCGGATGTCCATAGAGTAAATCTGGTGTCAAAACCGCCAAAAAGGGCGGAATCAAGGCGATGAAGTAAACAATCTGAAAGCGTGCTTCACTCGGTTTCAACAAGAGGTAGATGATGGCGAATGAACTGATTGAACATAGCTGAAGCGGGAGATGCCACCTTGGATCCCAGATACCGTGTGCCAGACTCCAGAATTGATAACTGCCCTCTGAAAGAATCAATATCCCTAGAAATCCCCACCGAATTGCCTGTTTCGTAGACTTGTTCCCACGAAGCTCTTTCCGGAACATAAAGATAAGTAGAATTGTAAAAATCATCACACCGATGAAGACAAGATGTGCAGTGGAAAACAGTTGGAAGTCTTGCAACTTATCAGGAGCGAACATGACCATCACCTCACCTCTATAAACCTGGAATGTGTTTGCTATAATATTTCCATAGATTAAAATCGATGTAAACTAATATTTTGAGCGGTGATGCGAATGATTTCAATCAAACTATTAGAACCTTTACGGTTCAATGACGTTGCTGACGTGGTAAATGAAAGCCTGGAGGAAGGATTTAACTTTCTCCGCAGGTTGGTAAACGATTACCAAAATGGACAAAATACATTCCGAATGCTTGGGGAGGCTTTGTTCGGTGTTTTTACGATGGAAAATGAATTGATCGCCATCGGTGGGTTGAACATCGATCCTTTTGCCAATAATCCGAAGGTAGGACGATTACGACGGTTCTATGTATCCAAATCGTATCGTCGCATGGGGCTAGGAAAGCTGCTCGTCAATGAAATCATCGAACATGCAACACTGCATTTTACAGAGCTTGTGTTACATACCGACACCAGTGAAGCAGATGTATTTTATAGAGCAATTGGTTTTGAAAAAGCATCGAGATATCCGAATTCGACGCATTTTATGAAGTTAGAATAAGGAGGGAAAACCAATGAAATCAAAGGATGAAATTCGTGAACGTGTTTGGGAGACCATGACAGAAGAAAAAGTAGGACGATTCCCTTTTCCGTTGAAAGGACGGATTCCAAACTTCAAGGGTGCTGAAAAAGCAGCAGCATTTGTTACCGAGATGGATGATTATAAGAAAGCGAAGGTGATCAAAGTCAACCCAGATTCACCCCAGCTCCCGATTCGAAAGCAGATTTTGATAGACGGAAAGACGTTGCTTGTTCCGACGCCTCGCTTAAAGGATGGATTCATCATGGTAAAACCGGAGTGGGTGCCGGATGGGGAAGAGAAAAAGGCTGCCAGCTTGAGCCATATCCATACATACGGAAAGGTCATCCCTCTGAAAGAGATGCCAACGATCGACTTGATTGTCGTCGGGTCTGTGGCGATACATAAGGACGGGCGTAGACTTGGAAAAGGGGAGGGATACGCTGACAGAGAATATGCAATCATCCGCGAACTTGGAAACCCTGCTGTTCCTGTCGTTACGACGATCCACCAAACCCAGCTTGTGGATGATAATCTGCCGAGGGATGCGTATGATCTGACAGTTGATTACATCGCCACCGAAGAACAATTCATCAAGACGAAAAACGATTACGAAAAGCCGACAGGCATCCTCTGGGATAAAGTGACCGAAGAGGAGAAAGAAGAAATGCCCGTTTTAAAGGAAATCTACAAGTTGACGCACTAACACTCAGCAGGATAATTCTGCTGGGTTTTTATTTGTAGCTGGCCCGTGACTTTTTTACCAATTTCTAAGATTACGCGTCGTTTTTCTGGAATTATCTTATTTTTTCTAGGATTAATAACTCGTCCAAAACAACCAATCAATCGGATGGATTCAAAAATCCTTTCCAAATGGTTAAAACCCTTCGAGCGCTTGTTTAATATCGATCTGAAAATGGAATATTAGTACAAGATGGATATAAAGGAGTGGGATACTTTGGACGAGAAAGATCTTAAAGAGAAAGTGCTGAATGTACTTGACCATAGCAAATTCGGGACGCTTGCCACGGTTAAGAAGAACAAACCGCACTCACGTTATATGACTTTTCACCATGATGGTTTAACGATGTATACACCAACTGACAAGGATACTCATAAGGCTGAAGAAATCGATGAGAATCCGAATGTCCATATTCTCCTCGGATACAATGGGGACGGACTTGGTGATGTATATGTCGAAGTTGAAGGAACGGCGACCATTAAGAAAGATGTGGATTTAAAAGAAAAGCTCTGGACGAAACATATGGACCAGTATTTTGAGGGTCCGGATGATCCGGATTATGTCGTTCTTGAAATAAAACCGATCTTATTCCGTTTGATGAATACAGATGAGAAGTCCCCCCAGGTACTTGAAGTTTAGAGGAAAAAGATGCTGACAACGTTCAGCATCTTTTCATTTTCATTAATCCATGATTAGCGGTGGATTTCATTGTCAGTTTCGTTTCTGTGGTACTCATTTAGCATAACTAAACTCCGTTTCCTCGAAACTTCACTTCCTCGAATTCCTTGCTTCTCATGTATTAATGGTATAATTTCTATGAGGTGATGATATGGATTTTTCAGCTGGCATTGCGGAAGAAAAGATCAAAGCAGCTTTGCAAAAAGGTGAATTCGAGAACTTGCCTGGAAAGGGGAAGCCTCTCCCGAAAGATGATCTTGCTTGCGTATCGGATGAACTCCGTCTCAGCTATAAAATTTTGAAAAACGGTGGATTTGTTCCTCCTGAAGTCCAATTGAAAAAGGAAATGGTCACGCTCGAAGAATTGATCGCCGTTTGCTGTGACGACAAGGAAAGGTCGGATTTGACCGAACGATTGAATGAAAAAATCATTCGTTTCAACAACTTGATGGAAAAACGCAAGATGAGCCAGTCATCAGCTTTCCACTCTTATCAGGACAAAATCTATCGTAAAATGTATTGATAAAAAAGAAATCATCATTTTTCCTATAAAATAAAGGATTTTCGACATCACTAGGGAATAGTACCATTAGTTTGTAATTCTATTGTTGGGTGGTGGCGAGATGAGGCTTGTCAAACACTTAAATGATTTCCAACACATCAAACGGCAAGGCACGGGGTATTTTATTGTATTGGATACGGCATCAACCAAAGTACACTCGGTCCAATGCAACTGGATCAAAGAAGAGAGCTTCGTTCAGAAGGTCATCACGAACAACGAAGCTAATGGCAGCTACTACTGGGTCCAATATTGGAATGCTCAAGAACCGACTTTCAAAGAGACGCCATGTCGAAAATGCATGCTTGAATAATCAAGCCTCCAGACCGGGGGCTTTTTGTTTCTGAATTTGATGCATTCAGCAATAACCGAGAACGTACTTTACAACTGTTCCATATTCTGTAATAATAACGAAAACGATAGGATTACAGGTTTTGATGAGGAAAGTAGATTCGCCCGTTTTTCCATAGAGAGCTTCGGTATGCTGAAAAGAAGCGTTAAACGACGAATTGAAAATGGCCTTTGAACTTCACTTTGAACGTGCGTAGTGCACTAGTAAGGTGTGACGGGAGTTGGCATCCGTTAAAAATGTCAGAGTATAAGAGTGTGTAGTCGATCACTCCGTACTTCATGAGGCTGGTCGTGTGAACGTTCAGTAAAACAAGGTGGTACCACGAGAATCAATCCTCGTCCTTAGACAATTGTCTTCGGGCGGGGATTTTTTATTTTAAGCTCTGTTCGTTTTTATAGTTGATTTCTGCGAAATTCCAAACTGCTTTGTACAGTGAGATTTAACAAAAAGGAGGAAATGAGCATGAACATTTTTATTGGTGGAGCTTGGCCATATGCGAATGGATCACTGCATCTCGGTCACATTGCGAGTCTGCTGCCGGGGGATATACTAGCCCGTTATTACAGGTTGAAAGGGGAGAAAGTGCTTTATGTTTCAGGGAGCGATTGCAATGGTACACCGATAGCCATCCGTGCCAGACAGGAAGGGGTTTCACCAAAAGAAATCACAGACCGCTACCATAAGGAATTCGAAAAGTCATTCCGTGAGCTCGGGTTTTCATATGATCTATACAACCGCACTGATGACCCATTTCACCATCAGGAGGTTCACCATATTTTCAAGTCATTACTGGAAAATGGATACCTCTATAAAAAGAATGTGGAGCAGAGCTATTGTGAAACAGACCGCCAGTTTTTACCTGACCGTTATGTAGAAGGTTTCTGTCCGGTTTGCGGAGAAGCTGCGAGAGGTGATCAGTGTGATCATTGCTCGACGATCTTGGATCCAGCAGATTTGGTGGAGCCGTGGTGTAAATTATGTGGCAACAAACCGATTGTAAAAGAAACGGAGCATTTCTATTTCGCATTGAAAAAATTCCAACAAGAGCTAGACAAGCTTGTACAAAAGGCTGAAAGAGAAGAAGGATGGCGAACGAATGCCAGTCAGCTTACGAAACGCTATTTGTCTGAAGGTCTGATCGATCGTGCGGCTACAAGGGATATTGAGCTTGGTGTGGATGTTCCGCTTGAAGGTTTTAAAGGTAAAAAGATTTATGTATGGATTGAGGCTGTAAGTGGATATTTGACGGCGAGCAAAAAGTGGGCCGAACTTCAGGGGAAAGACTGGAAAACATTTTGGGATGAAGCACCAACAAAGGCCTATTATGTACATGGAAAGGATAATATTCCGTTCCATTCGATCATTTGGCCAGCAATTCTGTCAGGGCTCGGGGGATTGAAACTGCCAGACCATATCATCTCAAGTGAATACCTGACGATCGAAAAGAAGAAGCTGTCGACAAGCCGTAACTGGGCGGTATGGGTGCCTGACCTTTTGAAAGATTATCATCCTGACTCGATTCGTTATTTTCTTACGATCAATGGTCCCGAGCAAAGAGATGCTGATTTTTCATGGCGTGAATTCATCTACAGCCATAATAGTGAACTACTCGGTGCATATGGGAACTTCGTCAACAGGACACTGAAATTCATTGAAAAATCATATGAGGGAATCGTACCTGAGGCATTTCCGGAATCAGCAATCCTTGAAAAAGTGAAACGGACCTACGAAGCAGTCGGAATTCATATTGAAAAAGGAGAATTCAAACGAGGGCTTGAAACGATATTCGAACTCATTCGATCCAGCAACAAGTATTTCGATGAAAAGCAGCCCTGGAAACAGGTGAGCGAGGATCCTTCAGGGTGTGCCGTAACGCTGAACACGTGCACGCAGATCATCGTGAATCTATCCAATCTCTTATCGCCGTTTCTGCCTTTTTCATCTGGTAAGATTCAAGAATTATTAGCTCTTGAAGCATCATCCTGGGAATATGTCGAACTCCAATCGCTCCGCCTAAAAAGGATTGAACCGCTGTTTCAACGAATAGATGTAGAAAGAATAGACGAGGAAAGGCGAAAATTGGGAAGCTAGGCAGACTGGAAATACTGAAAGTCATCCATACTTATCGAATAAGTAGCACCACTTAAATATCCGACACTGTTAGAAGGTGTCGGATATTTGTGTCATTATTATATCTTGGAATTACCGCTGAACTTCAAAGTAATTATACTTTCTTAAATTCAATGTATGAATACTGAAGTAATTTTTAAGTGCAATCATCGAAGCACCAAGGGAGCAAGCTCTTTTACCTAATGTAGATGATACAATTTCATGATAGTTGTTCATACGGGAGATTAAACGATCTTCTAACTGATTGATCAGCTCTGGATTCAGATTAAGAAGTTGACTATTGATGATGATTGTACCTGGATTGAAAATATTAATAATATTATTAAGTCCAATGGCAACATCATCGAAGAATTTCTCTATCAAATATTGATGATTCTTAAACAAAACATCAATATCTAATTCATCGAATTCACTAATTAAAAGTCCTTCATCAATGAGCTGTTGCTTTAAGGCTTTTTCAGAGGCATACTGTTCCCAACATCCTTGATTTCCACATGGACATTGTAGTCCGTTTCCTTCAATGATCATGTGACCTATTTCTCCAGCAAACCCCTGGTAACCCCTATATATTTCATTATCTTTGAGGATTCCAAGCCCAATACCCGAATACATTGTTAAACAAAACAAATCTGTTATCGAGTAGTTGTAAACCTGCTCAGCATATGCACATAAGTTAGCGTTATTGTTTACATAAACAGGAACGTTGAACAGATCTTCCAGTTCTTTCTTAATGTTTACATCGATCCATCGAAGTTTAGGAGTGAAAATCACTTTGTGTTCATTGGCTACAATTCCGTGTACTCCCACTCCGATTCCGACGAGTCCCACAGGTTTATATTGACCTTCACATTTACCAATAATTTCACTCAAAGCTTCAACTATATTTCTAAGAGCTGTAGTGGCATCTTTTTGAGTGGTCTCTATATCGTGTGAAAATAATGGCTTCCCGAGTAGATTCGTCACTTGGATTTGTATAAGGTGTTCATCTAAATCTACTCCAATTGAATAACCTGCTTCCCCATTCATTTGTAATAATATTGGCTTTCGACCTCCACTTGAGATCTCTGAGGGACGTTCTATAACAAGGTTTTCAGTCATCATATCACTGATTTGGGCAGAAACAGTCGATTTATTCAAACCAGTTAATCGTGCTAGTTCGCTCCTTGAGATAGAGCCATGCTCAAAAATTTTCTCGATTAGGATCCTTCGGTTTAAAGCCTTTATATATGTAGCATCCCCTGTAGTCATCACAATCTTCCTTTCAAAAAACACTTGAAATTAATAGCGGTTACATCTATTATAATACTAATAGTTCGTTGGGTAAACAAACAAAGTTTTTTGTAAGCGTAAACATTACAAATATGAAAGGAGATTGTTCACATGAAAAGGGTTAGTGTATGGATAATGTTGCTCTGTCTTGTCATATTTTCTGTAGCTGGTTGTGGAAATGGAGAAGGCGGGGGCGAGTCCCAGGAATTAAAGATGGCTCATAACCTAGGAGAAGACCACCCAGTCCATAAAGCCTTGGAACAGTTTTCAGATAGTGTAGAAAAGAAGACCAATGGTGAGGTCAAAGTAAAAATTTATGCTAATGGAGTCTTAGGCAGCGAGAAGGAAGTTTTGGAGCAAATCCAAAGTGGTGCTATTGACATGACGAAAGTAAGTGCAGGAGCAATGGAAAGCTTTTCTAAAGAATATTCCGTATTTTCATTGCCCTACATTTTTGAGAGTGACTCCCACTATCGTGATGTAATGGAGTCTGATGTAGCCAAAGAAATATACAAGTCAACTTCTGAAAAAGGATTAATGGGATTGACTTATTTGGACTCAGGAGCCAGAAGCTTTTATACAAAAAATACCCCAATCAAATCTCCAGAAGATCTTAAAGGTAAGAAGATTCGAGTAATGGATAGTCCATCAGCAATTAAAATGGTTAAATTACTCGGAGGAACACCTACACCAATGCCTTATAACGAAATTTACACTGCCTTGCAACAAGGTGTTGTAGATGGGGCAGAAAGTAATCCAACGGCACTCACAACTGGTAAACATGGTGAAGTCTCTAAAGTTTTTTCTGAAAACGAACATACAACAATTCCTGATATCGTAGTCATCAGCACGAATACTTGGAATAATCTCTCTGACTCACAAAAAGACGCAATGAAAGAAGCCGGAGAAGAAGCAACTAAGTATCATACTAAACTTTGGGCTCAATCTATTGAAGATGCTAAGTCAGAAGCAAAAGATATGGGTGTTGAATTCTATGAAGTTGATAAAGAACCATTTATTAAAGCTGTTCAGCCAATGCACGAAGAATTTAAAGAAGATAAGGACTTAGCAAAAATCATTGAAGATATAAAGAAATTGAAATAATAAAAAACAATCTGACCAGGAAATGCGGGTCGGAGAACACTGAATTGATGCCGGCCATTACACTTAATACTCTTTTTGAGCAGCCATAGGGAGGATTGTAAGCATGATAGTTAATAAAGTGAAAGTAACACTCGATCGCGTAATTCTTTCTATCACTTTCCTATTTACAATCATTTTATTTCTCGGTGCAATTTGGCAGGTTTTTAGCCGTTACTTGCTAAATATGCCGAGTACGTTTACGGGAGAACTTCTCCGTTTTCTACTAATTTGGACAGCTATTTTGGGTGCTAGCTATGCTTTTGGTTCGAATCAACACTTGGCCATTACATTTTTGAAAAATAAGTTTAAAGGTGTCAATCGCTTATTGATAAGAATCATAAATGACCTTTTTATTTTGATCTTCGCTATTTTAATCATGATCAAAGGCGGGCTAGAAGTAGTCGAGGTCACGATGTTACAGACTACTCCAATATTAAATCTCCCAATGGGGTATGTATATGCGGTTCTACCTATTAGCGGCGTAGTCATCGTTATATATAAGTTGCTGCTGTTGTCTGAATATAAACAAGTGATCAGAAGAGAGGGGGGATGACTTATGGATCCATCTTTACAGGCTGCATTGATTCTTTTTGGTGTATTTTTTGTTTTATTAGCAATCGGTGTACCCATTTCTGTAGGTATCGGTGTTTCATCATTTATTACGGCTCTAACGGTTGTTCCCCTTGATGTTGCTGTTTTTTCTGCCGCTCAGAAGATGGTACAAGGGATTAATAGCTTTGCACTACTAGCTGTAATTTTCTTTATTTTATCAGGGAGCATTATGAATAATGGTGGGATAGCGATACGACTTATCAATCTAGCAAAATTAATTGGTGGCAGGTTGCCCGGTTCTCTTGCTCATACGAACGTAGTCGGCAATATGTTATTCGGTTCGATTTCTGGCTCAGCAGTAGCTGCAGCTGCGGCAATTGGTAAGGTAATGACACCCTTACAAACCAAAGAAGGATATGATCGATCTTATTCCGCAGCTGTTAATATTGCCTCTTCTCCTACGGGGCTATTGATCCCTCCGAGTAGTGTACTGATCCTATATTCTTTAGTGAGTGGAGGTACATCGATTTCTGCCCTCTTTCTTGCTGGTTATTTACCAGGAATTTTAATGGGCTTGTCAATTATGGCGGTAGCGTATTTCATCGCAAAAAAGGAAAACTATCCAGTTGCTGAACGATCGTCATTCTCAGAAGGAACTAAGATAGTTCTTGATGCAATTCCAAGTTTAATGCTTATTGTCATTGTTATTGGAGGAATTGTTGCAGGTATTTTCACTGCAACTGAGGGAGCTGCAGTAGCTGTTCTCTATTCTATTATCCTATCAGCCTTTTATAAACAAATTAAGATGAAACATATCCCGATTATCTTAACTGAAACAATAGTAATGACTGGGATAGTCCTATTACTAGTGGGTGCTTCTTCCATCATGTCATGGGTGATGGCATTCACAGGTATTCCAGTGGCGATAAGCGAGCTGTTGATATCTATTTCAGAAAATCCGATCATTATCCTCCTGCTGATGAATGTCATCTTGTTGATCATTGGAACATTTATGGATCTGACACCAGCTGTTTTGATATTCACGCCAATCTTCTTACCGATTGCTACACAGTTAGGAATGGATCCTGTCCATTTCGGTATCGTTTTAGTTTTTAACTTGTGTATCGGTATAATGACTCCACCAGTAGGCAGTTGTTTATTCGTTGGATGTAGTGTAGCAAATGTATCAATAGAATCTGTACTCAAACCATTATCGAAAATGTTCGTAGCATTGTTTATCGCATTGTTATTGATTACGTATATTCCGTGGTTCAGTTTATTCCTTCCAGAATTATTTGGACTTATGAAATAGGGGTGATTCACAGTATGATTAAGCCAATACGCTTCTCTTTAACTAAAAATCAACATAATAAACTTACTTTCCAATCAGGTGAAGAGCGTATCGATATTTATGTGTTAGAAGAAGAGATATTTAGAGTTTACCAGCCTTTTGATAAGGAGGTCACTCTTGATCGAACATGGATTGTTGCCCCAGGTCAAGAGGACATACCTTATGAAGGTAGAGACCGGTTTGATAAGAGTATGTTTACGCTACCTCCTTATGAAGTAGAGGAACAAGAAGATGAAATATCCATATCAACAAGTAAACTTAAAGCTGTCATCACTCTGACAGGTTTTACAATACAATGGTATTCCAAAAATAAAGATAATTGGGTGAGAATCGCTGGCGATCGTAAGACTCAAAGCTATAATTTTAACAACAACTTAGGAAGTGAAGTCGTTCACTATATGGAGAGAAGTACAAACGATCTCTATTTCGGACTTGGTGAAAAAGGAGGTCTGATGAATCGCAGTAAAAAGCGCTATCAAATGAGGACGATTGATGCAATGGGGTATGATGCTGAATCAACAGATCCATTATACAAGAATATACCTTTTTATCTTGTCCACAATCTATCTCATTCGAATTCTTATGCGATTCTATATGATAACTACTCAGATAGTGTGTTTGATATGGGTGCAGAGCTTGATAATTACCATGGGCTTTATCGGTACTATCAGGCGAAAAAGGGTGACCTTGATTATTATTTCATCCTTGGGCCTACAATCAAGAATGCTGTAGAGCGATATACCTGGCTTACCGGTAGAATGATTATGCCGCCAAAATGGAGCTTGGGTTATTCAGGTTCTACTATGACATATACAGATGCACCTGATGCGCAGGAGCAACTGAAGCGGTTTGTGGATGACTGCAAGCATCACGACATTCCATGTGATTCATTTCAACTTTCCTCAGGTTACACTTCAATCGGTGATAAACGGTATGTTTTCAATTGGAATAAATCGAAAATTCCTGATCCTAATCAGATGAATGATTATTTTCATGAACATTCCATTCAGGTCTGCGCAAATATTAAACCTTGTTTACTTGAAGATCATCCTCAATACGAAGAATTGAAGCGGAAAGGTTATTTCGTAAAAAGGAATAAAGGTAATGACCCTGAGATATCTCAGTTTTGGGATGCATTAGGATCTTATCTCGACTTTACTCAAGAAGGCACCATCCGTTGGTGGAAGGACAATATCAAGGAAATGCTTTTATCCTATGGGATTGATTCAACGTGGAACGATAATAATGAATATGAAATTTGGGATGAAGGCGCGTGGGTTTATGGTTTCGGAAAAAAGATCCCAGTTTCGTATGTAAAACCCATACTTACCTTACTAATGGTGAAAGCTTCATTTGAAGCCCAAAAAGAATTCAATCCGTCAATTCGACCTTACTTGATATCAAGGTCAGGTGTACCAGGAATGCATCGATATGTACAAACTTGGTCGGGAGATAACTTTACTGAGTGGAAAACAATCCGATACAACTTAAAAATGGGTCTTAGCCTTAGTTTATCAGGTATTTATAATTTTGGTCATGATGTGGGTGGTTTTGCCGGGAATGCACCAGAACCGGAGTTGTTCATTCGATGGTTACAAAACGGTATTTTTCATCCGCGGTTCACAATCCATTCTTGGAATGATGATCAAACCGTTAATGTACCCTGGATGTATCCGGAATATATGGACATTATCCGAGGACTGATGAAAGAGCGTGTAAAATGGATTCCTTATCTTTATCACCTCACATACCTAGCACATCAAAACTATCAGCCTATCCTGGTACCTACCTTTTATCATTTTGAAGATGATTCAAAGACTTTTGGAGAAAATGATGAATTTATGGTAGGCGAAGACTTATTGATAGCTAATGTTATGGACAAAGGCATAACAAACCGAAAAGTATATCTTCCATTAAACGAAGACGGATGGTATGACATAAACAGTGGAGATTGGTACGAAGGAGGACAGGAAATTATAGTTGATGCCTCTTTAGAAACGATCCCGATGTTTGCCCAATCTGGGGCAGTATTACCTATTCGAGATGGAGAAATTACTGTTGAAAATAAGCAGGATACTGAACGAGGGCTACTAGTATTTCCTCAAATGAAAAGTGTAAGTGTTAAGAAGAAATTGTATGAAGATGATGGCTACAGTATGGACTATCGTGATGGTGTTTCTTCTTGGTTAATTGTAAAAATGAAAACCACTGAGAAGGTGATCGATATAGAAGTTCATATTGAAGGTGAATACAAACCTCCTTATTCATCTATCACTCTATATTTTCCTAAGACAGAACAAAGAAAGATTCTGATTAATAAGTCAGAAGTTCCGCAACCCAACGAATATCGGGTTCATCTTTAATAGAAGGGAGAGCGAATATAGAATGAAGACATTTATATCAGAGGATTTCCTTTTAACAAACGATTATGCTGTGGAACTTTATCACAACTATGCCAAAAACTTGCCGATTATTGATTATCATAACCACCTCCCAATAGAAGAAATCAATCAGAATAAGTCGTTTAATAACCTAACAGAGATATGGTTAGCGGATGACCATTATAAGTGGCGGTTGTTAAGGGCTGATGGTGTTGATGAGAGATTCATCATGGGAAATTCTACTGTGAAAGAGAAATACATGGCATGGGTGAAAACGGTTCAAAATTCAATCGGCAACCCACTCTACACTTGGACACACATGGAATTGCTCCGATATTTTCAAATTGATGAGTTGTTAAATGAGGATAATGCTGAATCTGTTTGGAATAAAGCGAATGAGATGCTTCAGAATGAAAACATGTCAGTAAGGAATCTATTATTGCAAAGTAAGGTGGAGTATGTCGCGACTACAGATGACCCTACAGATGATCTTTCACATCATAGCGATTTGCAAAATGAGGACTTCGCTGTAAAGGTCGCCCCTACTTTCCGACCTGATCAAGCATTGAATGTCGATACTGAAGGATTCATTACATGGTTGACTAAACTAGGTGCGACAGTTGGAAAAGAAATAGAAGATTACTCAACATTTCTAAGTGCCTTATCAGATCGCGTTGATCACTTTCACGAACATGGCTGTAAAGCCTCTGATCATGGGATCAACCTGATGTATTATGAGCGTGCGTCTGATAAGGAATTAGAACTGATCTTTAAGAAACGGCTGAACAGACAATTCCTTACAGAGAAGGAAATACGACAGTTTAAAACTGAAACCCTCTATTATCTAGGTACTCTTTATCATAAAAAAAATTGGGCGATGCAGTTACATCTAGGACCACTTCGCAATAATAATTCAAAGATGTTCGATTTGTTAGGTAGAGACAGTGGATTTGATTCAATGAACGATCAATTGTTAGCAGAACCTCTCTCAAAGTTCTTAGATAGTCTTGAAGTGAATCGAGCTCTTCCAAAGACAATTTTATATTGTTTGAATCCGAAGGATAATTACATCTTAGCCACGATGGCGGGGAATTTTCAGGATGGTAGTATCCCTGGAAAAATTCAATTTGGTCCGGCGTGGTGGTTTAATGACCATATACATGGTATAGAAGAACAAATGCAAATCTTATCAAATGTAGGTTTACTCAAGCATTTCATAGGAATGCTGACAGATTCTCGTTCTTTCCTCTCATTCTCCAGGCATGAATATTTCAGAAGGATACTTTGCAATATGCTTGGCGAGTGGATGCATAAAGGTTGGATTCCTGATGATAAAGAGTTGCTAGGAAGCTATGTAATGGATATTTCCTACCATAACGCTAAACGTTATTTTGAAATTCAAACGTGAAGGAAAATGAGCACGGTTGAACGTTCAACCAGCACATTAAAGGAGGGTTATGTACAGTGAGATGAGTTTTCGTTGCTTTCTTCAATCGGGACGGTACGATAATCCTGTCTAGCTCAGCGACCATTCACTTGGATCACTTCAAACTTCCTGCGGCGGCAACACATTGATTGACATCCTTATGAGTTAGCCCACGCAGAACCAAGTCTTCGCTTGGTTCGAGCCTCCTCGTTAGGCCTCCAGTGACCTGTGTGACTAAACGGGTCGCTTCCACTTTTCTTGTGCTCGCGGAAAGGAAGTGAACTTCGCACAACCCTTAGATATACAAAAAGGCCGTTATCATGATCGTAGTTCCGGTCAGATAATCGGCCTTTATGCTTCTGCTGATTCAGTTTTTCTTTTTTCGTTTTCGTCTTACGGCTTCTCAAGTCCATCAATGCAAAATCGCTGCGGTTCCATTCTGGATTCCGTCTGCCTTCGCGCTCCATCTTCCTGCGCTTTTTCCAGGCATTGCTTTTACTCATTGAAAATCACTCCTTCATTCAGATCCCCTTTATTATATCAAACCCTTATAAAATGTTTCCATTACCTTCACTTAAGGTGAAACATACCTAAATGAAACTCCCGTATCGAACAGTATAGAATGAATTGGGATTGTTTTTTAAAAGGCTGTTTTCTAATAGTTTGTTGCTTTGAACACTTATAATTTGATATAGAGGTCAGTAACGCGGAAAGCGAGTATATTTCCACACCATTACATGGAATTATGAAAAACATCAGCCTTTACTAAAAGAGCAATTTAAAACAGATTACAAGAATTTTGGTTTTGATTCCCACCTTTTAGGATATTGTAATATATTGTGATCAGGCGAAAAATCGCTGATTGGAATGTCATCGAAAGCACAAGGTGTGATAATATAAATAAGATGACGTAAATAAAATTAATTGATATATAAATTAGTTATAAGGAGCGTTTTCATCAATGAAAATAGATATTGGGGGCGTAAGTGTCAATTACCGTGTGTCAGGTGAAGGGCGGAACATCCTTTTACTGCATGGTTGGGGAACGAGCCTGAAGAGTTTTGAGCCTGTCCATAATTTTTTAGAAAAGAATTTCAAAGTTTATTCCATTGATTTTCCCGGTTTTGGGGAGAGTCAGGAGCCGCCAGAGGCATGGGATGTAGAAGCATACACCGACATGCTTACACAATTCATAAACGATTTGAACATAGAAGATCCAATTCTTGTTGGACATTCTTTTGGTGGAAGAGTGTCCATTCGTTATGCTGCGCACAATAAAGTCCATAAAATCATTTTAGTAGATAGTGCCGGTGTAAAGCCGAAGCGTAAATTCAGCTATTATTACAAAGTCTATACGTATAAGTTCTTCAAAAATCTTCTGAACCTGCCAGTTCTTCGAAACTATAAAGATGAAATCTTGACTAAGGTGAAGGGGAAACTGGGATCAGCTGATTATAAAAATGCATCAGGCGTCATGCAGCAGACGATGGTAAAAGTCGTTAATGAAGACCTGCAGCGGTTCATGCCTGAAATCAAGGCACCGACGCTCTTAGTCTGGGGAGAAAACGATACTGCTACCCCGGTTGAAGATGCGAAGATCATGGAGAAGGCGATTCCTGATGCCGGTTTGGTCGTCCTTAAAGGTGTAGGACACTATTCATACTTGGAAAAACTAAACGAATTTCTTGTAATTATCGATAACTACCTTGAAAAGGATAAGGAGTGGAAAGATGCTTAGTTTCTTGTTTTTATTCGGGGTTGTCTTCTGGGGCCTTTATACATGGTCCAGACTCCGCAAGGCAATCCATATGCTGCAGCAAAATGGATATCGTAATGAGCGATTCCAGAAATGGATTAAAGAAAACCGGAAGAAAGTGTTCCGGAAGCGTGACTTCATTCCGTTGTTGACGGTTCTGATTGCATTTGTCGATTTTCTAGATAATGTAGCGATCCTCTTATTTATCGGCCTTTATTTGATTCTATATTTAGTAAGAGAGACTGGAAAAGAAAAGAAGAAGCTTGTCGTGACAGCGCGAGTCAAGCGTTTGATGGCAACTGTCGGCATATTAGTCGTTGTAGTGGCGGGACTCAGCTTCTATTTCGAATTGGTTAACCAAGCGGCTTTGGTACCATTATTGCTTACGTATGTAGTCTTGAACATCCTGAGCTATTACGTCGTGATGGCGGGTAATACGATCAACTTACCGATTGAAAAAAGTATAGCCCAGGGGTATGCAAACGATGCAAAGCGTATCATCAAGCAATCTAAAGATCTTGAAGTAATCGGTATCACAGGAAGCTATGGAAAAACGAGTGTAAAGCATATCCTGAATACGATTCTTTCATCGCATTCCAACGTATTGATGACACCGGAAAGCTACAATACGCCGATGGGTGTCACCATCACAATCCGTACGATGCTCAGACCTTTCCATAAATATTTCATTGCGGAAATGGGAGCGAAACAGGAGTATGATATCAAGGATGTTTGTGACATTGCTCAACAAAAATACGGAATCATCACAGCAATCGGTGAACAGCACTTAGAAACTTTCGGATCCCTTGATACAATCAAGAAGACGAAGTTCGAGCTTGTCGATAGCCTGCCTGATGATGGAATCGCATTTTTAAATAAGGATGACGAGAATTCCATGTGGAGGGCACCGAAAAGCAATGCCCGTGTCGTCTATTATGGGATTCATGCTGATGATTTAGATTATCGAGCAGAAAACATCACGTTTACTTCCAAAGGAACGTCCTTCACTGTGGTGAAAAAGGACGGCACGACCATCAATATCCAAACGAAGCTGCTTGGTCAGCATAACGTCTATAATATCCTATCCGCAGTCGCTGCTGCATCCGAGCTTGGTGTACCAGCGAAGAAGATTGAAGTTGCATCGAAAAAAATTGCACCGGTGCCACACCGAATGGAGATCAAGAAGCACTCATCCAATATTACGATCATTGATGATGCCTTCAACTCGAACCCAGTCGGCTCGAAAATGGCGCTCGATGTATTGGGTCAGATGGATGGATATAAAGTGTTGATTACACCAGGAATGATCGAGCTTGGTCCAGAAGAGTATAACTTGAACAAGAAACTCGGTCAGCATGCAGCAAAAGTGTGTGATTACGTGATCCTGGTCGGTAAGAAACAAACGATTCCGTTGCAAGACGGGTTGAAAGAAGAACAATACCCAGAAGAACAAACGTATATTGCACGTAATCTGGATGAAGCGATCATGAAAATGAACGAAATCACAAAAGAGAAAACGGTAGTTCTGATTGAAAACGACCTTCCAGATACATTTAACGAATAGGGGTTGGATTGAATGAAAATCAAAGTGGGCGTCTTTTTTGGCGGCGTATCAGTAGAACATGAGGTATCGGTGATCTCAGCGCTGCAAGCGATCAACGCGATGGATCGTGACCGTTATGAACCGATACCGATCTATATCAGCAAAAATAAGAACTGGTATACTGGCGAAGCGCTTTTAGAAATTGAAAATTACAAAAATCTGAGTGAACTATTGAAGCAATGCGAGAGGATCACGATCACGACGAATGAGCAAGGCCGTCCTGTCATCAACAAACACACAACAGGCATGTTCAGTAAAAAACTCATCTCAGAGATCGATGTTGCTTTCCCTGTCATCCACGGTACGTTTGGGGAAGACGGGATTTTACAAGGATTCTTCGAGCTTCATGGGATTCCTTATGTTGGATGTGATGTGTTCTCCTCTGCAGTCGGCATGGATAAAGTGATGATGAAGCAGATTTTACGTGATTCAGGTCTGCCGATTCTGGACTATGTATGGTTCTATTCATCCAAATGGATGAACGACCAGGAGGCACTTGTCGCTAAAATCGAAGGTGAACTGAGCTATCCAGTCATCGTAAAACCTGCAAACCTCGGTTCCAGTGTCGGAATAAGCAAAGCGACCAATCGTGAAGAGCTTGAAGAAGCTGTTGAACTTGCAATGGAATTCGCAACAAAGATCGTCGTCGAGAAAATGGTGACGAGCTTGCAAGAGGTCAACTGCTCCGTTTTAGGTGATTATGAAGAAGCCGAAAGCTCAGTCTGCGAAGAAGTATTAAGCAGTACAGATATCCTTACCTATCAAGATAAATATCAAAGTGGAGGCGGTTCTTCAAAAGGCGGTAGCGCTTCTAAAGGGATGGAAAGCACGAACCGGAAAATCCCTGCAGAGCTCTTAGAAGAAAAGACAGCCGAGGTGCAAACACTTGCGAAGGAGACCTTCCAGACACTAGGCTGCTCTGGTGTTTCTCGTATTGACTTTTTAATCGATAAGACGACTGAAAATGTGTATGTAAATGAAATCAACACGATTCCAGGATCTCTATCATTCTATCTTTGGGAACCTACAGGGAAATCGTTCAAGGAATTGACGAGTGATATGATCCAGCTGGCGCTTAAGAGAGAACGCGAGCGTGAGTCCCTGACATTCTCTGTCGACTCGAACCTTTTTGCACTCCATAGCGGAGGAAAAGGCGGATCCAAAAGTAAGCTAGGATCGAATCAATAAGCACTTGTATGAAAACCCGGCACTATGCCGGGTTTTTTGCTGCACTTATAAGTTTTAAAGCAGGAAGTTGGAAAGGTTTAACCGAAATAAGTAATATCGTGATTTATGGCCTGATTTTTGCTTGGTTGGCAGGTTCAGGTTTTGGTTTTGTATGACTAGGGCAGAAGAATGATAGACCAACAAAAACTTACATCTGAAACGAATACTTTACTAAACTTTAAAAAATTTACAGCATGATTTACATAAGCAAGTAGTCCGTAAGAATGGAGGCTTTTCTCAATGAATCGAAACGACTATCCCGTACCACATGTTCAGCCGCTGGAGGATTGGAAGCAGGTACCGATCAGAGAAAACAAGGAAGAGCTCATCTCTTTGAAGAATGTAGATTCTGAATTGCTGGTAGTTGTACCTCAATATCACGAAATGGGTCTTCCAGGTGCATTGAACGACTGTTATGTTCGGCGTGAGGTAGCGATCAAACTGGTGGATGCGGCTAGAAATCTGCCAAATGGTCATAAACTGATGATTTGGGATGGGTGGAGACCGTTCGCCGTGCAAAAGCAACTCTATGATTCCTATCTGATGAAGCTTTCGCAGGAACATCCGGAATGGTCGGAGGAAAGACTTCGTGAAGGGACCCGTCAATTTGTATCCTATCCTTCAGAAAGTGAAGCGGCACCTGCACCGCATATTACTGGCGGCGCAGTGGATGTGACGGTCGTTGATGGAAATGGTGATCCACTTCCGATGGGGACAGAGTTCGATGATTTTAACGAACAAGCCTGGACACATTATTATGATGAAAAGAAAGCAGATGGTGAAAAACTGAGTGAGGAAGAGGAAACCTTTCTTAAAAATCGCAAGTTATTGAACCATGTGATGACCTCTTCAGGATTCACAAACTATCCTGCTGAATGGTGGCATTTCGACTACGGCAACCAATGGTGGGCAAAACGAAGCGAAGAGCCAGCAGCCAAATACGGACTCGTACATCTCGAAGTTTGATAAAGTGACCTATCGCATGTGCTGCGATAGGTTTTTCTTATACTAGATCGGGTTCGAAAACGGGTCTAATTGGGACAGCACAAGAGGAAAAAGCAGCGAACCTGTTCGGATCCGGGCATTATTCGGACAGCACCTTCCGGATGTCATCATAAAAGTGGAGATTGACCGCTGAGTTTTACCAAGAGTTCGAGTCGTTTTCGTCTGGGATGAAAAAGCACAAATGATCAAACCTCAAGTTAAGAAGAAGCAGGAAATTCTTGAATACTGAAGAGTTGAAACTGTCTCTGAAAAGAGGCAGTTTTTTGTCTAGTACTAAAGTATTCTTTTTCGTTTTTTGACATGTGTTTGTAAAAAATAATACAAAAATGCAACATTTACCATGCATTAGCGTCTATAATAGTACTAGAATATCGTGTTAAAAAAGGGGAGTGACGGGATGGATAACGAAAATAAAAAGAAGAAGAAAAAATTCCTCCCAGCAAGGCTCAATCTGCTTTTTATGGTTGTGTTTATTTTATTTACAATATTGATCATAAGGTTAGGGTTCGTCCAAATTGTAAACGGGGAATACTTTAAGACGCAGTCCGAAATGACAACGAATATAGAAGCCTCTGTGCAGACAGAGCGTGGGAAAATGTTTGACCGGCACGGAGAACTTGTGGTCACAAATATACCGTCATTCGCATTGACATATATACGCATTCAGGGAACGTCAGCGGAAGAGCATTTGAAATATGCTGAGAAAATTGCTTCATTGGTTAAAATGCCCACTGGGAAAATCACTAAGCGAGACTGGCAGGATTATTGGGTTCTTAAGCAAGGAAAAACACCAGCAGGAGCATTCAAAGCATATGAAATGAAACTGACAGAAGAAGAATTGAATTCAAAAGAAATTGAGGATAGTGAGAAATATAAATTAGTCCTCGATCGGATTACGGAAGAGGACCTTAAACCTTTAAAAGAGGATGAAGAGCAAGAACAAATCCTCGCCGTCAAACGGGAACTGGACAGGGCAACTAACCTTGATGTCACGTTTGTGAAAACGGGTTTGACTGAAAAGGAAATGGCCGTAATCGGGGAGCACCTTGGAGAACTTGAAGGACGCTTCGGAATTGCATCTACTGCAACACGTGCTTACCCTCGAGGTGAGGAATTTTTCTTTGGGAGTATCAAGTCGATCCCAGCCGACCGAGTCGATCATTATCTGTTAAAAGGATACGCAAGGAACAATTTAGTGGGTACGAGTTACCTTGAAACGCAATATGAAGGTCTATTAAAAGGGAAAGATAAGACCTATACATTCACGACCACGAAAGACGGAAAGCCCATCGGAGCTCCTGAAATTACAACAGGGACACGCGGACATGACCTCGTTTTGTCGGTTGATATGAATCTACAAAATAAAATCGGAAAAATTTTAGAAGAAAAGATTTCACTTGCGCGTGGCAGAGGCGATGGTCCAGTAAACAGTGCTTATGTAGTCATGATGGACCCGAACACTGGAGAAGTCCTCGCTATGGTAGGTAGAGAATATGAGAACGGAAAGTTTACGGATGACTCCTATGCCACACTGCAAAAAGCTTTTGAAATGGGATCGACCGTTAAAGGAGCCACTGTACTCGCGATGCACCAAATGGGAGGGGCACCTGTCATTAATGATAAGCCGGTTCATTTGCAAGGTAGAAAACCTTTCAGTTCATATGGAAATAATAATATTAGCGTTGTTAATGATAAACAGGCGTTAGAACAGTCCTCCAACGTATACATGGGTGTTGGCATCGGCAGATATGCAGGGTTCGGGATTTCCGATATTGGCGGATATTACAGGGCAAGTGTAAATAAACGTCCCAAGTATTATGAGACGTTTCAAAAATTACGAGACGTTTATAGTTCAGTGGGTATGGGAGTAAAGACCGGCATCGACCTACCTGAAGAAGCACTTGGTTATGAAGGTAATATAGAAACTACTGAAGCTGGTAATTTGTTCAACTATACAATTGGGCAGTTTGATACGTACACACCAATACAAATGGCACAGTACGCATCAACTATTGCCAACGGAGGGCATCGAGTTCAGCCACATCTATTGAAAGAAGTTCGTTATTCAACAGGAACAGAAGAACTTGGACCACTCGTATCCAAGTTTAAAACGAAAGTCATTAACACTATCGACAACACTGAAGAAGAAATCAACCGAGTCAAAGAAGGATTTTACATGGTTACGCATGGCTCAAGAGGAACTGCACGAGAGTTGAAAAATACGATGATATCTGGTAAGACAGGGACTGCGCAGAGAATAGTTGGACCTGGTGCTTACAACCTGACGTTTATCGGATATGCACCTTACGATAATCCAGAAGTCGCCTTTTCTGTTGTTGTCCCAAATCTCAACAGTGGTCACGTGAATGTTGAGATTGCAGGTGAGGTTGTAAAAGCCTACAATGAAGGTTACACACCTGAAGATACGGAAGCTGAAGATGCAGAAGAAACAAATGGAGAATAAATGGTATGATCGACATCCGGGAGGATGTCGATCTTTTTTTGTTTAAGAGAAGTTCATTAAGTGAAAATATAGAAAAAAGACTGGAATTTTTCTTGTTAAACACACTAACAATAGCATCGACAGGATTTGCGATTCGCCAATCAAACGTTTGTTTAAAGCTGGAAACCAATTCGACAAACATTACATTCCTCAATCAAATGTTTGATTAAATGAATGTTTCAGCTCTCCAACAAGGATATTGGATTCAATCAAACGCTTGTTCAACAACAGTTATTGTATTAGTCAAAGCAAAGGACGTGGCGAGATGAATAATAAAAAAGTTTACGACATGATTGGAATTGGGATCGGACCATTTAACTTGGGGTTGGCCGCCTTGATCGATCCAATTGATGAACTCGATGCCCTGTTTTTCGATCAAACATCGAAGTTCGAGTGGCATCCGGGGATGTTGCTAGAGGGTTCTGACCTCCAGGTTCCCTTCCTCGCAGACCTAGTCACGCTGGCAGATCCGAAAAGCCCCTATACCTTTTTGAATTATCTTCATGAGAAGGACCGGCTTTTTAAATTCTACTTTTTCAACCGGTTTGATATCCCGAGGCGTGAATATAGTGATTACGCAGCATGGGTCGCATCGAATCTGGAACGTTGTTTGTTCAAAAAAAGAGTCGTTGGAGTCGAGTACATAAAGGACGATCAGCTTTATGAAGTCCATGTCAATGATACCGAAACTCAGGCGATCGAGAAGTTCCATGCCCGGCATATCGTCATGGGCACGGGAAGTGTTCCGATGGTGCCGATGGATGCAGATGGATGCTCTTCTGAAGATGTCTTTCATTCAAGTCAATACCGCTTTTACGAGGATAAGGCGAAGGATTCAGGATCAGTTACTGTCATCGGTTCGGGGCAAAGTGCTGCAGAAGTATTTTACGAACTGTTACTTGATCAGGATAAAAAAGGCTATGAACTGACCTGGTATACGCGATCGGCAGGGTTCATGCAGCTGGAGTCGGCAAAACTTGGGCAGGAGGTCTTTTCCCCTGACTATATTGCTTACTTCCACCAATTACCTTTTGAGGATCGGAAGGATGCCCTTTCAACTCTCGGTCAGCTCCGGAAAGGAATCGATCCGGAAACACTGAAGCAAATTTACGATCTTCTTTATCATCGTTCAGTCGATGAAAATGCGAAGAAGGTCACTATACAGCCGTTGACAGAAGTGACGAAAATCGAGCCTGCGAACGAGGGAGCGGGTTATCAGCTATCCTGTCATCATTGGCAAAAGGATGAATCGTTTACACACCTGTCTGAAATAGTTGTCCTCGCGACAGGATACAAGCCGCACATACCTGAGTGGTTCGAAAAATTCAGTGATGAAATCGAGTGGGAGGATGAAAAACGCTATAAGGTGACCTTCGATTATCGCTTACAGTTCAACGATGATCGTCCGAATCATATTTTTACATTGACGAATCTAGAGCATTCCCATGGTGCAGGAGCGACCAACCTTGGCTTGTCAGTGTACCGAAATCAGAAGATCATTAATAAGGTTGCGGGCAAGGAACTTTATAAAGTTTCCCATGACACCGTCTTTCAACAGTTTGAATCGAAATAAAGGAGGTGCTCCAAACTGGCGGCACCTCTTTCATCGGAAAATTCTGTTCATACGGCCCCAATTGTACTGTTTACGGCAAAAAGAGGAATCTATCGGCCAAACGACTGCATTCGACATTCCTCCGTCAAAAAGCGCAACGAACCAGTGATCGATACGTTACTAATTCTAGCTGAAATTTCCTCAACCTTCTGCATTTACATTTTTCAAGATATTGATCACGAACAGCAGGATGCTGATGACGGTTATGGTTGCACCAACACCGATAACGGGTTCGAATTGCTCATGTCCATAAACGAAAAGGGTAAGGCCAGCCATCATAACCGGCAGTCCGATATTGTGACCCCAGAAATGGATTTTAGCAAGCCGTGTTTCTGCGGCTTTAGGAAAAAGATGATAGATAATACCCGCCAGTGTAAGTGCCGTCCATCCGAGCAAGTTGATGTGTGCATGAACTGGGGTTAAACTGAACGCATGCTCCATCGAAATGTACATTCCGATCAGCACACCAAGCCCGAAGTAAACCGCTGAGATTTTGATCAATTTAATACTCATATGATTCCACCTTCCTAACAAAATTTTCCTAACAGTAATGTATACGAGTCACCCATGATGTTTAGCACTTTAGGAGAGGGGCGAATGTCTTAGCGAATCGAAATATCAATGTTTAGAGCTTTGAAATAAAGGGATACTTTAAAGGTGAACGTTGCAAATGAAGGAGGTTTTATCGAATGGGAGCATCATTGGAAGTAGGACATGCCGCTCCAGATTTCAACCTGGCGTCGACGACAGGTGAGAAACTCAGCTTATCCCAATTCAAAGGGAAAAAGCATGTCTTAGTCGCATTTTATCCGTTGGATTTCACCCCTGGTTGAATTAAGGAGATCACCTCTTGGAAAGAGGATTTCAAAGAGTTTCAGAATTCCGATACAGAACTTCTTGCAATCAGTGTCGATCACATTTACGCGCACAATGTATTTGCTGCAAGTCTTGGAACATTGCCTTATCCGCTTTTATCGGATTGGTTCAAGAAAACGGCCAGGGATTATGGCGTCTTTAACGAAGAAAACCAGACTGCAAAACGATCCGTATTTTTGGTGGATAAAGAAGGGATTCTCCGTTATAAAAATACCGAGTTTGATGCGAATGATCGCAATCAATACCTCGATGTCCTTTCTCATTGCAAGCATCTTTGTGTATAATTTAGAGGAGAAAATGAGAAACTGAGGGGGATAATGTTTTGGATATCAATCGATTACAGCACCAGATGGGATTTTTAATCGAAATCGATAGGCTGAAAAATGTATTGAGGCAAACCCATATCACAGGGGAAGTGCGTCAGGAGAACGATGCAGAGCATTCATGGCATTTAGCTGTGATGGCGCTCATTCTCGATGAGTATGCCAATGAAAAGGGCATCGACACGCTGCATGTCATAAAGATGCTCCTCATTCACGACCTGGTAGAAATCGATGCGGGGGATACCTTTGCGTATGATGAAAAAGGGTATGAAGATAAAGACGAAAGGGAAGAGCAGGCAGCAGAGCGGATCTTCTCGATTTTACCGGACGATCAAGGTGATATGATCTATACACTCTGGCGGGAATTTGAGGACAGGGAAACATCTGAAGCAAGGTTTGCGGCGGCACTCGACCGTCTGCACCCGATGCTCCTCAACTTCGCAACTGAAGGTGTTGCTTGGAAAAAGCACAACATCAAAAAAGAACAGGTCATGAAGCGCAATGAAACGATTGCGGAAGGGTCAGAAGCCCTGTGGGAATATGCCCAGGCGGTCATTGAAGATGCAGTAGAAAGCGGATATCTGAAGGATTGAAAAGGGATGGCTCACGACGAGCCATCCCTTCAGATTTTCTTAATGTTTGTTCAGTTGTTCTCTGATCGTATCGATGTTCCATTTCATCATATCGATGTAAGTGTCACCGTCTTCACCAGGTTTCCCGAGGGAGTCGGTGAAAACTTTACCTCCGATCGGTACACCTGTTTCACGAGACACTGTTTCCATGCTGCGAGCGTCGATACTCGTTTCAAGGAAAAGCACTTTGACATCCTTTTCTTTGATCAGGTCGACTACCTGACGGATTTGGTCCGGTGAGCCTTGATTTTCAGCGTTGATTTCCCAAATGTAACCCGCTTCAATATCATAGGCAGCACTGAAGTATTTGAATGCTCCTTCACTTGTGATCAGATAGCGTTTTTCTTTCGGAATCTCACTGAAACTGGTCTTCGCTTCTTCGTGCAGCTTCACTAGTTTACTTATATAGTCTTCTGCATTCTTTTCGTAGGTTTCTTTGTTCTCCGGGTCGACCTTGATGAGACCATCTCTCACATTCTCGACATACCTAATCCCGTTGGAAATATCAAGCCATGCGTGAGGATCCTCTTCACCCTCTTTACCCTTCGACGTTAAGTATTTCGGCTCGACACCTTCGCTTAATCTGAATACAGGTGCGTCTTCACCATCTTTTCCAGTTGTGCCGAGTAATTTTTCAAACCAGGAATTTCCGGCTTCGAGGTTTAAACCATTATAGAAGACAGCATCTGCATCGGCTGTTTTACTGACGTCTTCTGGAAGTGGATCATATTCATGCGGGTTTGCGCCGATTTTCACCATACTATGGACTTGAACCTTATCTCCACCCACATTTTTGACCATATCCTGAAGGATGGAGTAGGTCGTCACAACTTGAAGCTTCCCATTATCAGGTGGTTCCTCAATATTGGTGCTACAAGCTGCAAGTAACAGCGCCATCAACACCCCTACAAATAGAAAATACGTTTTCTTGAGCATTTTTTCATGTTCCCCTCTCTAGTTCGCTAATGAAGTTCTTTTTCTTGATTTGATGACTTTTCGAATGAAGCCGTGCCTTGGTGACAACAAGAACACCGCTATGAACATTGTTGTTGATACGAGTACGATTGTCGCACCAGATGGAAGATTATAGATAAAGCTGTAATACAATCCGATAACAGAAGCGAGGACACCGAATCCTGCTGAAAGATAGATCATGACCCATAAACGATCAGTCAAAAGGTATGCCGTGGCTGCCGGTGTGATCAGCATTGCTACGACAAGGACGATTCCTACTGTTTGCAAGGAAGCGACCGTCACCATCGTGAGCATCGTCATCAATAGGTAATGGATCAATTTCGTCGATAGACCATAAGCTGAAGCCATCGTCGCGTCGAAGGAAGTGACAAGCAGCTCCTTGTAAAAGAAATAAACGCCTGCGATGACGAGGATCCCGATGGCCAATGTGACCCACATGTCTGATGGCCGGACAGCGAGTACGTTACCGAATAGTATGTGATACAAGTCTGTACTGCTTTTCATAAAGGTAATTAAAATGATCCCGGCCGCAAACGCAAAGGTGAACAGAATTCCGATGGCCGTATCGTTCTTCAGACGGCTGTTCTGGCTGACAAATCCGATTCCAATGGCAGTTAATACGCCAGTGAATACCGCTCCGAAAAAGAAGTTGATACCGAGCATGTAAGAGATTGCGACACCTGGCAGGACTGCGTGGGAAATCGCATCTCCCATCAAAGCCATTCCTCTTAAGATGATGAAACAACCGATGACACCGCAGATAATTCCTACCATTACGGAAGTGATCAAAGCTTTCTGTAAAAATTCGTAGTGGATGATGGCTTCAAAGAAGTTCATGCCTGATTCACTCCCATATCGTTATTCATGAATGCGAGCGGATTGCCATACGCCTTGGAAATCGTGTTCGCTTCTAATACGTCAGTCACATCACCTTTAGCGATCAGCTCTTTATTCAATAAGATCAATTCATCGAAATACACATTCGCTTTACTGAGGTCATGGTGGACGACCAGCGTTGTTTTTCCTTCTTTCTGCAGTTCTTTTAAAATTTGAATGATCGTGTTTTCGCTTGAAACATCAACACCGACAAATGGTTCATCTAAAAAGAGAATGTCTGCCTGCTGGGCGAGTGCTCTTGCTAAAAAGACACGCTGCTGCTGTCCTCCTGATAGCTCTCCGATCTGCCGTTTACTGTAATCCTGCATACCGACACGTTCTAAACATTTGTAAGCCCACTCACGTTCTTTCTTCTTCGGGCGTTTGAATAGACCGAGATGCGGATACGTTCCGATCATGACAGCATCGAGGACATGGATCGGAAAATCCCAATCGATATCATTCCGTTGTGGTACGTATGCGATTTTCTTCCTCACTTTTTTCACTGGTTTTCCAAGAACTTCGACTTTGCCCGTTTCGGATGGAATCAGCCCCATCATCGCTTTGATCAACGTCGATTTTCCAGCTCCGTTAGGACCGATGATCCCGACAAGAGCTCCTTCATCTAATTGAAACGATACGTCTGTCAAAGCGACGTTACCGAGATAAGACACGTTCAAATTATTGACGGTTAAAGCATTTGACATTCTGTTACACTCCTTCCTGTTAACAGTCTTTGGTTCGTTCATTCTTTATATGCTCTGATGCTTGTGTACGTAACTAACAACATTCACCTTATAAATAAAAGTTGTACGCGGGCAACTTTTTCACAAAAAATAAAAATGACTTTTAGTGATAGTCATAATATATGCCTGATTATAAAAATGTTTCCTATACACAAAACTTAAATCATTCTAATCAGAATGTCAACTGAAAACTTTGCGTGAATTTCGACAAAAGGAAAGCTCCCGGATGAAATGGATCATCCGAGAGCAAAGAGGGGACGATTTTTTCAGCATTTTACCAATGTGAGGCTCCTGTTGAAACCTTCTCTACTTGTAGATCGTATGTCTCTGTAAATGCAGAATGATTCGTAGGTTTAAGCTTTAGACTTTCCGCCGCTTTCCCGTGGCTGTCGATTTTTACTGTAAGGGTTTGCTCCTTCTTTTTGATAGCGGATGATGCAAATAGTGGAGAGATGATGTTGTCATTGACTTTCTACTGGATTGTAAAAGTGGTATAAACAATTGGTTACTTGTTGGTAAGGAGTGGAGTAAATGCAAAAGGTTGTCATAGAAAGAGTTTCACAGAAATTAAATAAAAAGGAAGTCCTATGGGGGATCGGCGGGTCACATGTTCTGTATGAACATGGGCTAGGTGTCTGTCCGGGTGATGTGGATCTTGTGATTTCAGGTGAAGATACAGAAAAAGCGAAGGATGTACTGGATCGAATTGCTGAAAAGTTACCTAGCGAGACGAAACCGCCATATAAAACAAAACATTTTAACACCTATCAAATAGAGGGTGTAACGATCGATTTCATGGCTGGTTTTGCAGTGGAACATGATTCAGGAATTTATGAATTGATATTTGACGAACGATCGATTGCCTATCATGACGAAAATATTCCATATACGTCCTTGGAGGATTGGTTTGTTCTTTATCAATTGATTCCGAAAAAAGGGGAAAAAGCTGTCCTTATCGAATCTTACTGGAAAGAAAATGGCGTCGAGAATCCTTACTTACTGAAGAGGGCGTTCAATCAACCTTTACCTGAAATGGTGAAACAACGGATTCATAAATGCTTGTCTTTGATGAGGTGAAAAATGTCCAAATATAAATCCCTTATATTGCTTTTGACGGTCGTTTTCCAGGGAGCGGCAGTCGTTTTCCTGTTTTTCAACTTCTGGGTATCGATCTTGTTGTTCGTCATTTACGGAATTACCATGCTAGCACTGTTCATTTTATTGATTATTGAACGAATTAAAGAAAAAGAGGAGGAAAACAACAATGATTATAGTGACTACTGATTCTGTTCCTGGTAAAGAAGTCATCGAGTTGAAAGGGTTTGTAAAAGGAAGTACTATTCAAGCCAAACATGTTGGGAAAGACATTCTCGCAGGACTGAAGACGATCATAGGGGGCGAAATCCAGGAATACAACGAAATGATGGAGCAAGCCCGTAAAATCGCGATTTCAAGGATGGTTGAGGATGCAAAAGCGAAAGGCGCGAATGCGATTGTTGCCTGTCGTCTGCAAACGTCTTCTGTCATGGCGAACGCTTCGGAAATCGTAGCATACGGAACAGCGGTGAAGATCAACGAATAGAGGGAGGCCACTCATGATCGAGATTCGAAAACTGACACCAGAGGATGCAGAAGATTATTTTAGACTGAGATTGGAAGGGCTGAAAAAGTTTCCTGAAGCCTTTGCATCTTCTTATGAAGAAGAAATTGAACGAAAAGCCGAACAAGTGGCGGAACGATTAAGAGGACAAAATCCTGATACGCATTTTACAGCTGGCGCGTATTACGACAGGGAACTCGTCGGAATCGGAACGTTTTTACAAAGAGAGCGAAACAAAACGAAACACAAAGGTGATATCGTAGGAGTTTATGTCGCGCAGCATTTCCAGCGGAACGGCATCGGGTTTAAGCTTCTGCAGTATTTGGTAGAAGAAGCAAAAAAAATAGAGGATTTGGAACAGATTCTCCTAACAGTAATGTCAGAAAACCGATCAGCCATCCGGTCGTATGAAAAGTTAGGGTTTGAAGAATATGGTCTGGAAAGACGCTCGCTTAAAATCAATGGCTGTTACTATGATGAATCGTTGATGATGCTGATGTTGAAAAACGAACCGAAAATCGAGGAAGCCAAAGAGGCATTGGATATTCCGTGATTCTACAGTTTAAAACATAAAGCGAACTCTCCTGTCAAAAGGGGAGTTTTTTACTTATATAAAAACAGAGCGGTTGGTCCTGAATGTATTGTAATTTTTGATTCTGAATATCTATGATCTATTTAAGATGAAATAAGAACAGATTCTTTCGTACCAGGAAAAAGGTTTAGGTACAAAGTATATGGGGGTGTCTTTTCAACCTTTATTAGAACATATATCGTTCTATTTTAAAAACTTTTAAGTAAAAGGTTTAGAAATGAATCTAATTACCTAATTAACGAGAATTAATTACCAATAAATTACATATTACGACAAACTATAGTAATGCTAATTTCTCCATTTTAGTAACAAGTATCCACTAAATGTTCAGAAAAATTTAATAATATTGACTGATGTAATAAAATTTTCCATTTCGTATCATGAAGTTACAAAATATCGGATTCAACGACAAACATCGCTGAATCTCGATAAAGGCAAAACTGGTGAAAGCCAGGGGCGCAAAACTACAGGGGCTAAGGTGCACGTGCACTAAGCCAGCCAGTTACCGAAAGATCCAAGGGGTGTTTTTGTTTTGCGTATGACCCTGCTTTCGGGAAAGGCAGGGTATTTTTTGTTAAAGGAGGAGGTGGAACCGTGGAACTCATTAACCAGTCAAACGGGATCGTCATCGCGGAGAAAGTCATTCCCGCATATTCATTTTTCAAAAGATTAAAAGGACTTATGTTTACCTCATCATTTCCCGAAGGTTATGCCGTCCACATACAACCCTGTCGATCGATCCACACGTATTTTATGAAATACGAAATCGACGTGCTTTATCTCAATGATGAATATGAAATCGTTGCAGCTGAAAGCTACGTCCGTCCCGGAGAGTTTGGAAAACATCACAAAGGGACTACGTCTGTCATCGAGATACCAGCAGGAACCATCCACAAGACGAAAATCGAACCTGGACAAACCGTCCAAATAAAAAATCTAAAGGAGCGAGTATCATAATGGAAAAATTAAAAGCATTGATCACAGAAGAACAAGGACAAGGTATGACTGAGTATGGATTGGTATTGGGCGTTATTGCAGTAGCTGCAGTAGGAGCTTTGGTTGTGTTGCGTGAAGAAGTAATAACATTATTTGAAAACGCTAAAACAGCAATCACAGGTGCAGACTCAGGTGACGGTACTACAACGCCATAATTATTATCAATACGGGGGTTGGCTCGGATCGAGGAGCCAACCTTTTTTCAAGAGAAATGAGGGGATCGAATGATTTTCGATATTGTATTACTCATCGTCCTGATCATTTGCGTCATCACGGATATCCGCAAACGGCTCATTTACAATAAGGTGATTTTTCCTGCACTTATCCTTTCTTTCATCTTGCATCTTATTGTTAATGGTTGGTCGGGTTTAGGGACATCCCTATTAGGTTTCCTTTTAGGGTTCGGTATCCTGTTGATTCCTTACTTCATGGGAGGGATGGGTGCAGGAGATGTGAAGCTTCTTGCGCTAATCGGAGCATTAAAGGGACCTGTATTCGTTTTAAATACCTCCATCTATATGGCGTTGCTTGGCGGATTGCTGGCACTTGGCGTAATCATTTTCAGTGGCGGGGCGTTCAAGCGGTTGAAATATTACTTCCACTGGCTATATGGGAAAAAGAACGGTCTAAAGGTTCCGTTAGCTTTAACAAAGGATTCAATGAAAGCGACCTATCCATACGGAGTGGCGATTGCAGGGGGAGCGATTCTTAGTTTTGTCGGGAAGGCGTGGATTTCATGATCAAAAATGAAAAAGGGCAATCCATGGTGGAAATGGCACTCGTTTTACCATTGCTGTTACTTATTTTAATGGGGATCTTTGATTTCGGCAGGATCATGTATACATATATGCATCTTCAATTAGCGACCCAGGAGAGTGTCCGCCTCGGTGGTCTGGGGCGTGATGATGCGGCGATCACTGAATTTGCAAGGGATTACATTCATGTCGGGGACTCTTCAGATCTGCAGGTCAACATTTCACCCAATGACTCGACAAGGGATTCAGGTGACTATATGACTGTGACTCTCGAGTATCCGGTAGATTATCTTACACCCTTGATGTCAAAAATACTGCCTTCACCAGTCTTAGTAAAAACGGATTCGACCATCAGAGTGGAGTGAGGAGGCAAGTTATTATGAAGAAAAACTTGAAAGTACTTAGAGAAGAAGCTGGCAGTACGATCGTTCTAACCGGACTTGCCATGTTAGCCTTAATTGCGATTATGGGACTTGTCATTGACGGTGGATCCTTATTTATGACGAAAAGCCATCTGCAGAAGGTGGCGAACGCAGCGGTCCTTTCCGGTGCACAGGAATTGACAGTCAATGAGGATGAGGTTCGTAGCGTTGTCAACAAGGTACTTACAGAGCATACCGAACTGGATAGTCTGGAGGACATGAAAATCGAGCTAGAAGATAAAGTTGGTGTCGATCTGATAAAAGAGGTGCCACTTTATTTTTCTTCTATATTCGGAAAAGAGTCTGTTCCTGTTAAGGTTCATGCTGCTGCTGAAATCGGGACGATGGGTGAAGCGATCGGTGTAGCACCACTTGGTATCGATAAGAATGTCAATCCTCAATTATTCCATGAGTATAAATTGAAAGTAGGTCCTCATGAAAATGATACTGGTGTATTCGGACTCCTTGCTCTTGGCGGATCTGGTGCAAAAACTTATGAGGAAAACTTGAGAAATGGATACCAAGATCCAGTTGGATATGAGGATATTATTGAAACAGAAACCGGAAACGTTGCAGGTAAAACAAGAAGCGTTGTGAACGATCTTGTCAACGAATGTACAGTGACAGAGGAAGAGATGAGAGCTGGGGCGAATCCTCGTGATTGCGGAAGGATTTTGTTGATCCCGATTTATGTACCTTATGAACACACTCAAAACCAGATGAAAAAGATCCAAGTTGTTGGGTTCGCTCATTTTTATATTAAAGAACCGATGAATGGTAACAGTACAGAAATTACAGGGATGTTTGTCAGACAAACAGACACCGGTTTTATCGATAATACGATTGAAAATTTCGGAGCTTTTGCAATCAGACTAACAGAGTAGGTGAACATAGTGAGGTCAAAACTTGTATTAACACTAGCGATCATCATGGGAATCATTACGACGATTCTTTTCTTCAATTATATGAAGCAATATGATTCGCAGACGGTCGCTAATAAAAATAAGATTGAAGTTGTTGTGGCGGCTCAAGAGATCAAGCGGAATGTCACAATTACAAAGGATATGTTGGAAACCAAGCTGATGCCAGAGGAAGGAATCCACACGAATACAGTTACAAATCTGGATACAGCTGTAGGTCAATTTTCCACAGCGGATATTGCGCAGGGCGAAGCGATGTTGACGAACCACCTTCAAACTTCAAAAGAGGAAGAACTATTTGTTTCTCGAAAGATCCGTGATGGTTTCAGAGCCGTTTCAGTCGGGGTGAATTTGCCTCAATCTGTATCGAATTTGCTTGAGCCTGAAGACCAAGTAGATGTCATCAACACGGTAAAAGAAAAAGACAAACTAGTTTCAAAGATCGTAGTCGAAAACGTTACAGTCCTTGCGGTCGGACGACGCATGGTCGAAACCACTGAAGGTGAAGAGTTTGTCGAATATACTTCTGTTACGCTTGAAGTGATGCCTAATGAAGCTGTGAAACTCGCCAACGCGACAGAATCGGGACCGTTACATATCGCACTTAGAAGCAGGGTTAAGGCTGATGAGGAGGCTGCTTCGGATGATAACTAACACCGTTGAAAAAAATGAACGAACTGAGACGCAAAAAAGAAAGCGCGGAGAGATGATTGCTGTATGCAGCGCTAAAGGTGGAGTTGGCCGTACAATCATGACGGTCAACTTGGCCGTTGCTTTATGTAAAAAAAGCATTAAAGTCGGGGTGCTGGATGGCGACTATATGTTTGGGGATGTCGGGCTAGCCATGGACTTGCAATCTGCTTTTACGATGAAGGATGTCATCGAGGATATCAATGATCTTGACGAGGTCACACTCGAAAGCTATTTCAGCAGACATGAAAGCGGAGTCCGTGTTCTTTCTGCTCCAGACCGGCCGGAGTACTCAGAGCTTGTGACGAAGGAGGATATCAGCAAGATTCTTGATCTCATGCTTTCACAGTTCGATTATGTCGTCGTAGATACCGGAGTAGGCTTGCAGGATCAGACACTGCCATTGCTTGAAAAAGCGGATCAAATCTTAATGCTCACGAATCTGGAAATGTCGACATTGAAAAATACGAAACTTATGCTGGAGACACTTGGTGCCATCGATTTAAAAGATAAAGTGACGACGGTGGTCAATCGCTCAACGATGGAAAGTGTCATCAATTCCTCTGATGTCCCTGATATTTTAGAAGATTCGGAGCTTCAATATATTCCGAATGATTTTCAAATTGCCTCCCAATCGTTGAATATCGGAATCCCTTTTGTCGTGAACCAGGGAAAAACCGAGCTTGCGAAGGCAGTCATGAAGATGGCAGAGCAGCTTACTTCAAGACGAGAGATCAAAGTCTATGAATCTGCTGAGCCTTCATTCCTCTCTAAAATCTTTCAAAGGTCTAAACGAAGTAAGGAGGGTAAAGCGTGAGTCTACTTCAAAAGGTTAAAGCGAAAAACCAAGAAAAGATCAATAATGGCGAGCAAGTAGAAGTTCAGAGCGAACCAACCAGCCCAAAACCTGACATCGTTTCCAGCTTCCGCCCGCAAAAGAAACAAGTGAAGGATGATAAAGTACAAGAAAAAGAGCAGCAGAAGTTTAATAAGCATCAAGAACTTAAAAATCGATTACATAAAAAAATATTGGAAGAAATGAACAGCAACGATGACGTTGAAACGATCATTCCAAACTTGGATGCAATGGCGGTTGAGATCATCAAAGAGGATGAGCAATTCCGGGGAGCGATTGATCGGAAGAAGGTCGTCGAAGAACTCACTCATGATTTGACTGGATTCGGTCCGATCAACCCGCTGCTCTTGGATCCTGAGGTTACTGAAGTCATGGTCAACGGACCTGGAATGGTGTACATCGAACGGAAAGGAAAGCTGATGCTAACGGGCATCCGTTTTCGGGATGATGAACACGTCATGAACATCATTGAAAAGATCGTTTCCCCGCTCGGACGACGAATTGATGAAAGTTCCCCGATGGTAGACGCACGTTTGCCAGACGGGTCACGTGTGAATGCAATCATTCCACCGCTGGCATTGAACGGACCAACACTTACGATCCGGAAATTTGCAGCAGACCCGTTCAAAATTGATGACCTTATTTCTTTCGGTACGTTGACTCATGAAATGGCGACATTTATTGAAGCATGCGTAAAGGCGAGGCTCAATATTTTTGTTTCTGGGGGAACCGGCTCAGGTAAGACGACCACACTGAACGTCCTATCTTCATTCATTTTTGATGATGAACGGATCGTCACCATTGAGGATGCGGCGGAACTACAACTCGGACAGCCGCACGTCATATCGCTTGAATCACGTCCTCCTAATATAGAAGGAAAAGGGCAAATCGCGATCCGGGACCTTGTCCGGAACTCATTACGTATGCGTCCTGATCGGATCGTCATCGGGGAGGTCCGTGGGGCTGAGGCTCTCGATATGCTTCAGGCGATGAACACCGGCCATGATGGATCCTTAGCGACGGGTCACTCGAACAGCCCACGGGATATGATTTCACGTCTTGAGACGATGGTATTGCTTGCTGGGGTTGAGCTTCCGGTAAAAGCGATCCGAGAACAGATTTCAGGCGCGATCGATCTGATCATCCAGCAGTCTCGTTTGAAGGATGGTACGAGAAAAATTACGAAAATAACGGAAGTTCAGGGTCTTGAAGGGGATGTCATCGTCTTACAGGACATTTTTGAATATCAGCAGGATGGTATTGATGCAGAAGGTAAAATCAAAGGCAGATTGGTACCGACGGGTGTACGGCCGAAATTTTATGACCTGTTGGAGCGATCCGGTTTGGATATTCCTCCAAGTGTATTTGTGTCTGAGGAGGACTGGGGCTGATGCATTATTATTTAATCGTATTGGCATCCTTCACTTCCTTTTTATTCTTTTACGCAATTTTTCACATGACATTTCTTTCAGACAAACGTATGACCAAGCGGATGAATTATTATCTGTCGGGCTATAACAAATCAAAGCTGGAACGAAAAAAGTTCAACCTATTCCTGGAGCTCCAGTTATCGAAACAGCGACTGCGATCGAGGGTCTCGAAAAAGAAAAGCAAAAAGCTTGAAAGCATGCTGCGTAGAGCAGGGGTTCCATTGAAGCCGGAGGAATTCATCCTGTTCCGGTGGATTGCAACCGCTTTAGCTGCGGGATTTCTTTTTCTTGTATCGGGCAGTATTCTGATGCTTATCATCGGTGCTGCCGGAGGCTATATGCTGCCGATAATGTGGATCAAGAAAAAGGAAAAGAAACGGATTCAAAAATTCAATGATGGACTAGCAGATATGATTTCGACGGTGGTTGGCTCCTTACGTGCAGGGTTCAGTTTTCCGCAAGCGCTGCAAACCGTTGTCGAAGAAGCGGATGATCCGATTAGCAATGAAATCGGTTTTGTGTTGAAGGAAATGCAATACGGCAGTTCACTGGAGGATTCATTGAATGAATTATATGAGCGGATGCCTAGTGAAGATTTGGAACTAATGATCCAGGCGATCTTGATCCAAAGGCAGGTGGGAGGTAATTTAGCGACTGTCCTCGATAAAATCGTTCAAACCATCCGTGAAAGAACGAAAATCCAGAGACAGATCAGCACGCTTACCGCACAGGGAAAGCTTTCTGGTATTGTTATCGGCTTGCTTCCGCTTATTTTAGGATTGGTTCTTTATCTGATCGAGCCGGAATACATCGGTACATTGTTCACGCATATCATTGGTATGGGTCTGTTGGGAGCCGGCCTTATTTCTGGGATCATCGGATTTATATTAATTAGAAAAGTAACGACGATTGAGGTGTAAAGAGATGATGTATATCAGTTTCTTCGCTGCGGTTACGTTGTTTCTTTATTCCATTTACGTTTATCGAAGCGAAAAAAAAGAACCTGTAAAACGTAGACTTGATGCTTTTGTCGGTAAAAAAGGGGAAGCTGGGGAAAATGAAAATGATGCCACAGCAAAACCATTACATGTCCGCTTGCTGAGCCCGCTTTGGAAAGACTTCCGCAGAGGGTTCAAGAAAAAGATGCAAGGGGAGAAACAAGCCAAGCTTGAAGTGAAATTACTTCAGGCGGGAAATCCATTCGGTATGACAACGTTTGAGTATCGCCTCATCCAGCTCGGTCTGATCTTGATCATCCCGTTTTTAGCCGGAGGGTGGGGAGCATTATCGGGATTTAAATTGGGTGGGATCATTCTGTCGGTGTCATTCGCAATGCTGGTTGCAATCATCCTTCCTCCTTATTATTTGAAGAGTAAAATGAAAGCTCGTTCACAATCTGCATTACGTGAGCTTCCGGATGTCTTGGATCTTTTGACAGTCAGCCTTGAAGCAGGACTCGGATTTGACGGCGCTCTCAGTAAGGTTGTTTCGAAAAAAGAAGGGGTCTTATCGATGGAGTTTCACCGTTGTCTTGAAGAAATCCGTTTAGGGAAAACACGGAGGGAAGCACTGCGTGGAGTGAGGGAGCGGCTGACGGTAGATGAAATCAACATCTTGATCAGCAGTATTTTACAGGCTGAAAAGCTCGGTATCGGGATGGTCAATGTCCTGCGTGTCCAATCCGAAGAAGTGCGTGATCAGAGAAAACAGCGTGCTGAACAGGAAGCGATGAAAGCACCTGTCAAAATGCTTTTTCCGCTTGTATTGTTCATTTTTCCAAGTTTGTTCATCGTTCTTTTAGGGCCGGCAATCATCCAATTTGTCGAGACATTCAGTAAATAATATTTACATTCTTAAATGGGTAGCATATAATGGAAACAGATTAAAGGACTTGAAGGAGGTTTTGTATTATGTACACATTCATTGAGATGGACTATTCACCAATTGTATATGATGCACAGCCCCTGATAGGGACGTTAAAAAAGTAACCAAATGATGAACGGCGAATTTCATTGTTACTCGGTTTTACTGGTCCTCATGTATTGAAACATACACTCCGGTCCTCAAAACCTTCGTGCCTTGAACTTCTTGTTCCTGATTTGACACTTTTTTAACTCTCATTCGTTTGGACGTTAAAAAAGTAACCAAATGATGAACGGCGTCAATTTGATTTTCTTACTATTGAATGAACAGATCCATGGGCTGTGCGCGGCCTATGGTTTTTTATTTATTGACGTTTTCAATGAGACCATCGGGTGATTTTCCGGTGGTTTTTTAAATTTATTGTTCTAATAATAGGAGGAAATTGAATTGAATTTACAACAACTAGGTTTTTATGAAGAACGTATCGAACAAGCAAAGGAATGGACTGAAAAAGGATATGAACCCGGAAGAGTGGCCTTGGAACATAAAGGGATGTACACCTTGCTAACCGAGCATGGGGAAATCCGCGGCTCCATTTCAGGAAAGATGAATTTTGAAGCGGCTCAACGTGAAGATTACCCAGCAGTAGGAGATTGGGTCATGTGCCAGATCCGCCAAAATGATCGAGCAGCTACCATCCACTCGATCTTGCCGAGAACCAGTAAATTTTCTAGGAAGATTGCCGGACTTACGACAGAAGAACAGATCATCGCCACGAACATTGATACGGTGTTTTTAGTGAATGCGCTGAATAAAGACTTCAATGTACGGCGGATCGAGCGTTACCTGTTGATGGCGTGGGAAAGTGGAGCGAACCCGGTGATTGTCCTTAGTAAATCGGACCTGTGTGAAAATGTACAGGAACGGGTAAATGAAGTAGAAACCGTCGCTTTCGGATTACCAGTCCATATCATCAGTTCAGAAACGGGAGAGGGGATTGATGAAATCACACCTTATCTGACAGAAGGAAAAACTGTTGCACTGCTCGGCTCATCAGGTGCTGGAAAATCGACACTGGTGAACCGACTGTATGGAGAAGAAATCCAGAAGGTGAAGGAAATTCGTGAAGGCGACGATAAAGGAATGCATACGACAACGCACAGGGAACTGTTTCTCATGCCGCAGGGAGGATTATTGATTGATACGCCGGGTATGAGAGAGCTTCAATTGTGGAATACGAATGATGGGTTATCCGAAAGCTTCCGGGATGTCGAGATACTCGCTGATACTTGTAAGTTCAGGGATTGCCAGCACGCAAATGAGCCGGGATGCGCGGTGAAAGCTGCCATCGATTCCGGTGAACTGCCGGAAGAAAGATATGCATCCTATAAAAAATTGCAACGAGAGCTTGCTTATCTTGAGCGGAAAAATGATCAGAAAGCAAAGCTTGAAGAGAAGGCAAAATGGAAAAAGATAACGAAAAGCATGAGGAGGTAGCGATGCTCTACAAACAATCCATAGAAACACATAGCCGGGATGAAATGCTTGATGTGTCGTCCACTTTAAAAGAACTGATCAAAAAAAGCGGGATTGCGAATGGTGTGGCTTATATTTATTGCGCTCATACGACCGCAGGCATTACGATCAATGAAAATGCCGATCCTGATGTGAAGCACGATATGCTGATGAGATTGGATGAAGTCTATCCATGGGAACATGCAAAATACAAGCATGCGGAAGGAAATTCAGCATCCCATATGAAGGCGAGTACGGTAGGAAGCTCGCAAATGGTGATCATCGAGGATGGAGAGCCGATCCTCGGCACCTGGCAAGGCATCTATTTCTGCGAATTCGATGGACCGCGGACACGTAACTACTATGTAAAAATCATGGAAGATTAAAAAGGAAGGACTCACCGGGCTGGTGAGTCCTCTCCTTATGTTCAATTTCGGTGCAAGTCGAGATTTTATCGTAGCAATTTCGAAAGGTATCGGTGCAATTTCGAAATATATCGATGCAAATCCAAAAATTATCGGTGATTTGGAAGTTATAGTGTTAAAAAAGAAACAAACAGCATTTTCGCCATTTGCTTCTTTTTTATAGATTTTAAGCTGATTCCGAGGTTTGCTTTTGTTCTTCTTCCTTTTTCACGGCAAGGAAGCGTTTCGTTTCGGCAACGACCACACCGGATAGACCGAGGAGTCCAATCAAGTTAGGAATCGCCATCAAGCCGTTGAAGATGTCAGCAAGCGTCCAGACGACGTTGAGCGAAACAGTTGTACCGACGAATACGGCAAGGACAAACAGCAGCCTGTAGTATTTCACTGAATTGTCCCCGAACAGGTAAGAGAAACATTTTTCCCCGTAATAGGACCATCCTAATACAGTCGAGTATGCGAACAAAATAATGCCGATCGTGACGATCAAGGCACCTGGCGCGCCTAAGAAGCTCCGGAATGTCTCTGTTGTGAGAGCGGCACCATTCAGGTCACCTTTATACATATCCCCCATGACGAGCGTGATTCCTGTAATCGAACAGACGACGATCGTATCGATGAATACCTGTGTCATGGAAACGAGCGCTTGGCGTGCAGGGAAGTCTGTTCTTGCTGCAGCAGCGGCAATCGGCGCTGAACCTAAACCAGCTTCGTTCGAGAAGACCCCGCGTGCGACACCCCAGCGGATGACTGCACCTAGAGCACCACCTGCAACAGCTTCACCTGTAAAGGCATCACTGAAAATCAAGCCGACAGCACTCGGAACGAGATCAAGGTTCATGAACAAGATCACCAATCCGCCCACGACATAAAAAAGAGCCATGAAAGGAACGAGGTAAGCCACGACCCGGCCGATACTCTTGATTCCACCGAGGATTACGAGACCTGTCAATACCATCAAGATCAAGCCAGTTACCCACCCAGGGATATTGAAGGTCGTTTGTACAGCATCTGCAACAGAGTTTGATTGGACCATGTTTCCGATCCCGAATGCGGCGAATGCCCCAAAGAATGCAAAAAGGACACCAAGCCATTTTGCGTTCAGTCCTTTGTCGAGGTAGTACATCGGGCCCCCGGACATTTCACCATTTTTGTTTTTCACACGATATTTTACAGCTAAAATCGCTTCGGCATACTTGGTTGCCATACCGAAAAGTGCACTGAGCCACATCCAGAGGACAGCCCCAGGTCCCCCGATGAATACAGCCGTTGCAACCCCGGCGATGTTACCTGTACCGATTGTTGCAGCGAGCGCAGTCATCAGTGCCTGAAAGTGGGAGATATCCCCTTCAGATTTTTTGTCCTGCTTTTTTGTAAAAGCCAATTTCAATGAATAAGGTAGTAATGAAAACTGTAAGAAACTGAGTCGCAGCGTCAGGAAAATACCTGTGCCGACGAGCAATATGAGCAGCCAGGGTCCCCATACCCAACCACTAACATCCCCTAGAAACGCTTCAAATTGAGCCATCTGATTTTTCCTCCTATCTTTATGTTGTCTCTATTTTATTATTCTGCAAAAGGAGGAAACATGCCTTTTATCCGAGAAAAAATAGGGACAAGCTCACAAAAAAGCGAAATTTGGAAGATGAGGAGGGAGATTATCTGTGAAAAAAGTCTTATTTGTGTCTTCTGGAGGGGTTTGCCGTGCGCCGATCGCAGAAGCGGTTTTAAATGAAATGTGTAAAAATAAGGGGCTCAACGTTGAAATCGATTCAGCAGCGACAAGCGATTGGCATATTGGAGATTTTCTACATGAGGATAGTGTCGAAATACTTGACGAAAAAAAGATACCTTTTAAGACAAAGGAAAGCAGAAAGGTAAAGGCAGAAGATCTGGAGGCGTTCGATTACATCCTAGCGATGGATGCTGAAACACTCGGAGAATTGCATCGTCTTGCGGGTATGCGGGAAACAGGGGTGATGGCCAGACTCCTTGATTTTGTTGAGGATTTAAAGGAAGATGACATCCCGGATCCATATATGACAGGAGAGTTTGATAAGGCGTTCAACCTGATTGCAGTTGGGTGCGACCATTTTATACGGAAAATGAAAAAGGGGCTGTCTTAAAAGTAAAGTGTCAGATACTCCAACACACCATTTTTATTAAAAATGATTTTTCTCAAAATGTTGTTAAGTTCGGAGAGACTCAGACACTTTCTAGACAGCCCCTCGTTCATACTTTTTAATGATGGCTGCTTGGTCTTCTTGTCCGTTTCATGATGAAGCTTAACAAAAGTACGACGATGATTGCACCGATCAATGCAGGGATCAAGGCCATACCTCCAAGCGATGGTCCCCATGAACCAAGTAGAAGTGTTCCTAGCCAAGCACCAATGATTCCTGCAATGATATTACCGATGATTCCTCCAGGTACATCTCTTCCTACGATAAGACCAGCTAACCAACCAATGATACCACCTACGATTAAAGTCCAAATAAAAGCCATATGCTTTTCCTCCTTTTGGTTATTTTTATTGATTTGTATTTTTTTCATACCCCTGTGTAAAAATCCTTAAACAATTTGCGTAAAATGTTTTGGTTTTAAAAGAACGGGGGAAGTTAAATATTATTGAAGAAAAAAAATAAAGGAGAGATCATTTATGACTCAATCTGTATACAAACCTGATCAACAAAAAACGAATCAGCCAACCCCAATAAAAGTAAATAAAGACAAAGAGGGTTCTTTGCTTTGGAAGGGAATCCTGATCGGTGCAGTCGTTGGTGGTATTGCATCTTTAATTAACAAGAACACACGGAAAAATGTACAGGACCGTTCAATAAAGTTAAAAGATCAGACATCCTCTTTGTACAAAACTGTTCGCGAAGATCCTGCAGTCATCATGAACACGGTCAAGCATACGATGGATACTACCTCAAAAGCGTTGAACGATTTATCACGTGAGGTAAGAGAAGTCATCCAGAAAGTTGATGAAGTACGTCAGCATTCTGTGGAGACGTATTCAAGCATGAAAGAGGTCGGTGGAGAACTGAAGGATGTTTCCGGCAAGGTGAAAGAAGCTGGAAGAGAAATTACGGACATACCTGATGAAGAGGACAATAAATATTAAAATAGGCTTTGATTCATAATCGATGATGTTGGCGAAATTCACTCCCTTTCCGCGGGCAGACGAAAAGCGGAAGCGACCCGATTAGTCACGTAGGTCACTGGAAAACTGCGGAGGAGGCTCGAACCAAACAAAGAACTTGGTTCTGCGTGTGCCCACTCATAAGGATGTCGACCGTCGCAGGAAGTTTGAAGTGATCCAAGTGACTGGTCGTTGAGCTAGACCTCACTTGCACAGGATGTCAACGCAAAAATGAAATCATTTTCGTGTCTGCGATGAGAATTCTTAGAAGCTATCCTTCTGCTGGCTTCGACGTTCACCACAGGACGTGGTGGAATTTTGTCGAAGGTCCTTATTATAGTCTAAGATCCTTTTAAAGACTGTGAGGTCGCACCTGGCTCGCTATTCCCGCAGGAGTGTCGCAAATTTAGCTTAAGTATTTTACCTATCAACATTAGAGCTTTACAGATGTATAAAGGGAGTTGAGTGATGGTGGAAAGATTGAAGCAGCCGTCAAAGAAGATTTTCTGGCAGGATCTATTCAAAAGGATCCAGGAAGACGGAGTGACCGACTTGGCGGCACAACTTGCTTTTTATTTTCTGCTGTCACTTTTTCCATTTCTGATTGTTACGATTACTGTCATTACAACGATCGTTGATAAAAATCGATTGTTCACGCTCATACAGCTGTATGGTCCACCTGAATTGATGAACATCGTAAAAGATAATACTGAAATCATCAACAACCAGGGTGGTGCGATCCTCTCCGTAGGAATTATTGTCACTCTTTGGACTGCTTCTAATGGGATGAATGCAGTGATCAAGGCTTTGAACCATGCTTATGATGTGGAGGAGAGCAGAAATTTCATCGTGGCGAGAGCAGTCGCGATATCGCTGACGCTTGGCATGCTCCTAATTATACTCGTCGCGATGGCATTGCCTGTTTTCGGCCAGATGATCGGGAATGTGTTTGGATACCTTGGACTGCCAAATTGGGAAACGATATGGAATGGACTTCGCTGGGTACTTAGTACTGTAATCATTGCATGCGTAATTACCATCATTTATTTTGTAGCCCCAAACAAACCGTTGCGGATTAAGGATGTCTGGGTCGGTGCTGTGATTGCTACGATTGGCTGGCAGCTTGTTTCATGGGCATTTTCTTTTTATGTAAATAATTTCGGTAACTACAGTGCCACCTATGGAAGCCTTGGCGGGGTCATCGTCCTGATGCTTTGGTTTTATGTCTCAGGGTTGATGCTTATTATTGGTGGAGAGGTGAATGCAACCTTCAATAAGCTCCGTAAAAGTGGTTAAGGATGTATCATTCGCATATTCAAAACGAACACGGAGAAACTAAAGGTACTCTTTTGAAAAAGGAGATTACCTATGAGTAACAATAAGCAGAACCATAACGTGAAAAACCATAAAAAGCATACGAGCGATAGCAAGCATAAAACAAGCAGCTCGGCCAACAAGAAAAATCAATACCATTGACTTGGTATATCGCCATCCGTTTTGGGTGGCTTTTTTAGACTTAGGAGATGCAAACTTTATTGAAGGTTAGAATTTTTCGGGTGAAATTCACGCCACTCCTGCGGGAAAAGCGAGCCAGGCGAGACCCCACAGCGAGGAACTCGCGAGGAGTCTTGCGGATCGCCCGCGGAAAGGGAGTGAATTTCAAAGAAAACAATTCTGATTTCATTTTAGGTTTTCTGGAAGTATTCAACATAAGAGCCTACATATTCAGGTTTGAAACCTACTGTTAAAAAGGAATGAATACGATAGACCTATTTATTGCTGGGAATTGAAAAATGGAGGGATTCGACTATGCGAGTATCCGAATTGTTTGTGAAATGTCTAGAAAAAGAAGGGGTCGAATATATTTTTGGTGTGCCGGGGGAGGAAAATATCGATTTTCTCGATGCGTTGAAAGAATCGAACATCGAGTTCATCACGACAAGGCATGAGACCGGTGCTGCGTTCATGGCAGGGGTATACGGGAAGTTGACTGGTAAACCAGGTGTATGTCTTGCAACGTTAGGGCCAGGTGCAACGAATCTTGTGACAGGCGTAGCAGAGGCGAACATGGACTTGACCCCACTGATTGCGATAACCGGACAGGCAGATCTGGAGCGCCAACATAAACAATCTCACCAATTTTATGATCTCGTCTCCATGTTTAAACCGGTCACCAAGTGGAATACCTCCATACGGGATAAGGATATTGTACCTGAAGTTGTCTGTAAAGCCTTCCAACAAGCGGTCAGTGAAAAGCCTGGAGCCGTCCATATCGAGCTTCCGGAAGATATCGCAATGCTTGAAGTGGAAGGAAATCCATTGGAAGAACAGTCCAATGAGTTGCTTACGAGAGCTGTTGATAAAAAGATAGAGGAAGCAGCACAAGCGATCAATAAAGCGAAAAATCCGATCGTACTCGTTGGAAACGGTGTGACACGGATGGGCGCGTCAGAACCTCTTCAACATTTTGTGGAGAGAATCAGTGCCCCATTTACGAGCACTTTCATGGGGAAAGGCGCGATTACTTATGAACATCCGCAAAACCTGCAAACAGTGGGCTTACAAGATAAGGATCATATTGTATGTGGGATCGATAATGCTGATTTGATCATCACAATCGGTTTTGATTTTGCAGAGTATTCACCTTCAGCCTGGAATCCAGACGGGGATAAGCCGATCATTCATATCGATACACAGCCTGCAGAGGTTGATACGTGTTATCCGGTTAAAACAAGTGTGATCGGTGACCTTGTGGAGAATTTGAATCGACTGACTGAAAAAGTGAACGCACGCGAGCAGATGGATCCCTTTTTCGAAAAGCTTCGAACTGAAATCATGGATGACCTCAGTGAACATGATGAAGATAAATCATACCCGATGAAACCGCAGAAAATTGCAGCGGATTTACGAGCTGTTTTAGATGATGATGCGATTTTGCTTTCAGATGTCGGGGCTCATAAAATGTGGCTTGCTCGTTACTTCCATTGCATCCAACCGAATACGTGCTTGATCTCGAATGGGTTTGCCTCAATGGGGATCGCAATGCCTGGCGCAATCGGTGCGAAGCTGGCTTTTCCAGATAAAAAAGTCGTGGCGGTCGCTGGTGACGGAGGATTTCTGATGACTGTCCAGGAGCTGGAAACGATGGCTCGCTTGAAATTACCGATCGTAGTCGTCGTCTGGACAGATAACCGATATGGTCTGATTGAATGGAAACAGATGAATGAATATGATCGAAGCTCAAGCATCACATTTGATAATCCAGATATCGTACAGCTGGCGAAGGCATTTGGTGCTGAAGGTCTTAAGGTTCTCCGGGCCGAAGAGTTCCAGCCGATTTTAGAGAGAGCTTTTGAACTGGATCGGCCTGTCGTCATCGACTGCCCGGTTGATTATAAAGAGAATGTGCGTTTAACAGAACGTTTGGGGAATATCATTTGCAATAACTGAAGTTACTGAAATCAGGAAAGGTTTTTAAAAGGTTATTCTGCTTTCATATAGGTCTTTTTGTTCACACCTACGGTCGCACTTTTTGACAGTGTTCGAATGATGTGAGGATAAAGCACCCGAAAGCAGGATTGCCTTTTTTCGTGGCTGTTATGGCGTGATGCGCTTCCCGCTTAAGCCGATTATTCCAGAGAAAACATCTAAATAGAACTAAATGGAGCGGTATCATCATAGACTAGTACTGCAAGTCCTGGTACACTATTCTTTGTTTTGTAAAGGATGGGAATAAAGGAGTAGAACTTATGGAGATACAAAAAGATACAAGAGAATACGCGCGTTTGAAGTGGCGATGGATAGGAGCGATCCTATTCGTTTGTTATACAGCAATCCTGATCTACTCCACTTTATTCACATTCAACTATTACGTTTATGGAAAGTCCTTCAATCTCGTTCTGCTTGATAGCATCCGATTGATGTGGAGGAGCGGAAATTATTGGCTGATTTTCAAAAACGTAATAGGAAACCTACTGTTGTTCATGCCATTAGGTTTCCTATTGCCGTTGATGTTCAGATGGCTGGATTCATTCATAAAGATGTTCTTCATCTCGTTCGGGGCGAGCGGGTTGATCGAACTGCTTCAATACTATTACGCAAGCCGGATTTTCGATATAGATGATATCTTGTTGAATGGGATAGGTGGATTGTCAGGATTGATCCTATATAAAATTCTTGCGTTCTTCTACAGGATTTATGAGAGGAACTTTAAAAGAAGGAGCTGACAGGGTCAGCTCCTTTCTCTATATCGATTATTTTCCTAATACGCGATTCACACGCTTAGTGAGCATTTTCATTCCATCTCCGCCAGCTTGGAAGTGACGAAGCTTACCCTCGGCGTCGAATACGTAATATGCTGGAACGTATTGATTTTCATAAGCGTCAGTGAGTTTGTGTTGGTTATCAACGAAAATCGGTTGCGTAATGTCATGTTCAGCAGCGATTTCCTTGACTTGATCGATATCGAGATCTTTTTCAGAACGAGGCATATGAACCGCCACAACGTTCAAATCGTCTTTATAATCATCACGGAATTGGTTGATGTTCGGCATTGCCTCTTTACATAGCTGGCAGCTTACAGACCAGAAATGTACCAGTGTAGGTTTATCTCCTAATAGCTGATCCTTCGAAACTTCCCCGTTCAACCATTCTGTAGCACCTTCGAATTCAGGCATCTCAGTACGTAATCTCATTGTTTGATCGACTCCTTTAACAATAGTATTCACATTAAAATGATTATTATCTGATTACAATTTTAAAAGTAAAATTCCGATACGTCAATTTATCTGTTTCACACTATAGTATACCTTCGGAGGTAAAGGGTTAAACCTTTTGTCCTACTTGTGGGAAAGCTGCCTCAAGCCAGGTTACCGCTTGCTCAACCATTGGGAGGGTAGTGGTATGATTGACATTAGGAAATAGCTCAAATTTGATTTTTTCTTTATCATCATATTGTACAACTGCTTTTTCATAGAACAATTGCTGGGTGTTTGCGGGTATGATCTGATCATTTGAACCATGCAGCAGAAGAATAGGGCGCTCCTGAATAGCAGCCACGCGTTCAATTGGATCGAGTTTTTGGATCTCCTCAACCCAACCGCTAGGCTTAAAACCGATCTTTTGAAAGTAATCTTCGCATCCAGTCCAATATCCAGAGCTATTTATCGTAATCAACCCATCGAAACAATTATTCTGAACAAAAGCGCATGAAGCAATCAAGCCTCCCATCGAGCTGCCCAGTAATACTTGATCATAGGAGTTATCATTAAAAATGTTCGTCAGACGATCAGAAAGCTGAATAACGTCAGTGACACTCTTTATGACAGTTTCCCAAAAATACGTTTCCTGGATTCTCTTGTAAAGGGCTCCTCAATTTTTCCCCGATAAAGAACGATTATAGTCGATTTAAGGGAATCTACATTTGTAAGCCGATAATGCTTAAAAGGAATTTTTTCATTTTTATAAGAATCAATGGTAATCATGATTAGCACACCATCCTATACGTCCCCAGCAACACTTTGCGTAGAGCGAATTGGTTTGAAAAAGATCAAGGCGGTGAACAGGAGGAGCATCATTCCGCCGATTGTGTAGAAGATGCTTCCTTCTTCAAAGAATTGGATGGAGAATCCTCCAATTAATGGACCGAAAATACTTCCGAGACTGAAACAAATCCCAGCCAATATATTACCTGCCGGGAGCAGTTCCCTAGGAAGAAGATCTGCCATGTATGTGATCCCCATCGAAAATAAAGAGCCAAGAAATAAGCCTGCGATGACGAACATCACCGTCAAATAGACAAGTGAATTGTTCACATTCATCGCAAGAAAACTTAAGCCACCGATTAAAAGTGATATGATGAGAATCGGTTTCCTTCCGAATCGGTCGCTTAATAATCCGAGAGGCACTTGGAAAATGAGTGCTCCCACTGCAAAAGCTGGCAAAAGGATCGATACAGCTTCCACACCAAGCCCTTGACGAATCGCATAAACTGGAAAGTTACTGTGTACAGCTGTTTCGATAAAACCATATCCGAACGTCCCGAGCAGTCCAGCCCATGACATCCGGAAAACTTTTCCGTACCGTTTCCAGGTGCTTTGGACGTCCGGTGTTGTAATGTTTTCGGGATATTCGTTGTCGATTTTAATAAGGAAGACTAAGGAAAGGATACACAAGGCTGCAGCAATCATAAATGGCAGCGCATAGTGAATATCGACCAGCCTTGTCATAACTGGCCCGATACCGAACCCGAGCCCGAACGAAACCCCATAAATGGCAATGTTCCTTCCCCGCTTCTTTTCAGCACTCATTGATGTGAGCCATACTTGTGTTGCGAAATGGAAAATATGGTCCCCGATTCCGATGATGACACGAAGGATAAACCAAAACCAGATCGCCTGCCACAAAGGAAGGACAAGTACCGATACACATGTCACCGCAATACCGGTGACGATCAGCTTCTTGTACCCGAATGTATGTAATGGTTTTTCGATAAAAGGTGAGATGAGCAAAATTCCGATATAAAATGCAGACGCACTGAGGCCGTTTACACCTGAAGAAACGCCAGCCTTTTCAAGCAATATCGCGAGAAGCGGCAGTAACATTCCCTGTGCAAAACCGGAAACGAACACGACGGCGATCAGGACGTTGAAACGATAACGGGCGGAACGCATAACTTGTACTTCCTTTCATAAGTTGGTACATTTTTATATATTGGCTTATTCTTTATGATTTTGGTTAATATGAATTTCTGCAAAATTCACTCCCTTTCCGCGGACTCAAGAAAAGCGGAGGCGACCCGGTTAGGCACGTAGGTCACTGGAAAACTGACGAGGAGGCTCGAACCAAAAAAAAACTTGGTTCTGCGTGGGCTCACTCATAAGGTGTCAATCAATGTGTCGGCCGCCGCAGGAAGTTTGAAGTGATCCAAGTGACCGGTCGCAGAGCTAGACATCACTTCATTGCATTTACCTACTCCCGTAAGCCTCCTCACTTGCACAGGATGCCAACACAAAAATGAAATCATTTTCGTGTCAGCAATGAGAATTCTTAGAAGCTTTCCTTCTGCTGACTTCGACGTTCACCATAGGACGTGGTGGTATTTAGTCGAAGTTCATTATTATAGTCGAAGGTCCTTTTAAAGAGTGTGGGGGTCTCGCCTGGCTCGCTTTTCCTGCATGAGTCGTGAATTTCGCTTTAAAATATTTTCTACCAACATCAACATTTTACTAAAAAATCTTTTAGTTCGGAAATTTAATAGTTAGAATTATATCAGAGAACAATCTACAATGAGAGGTCAGGTGTGATGAAATTGGAATTTAAGATGACTGAAGGCGGTTTTACAACTGAATTAGAGTATGGAAAGCTTGATATTTCCGGAAATGAGGAGTATGGATTCCGTCCGTATCAATTGCTTGTATCATCAGTTGCTGTTTGCAGCGGCGGTATTTTACGGAAGGTAATGGAGAAAATGCGCTATCCATTTGAAGATATTACAGTGAATGCTGAGGTCGAACGGAACGAAGCTGAGGCGAACCGCATCGAGAAAATCGAACTTACGTTTTATATCAAAACGGCGGAGTGGAATGAACAAAAAATCGAAAAGGCGATGCATTTGACTCGGAAGAACTGTTCCATGGTCCAATCGGTGCAAGACAGCATTGAGGTTGTGGAAAGAGCGAAATGGGTCCAACAGTAAAAACCCTTCTCCTTTTAGCTGTCGGAGCGATCATCCAGGGGCTTGGCATGGGACTGTTTCTTTTTCCACACCATATTCCATCGGGTGGTGCAGCCGGGATTGCGATTTTGAATGAGTACTTTTGGAATATCCCGCACGGATGGTCTTTATGGTTAGTCAACGTTCCATTGTTATTTGCTGCTGTAAAATATCTCGGTGCTGCTTCTGCCGGGAAAACGATTTTTGCGGTGACCGTCACGTCGATTACCGTAGATCTGATTGGTATACTTTTACCGCGTGCGATTTCAATACCATGGGTCGATCTCGTATTTGGAGCGTGTCTGTTCGGAATCGGTGTCGGGATTCTTTTTAAAAACGGGGCATCCTCCGGAGGCATGGCGATTTTAGCGCAGATTTTCGCGAATGTATTCAAGCGAGCACCTGGGCAGATGATGTTCTGGATTAATGGTGTGATCTTTTTCATTACCGCATTTGTAATCGGCTGGTGGATTTTCTTGTTCGCAATCTGTACACAATGGATCGGCACACAAGTTTTAGACCGTGTCTATAATGGGAAACTTACATTTGTAAAACTTCGAAAGGCACTCCACATCTAAAGGAGTGCTTTTATAACGAGCACTTATCCGGCGGAATTGAAGCGTAAACCGGCCAATGGTACTTTTTACACTTATTATGAAAGAAGAATAAAACACAGAAAGAAGGTGGCGCGATGTCTGTACAAATGGATTTTACAAAAGGATCGATTCCGAAGCAGATGATTGTCTTTTCGGTTCCAATATTTCTAACGAACATCCTGCAGACATCGTTCCAATTCATAGACAGTGTCTGGGTCGGGAATCTTTTAGGTTCGAATGCCCTGGGTGCGATCTCGATTTCAGCGACGTTGATTTTTACGATCCTCTCATTCATCATCGGGGTGAACAGCGCCTCCCTGACAGTCCTTTCACAAAAGAAAGGGGCAGATGATGAGCAAGGTCTGAAGGAATCGTTGAATGCGTTTGTCTTTGTACTCGGAATCATGGCGTTGACCTTAGGGATTGTCGGATTTTTCCTATCTGGATGGCTGTTAAAATTGCTTGGTACACCTGAGGAGATTTTTCCTTTAGCAAAAAGCTATTTGCAGGTGAACTTTCTCGGAATCCTTTTCCTGTTCGGTTACAATTTTATCGGGACCGTCCTTCGAGCGCTTGGTGACAGTAGAACGCCGATTCGGTTCGTGTTCATGGCGGTCGTCTTGAATACGATCCTTGACCCCGTTTTCATCTGGGTATTGGATATGGGAATCGTTGGTGCAGCATATGCAACGATCGTTTCTCAAGGATTTGCTTTCATTTATGGGATTTACTATTCGGTGTGGAGAGCAAATGTTCCGTTCGTATTGCCGTATTTACCATCTAAGTTCTATTTCTTCTCGCTTTTCAAGCTCGGTGTTCCGGCTGGACTCCAGATGATGGCGATTTCTGGAGGAGTAGCAGCGATCATGGGGATCGTCGCTCATTTCGGAGCGGATGTAGTTGCCGGATTTGGAGCAGCCCAGCGGATCGACAGCATCATCATGCTTCCGGCTTTTACGTTAGGATCAGCAGTGAACAGTATGGCCGGGCAGAATATCGGAATTCGTTCTTGGGACCGTGTCGAAGCGATATCTAAAAACGGGATCTATCTCATTCTTGGCGTTTCATTCTCGATCAGTGTGATTGCGTTCCTTTTTGCAGAAGAACTGATCCGGTTATTCGTAAGTGATGATGCTACGATTACATTCGGAACGACTTATCTGAAAAGTGTCGCTTTCTTTTATCCTTTCTTAGGAATCAATTTCGTCTTGAATGGGATTGTCCGGGCTGCGGGAGCCATGGTCCAGATCCTGATTCTTAATCTGATTTCGTTCTGGGTGCTGCGTGTACCGTTGACCTATCAGTTTTCCCGCTGGTTAGGTGAGGATGGGATCGCTTTTGGAATCGGTACAAGTTTTGTCATAAGCAGTGTCGTTGCTTACGGGTATTATAAGTTTGGCAAATGGCGTGAAATTGAGCTTTTTGAAAATGAAAAGTGAGAGACACATAAATACAGTGTAGATGTACACCCTTTCTGTTAGGAAGTCCTGATAGAAGGGTGTTTTTTATGCAACGATATTATTCGAGGATCTATTGGCATTTCACTGGTTCACCGAAAAGCGATGTGAAAGTGTTGAGTCCAGATGAGCTGTTGAAAAAGAGTGAGCCGAAGCCAGAAAAGGAATCCGTTGAAATTCTTTTGAAAATTTTGCAGTCGCAACGATTGAAAGCTACAAGTCAGGAACAGGTAGGTCCTTATAAAACAAACGCCTTTTGCTGTACCACGGATATTCCTTTCAAAGATTTGGTTGAGCATGCCCTGTACTATGGCAGAGCGGCGATCGGCTTTAAGGCAGAAGCGATCCATGATGTTTTTTTGCCGGTTTGTTATGTGTCATCAAAGCATGAAGCACACAACAACTTGATGGAAAACGATCACCCTTTGATGGATTTCATCAAAATCACCGACTTCCACCCGAAAGAAGGGCACACGTTTTACCGGGAAAGAGAGTGGCGTAATATTGGAGACTTTGCATTTGAAAAAGATGAAATTGCAGCAATCGTTGTACCGGATGATTCGTTGAAAATGGTCCGCATTTTTTTAGAAAAGCAGAAATACCCTGATGATATTTCGGTCTTGTCCTGGCGATTGGTAGAGGAAGCGTAAAGAGATTTAATTTTTATGCAGCCGTTTTTACCTTCGACAATTCTTTCAAATCTTCAATCAAATGTTTGATTAAGAGCTATAATCATGTGAAAGTAGTGGCTTTTCATTTTCAATCAAACGCTTGTTTGAACCTTTGAGAAATTTGTCGAGGGCATAGACATGAAAAATTTGGCATGTAGATTTTATCACGAGTGGAAAAAAATAAAGGTAAGAAGAAAGGAGCATGTCCGATGAGAAAGTTGGGTATTCTGATTGCCTGCTTAGGGCTTTTACTATGGCCGGATCAGGCATTATCCGCAGAAAAAGCAAAGAATTCCGAAAGAGTTTCAATTCCGAATTCGACTGTGTCAATTTCAAAAGAAAACACATATCCGAATGCAACGCAGGATTTACCTGATTTACAACCGAGTCAGCTGACTGAGGAAATGTTCTCGACAACCGATATCAAAATCGAGAATCCGGAACTTATCCGTCTCTTTAATGAATCCAGCATTTCACCGTCAAAAGCTGCGATAGGTTACCGTGCCAAGATTTATTTAGGCCAATGGCCATTGAATTATGAATCCGCGGAAACGAACGTCAACTGGGAATATCAGAAGGTGAATGTCAATCAGTTGAACAACCATGGCGGGAAAGCTGTCTCTCAATTGCGATTCAACCAGGAACATGAACAAAAGGTTTCCGGAGGATTGACCGCTAAAATCGAGAGCAGTGAAGATGTCAAGAAAATGATGATGATCGACGCTTCGAAAAAAACCGGCTTGCCGCTCTCTTTCACGACGATCATAGGAAGAGGGACGAAGAAAGAAAATGTTTATAACATCCCACCGAAAAAGGTCGGATATCTATATGGATACGTGCCTGCAGTGAATGAAAAGGGGCGAGTCACTTACGGTGAAGTGTTCATCAATCTTAAGGGAAGCAAGAAAAGTATCGAAGTGAAAAATGTGACCCATCAAGGTATCGGGGCTTGGATCCCGGTTCAAGATTATGTTTCCCTAAGATTCAATATGACTAACTGAACGATGAAGTAGCACGTAAAAAAGGGGCTGACACCTAGGCGTCGCCCCTTTTTTAATCCTGCGGTTGTTCCATTTCCACCCAGTCATCACTCCATCGTTGGATTTCACTGATGACGTTTTTAAGGGAAGTGCCTTTATCCGTCAGCTTATATTCAATTCGTACAGGTGTTTCTGGATAGACTTCACGTTTAACAATGCCGACCGCCTCAAGTTCTTTCATTCTTTCTGTCAGCATTCTGTCACTCATATCAGGAATTTGTCTTTTTATATCTTTAAATCGTTTAGGTCCAGCTAACAGGACACGAATGATCAGACCTGTCCACTTTTTTCCTATGATTTCAATTGCCGCTTCGTACTTCGGGCACATGCTTTCATAATTCATCAATCATCACCTCGAATTGAGATTGAATCCAGTATATCTTAAGTGTAAGGTTTCGACTTACTTTTGTAAAGCAATTGTAAATGCGGGTAATTCCCAATAATACTCAAAAATCTGTTATCATATTAGAGGAAAAAAGAAAGGAGACCTACTAGATGGGCAATGCCATACATGATAAGTCATCACAAATGGATTATATCCAAAACAAAATGGATATGCTTTTGAAAGTATTGGATACGATCGATCCTGAAACAGCTGGAGTCGAAGAAATCGATCGGATCATTGCAATGCTGGATGAACTTGAAGTGAAATGCAAACAGTTCCGCCATAACTGGGGGGAATGATTTATATAAAAGGATTTATTGAATTATAATTTGGATTTTAAAGCGATAGTCGCAACACTCCTGCGGGAAAAGCGAGCCAGGCGAGACCCCCACACTCTTTAAAAGGATCTTCGACTATAATAATGATCTTCGACTAAATACCACCACGTCCTATGGTGAACGTCGAAGTCAGCAGAAGGAAAGCTTCTAAGAATTCTTATCGCAGACACGAAAATGATTTCATTTTTGTGTTGAGATCCTGTGTAAGTGAGGAGGTCTGCGGAAGTAGGTAAATGCAATGAAGTGATGTCTAGCTCTGCGACCAGTCACTTGGATCACTTCAAACTTCCTGCGGCGGTGCCAGCCTCTTCGTCAGTCCTCCAGTGACCTACGTAACTAAACGGGTCGCTTCCGCTTTTCTTGTGCCCGCGGAAAGGGAGTGAATTTTGCGAAACAGAGCGTGTATAAAAGGATTTTAAGTGCTGTATTTGTTATACTGGACATAGGTTTGATGTGGTTTTGTTTCCGCTTTCAAAGCGGTTTGATTGATAAATTCATGATTCCACAGGCTGGATGGGAGGAGGAGCCCTTCACCTGTGTGAAAATTTTCATAAAAGGGGTCATCGGGGAAATGGAAAAGCTGAAAGAAAGTATGTACGAATTGATTGTTGAGACGTCTACGAATTTACCGAAAGACGTACGCCGCGCGATTGCAAAAGCGAAAGCCCAGGAAAACGCAGGGACTCGTGCAGCGATGTCGCTCGATACGATCAGTGAAAATATTTTAAAAGCAGATGAGAATGTCTCGCCGATCTGTCAGGATACAGGGCTTCCGACATTCAAAGTGAAGGTTCCTGTCGGTGTGAACCAGTTGAAAATCAAGGATGCAATCATCGAGGCGATCAAACAAGCGACAGATGACACCAAGCTTCGTCCAAACTCAGTTGATTCGTTGACTGGTGCGAACAGCGGTGACAACCTAGGACCGGGGACACCTGTCATCAAGTTTGAACAGTGGGAGAAGGATTATATCGATGCTCGCTTGATTTTAAAAGGCGGCGGTTGTGAAAATAAAAATATCCAGTATAGTCTTCCGACGGAATTAGAAGGCTTAGGTCGTGCAGGACGTGACCTGGACGGTATCCGCAAGTGTATCATGCACTCGGTTTACCAAGCGCAAGGTCAAGGTTGCAGTGCTGGTTTCATTGGTGTCGGAATCGGCGGGGACCGTACATCAGGTTATGAGCTAGCGAAGGAGCAGCTGTTCCGTTCTGTAGAAGATGTCAATCCGAATGAAGATCTTCGCAAACTCGAAGAATACGTTATGGATAATGTGAACGAACTCGGTATCGGAACGATGGGCTTCGGCGGTGAGACAACGCTATTAGGTTGTAAAATTGGTGTGATGAACCGTATCCCTGCAAGCTTTTTCGTATCGGTCGCTTATAACTGCTGGGCGTATCGTCGTCTTGGATTCAAGCTCGATCCGAACACAGGTGAGATTATAGAGTGGCTCTACCAGGACGGAGAGAAGATTGATTTTAAAAAAGAGATGGAAAAAGCAGCAGCCGCTCTTGATGATGTGAAGGAAGTACGCGAGGTCGTGCTTGAAGCGCCGATCACAGAAGAAAAAATCCGTGAACTGCGTGTGGGTGATGTTGTTCGCATCAATGGTGTGATGCACACCGGTCGTGACGCAATCCATAAGCACTTGATGAGTAATGATGCGCCGATCGACCTTGATGGTCAGATCATCTATCATTGCGGTCCAGTCATGATGAAGGACGCAAACGGTGAATATCATGTGAAAGCTGCAGGACCGACGACTAGTATCCGTGAGGAGCCTTACCAGGGTGACATTATGAAGAAGTTCGGTATCCGCGCAGTCATAGGAAAAGGTGGAATGGGTCCGAAGACGTTGAAAGCATTGGAAGAGCATGGTGGGGTTTATTTGAATGCGATCGGCGGTGCAGCGCAATATTATGCGGAGTGCATCAAGAAAGTCGACGGCGTTGATATTCTCGAGTTTGGAATTCCAGAAGCGATGTGGCATCTGCAAGTAGAGGGCTTTACAGCAGTTGTAACCATGGATTCACACGGAAACAGCCTTCACCATGACGTGGAGAAATCATCACTTGAAAAACTCGCCCAATTCAAAGACCCAGTCTTCAAATAAAAACAAATCGTTCAAAAATGAGAAAAGCCGGGGCAACTCGGCTTTTTTGATTTATTAAGGCGTGCCTGAAGGCGTGCCTGGCACCGATCACAAAGCGTTGGCGCTGTAGGGACTTCGATCGGTGCCAGGCACCGAAGCAAAACCCTTGGGGCTGTTGAGGTTTGAAATGGTGCCAGGCACCGAAGTACGCAAAATGGTAATCGATTCCTTGTATGGATAGTTTCTTGTCATTCAAACTAATACTAAGGTTGTGTAAAGGAGTCGATTGCTGTGTTCAAGAAATTCGCAGTTTATATGTTGATATTTAGCTTTGTTTTAGCTGTTCCGCTGAATGCTTACGCTTATTCGAACCAGAAACATGATTGGTTTTTCAAGCGGAGTAAGGATCAGCAGCCAGCTACAACGGACCAGAAATTCATTGATCTACTTGATAAGTACAAGGGTTATTATATCGGCGATACAAGTAAGAAGAACCTTTATCTCACTTTTGATAATGGCTATGAGAATGGATACACGGAAAAAGTGTTGGATGTTTTAAAAGCAAAAAAGGTTCCTGCCGCATTTTTCGTAACTGGCCATTATTTAAAAGACCAGTCGGATCTTGTAAAACGGATGGTGAATGAAGGGCATATCGTCGGGAACCATTCCTGGCATCATCCCGATCTAACGACTGTAAGTGATGAACGTCTGAAAAAAGAGCTACAAAAGGTGAAAGAAGAATATGAAGGACTCACCGGACGGAAAGATATGATGTACCTACGGCCACCGCGGGGTGTTTTCAGCGAACGAACCCTGGCACTTTCTGAAAAAGAAGGCTATACAAACGTCTTCTGGTCCCTTGCTTATATGGACTGGGTCACGAACCAGCAGAAGGGTGCCGATCATGCATACAGGAGCATCATGAAACAAGTACATCCAGGCTCTATTTTGTTGCTTCATTCTGTATCAAAGGACAATGCAGAAGCGCTTGGACGAGTCATCGATGATTTGAGGAAACAGGGTTATACTTTTAAAAGTTTAGACCATCTTGTCGCGGACGATCGCATTCCAAATCCGATTTCTGACTGAACATCGAAGGCAGCCTCTAAAGTTTAAGCAGAGGTTGTCTTTTTATGTTGTACACGTGATATAATAAGTCCGATTAAAAAAGGACGGAGTGTAAGTATGAAAGCAAATGAAACGAACCTGAAGGCCGGAGACACGATCCATTTGCCTATCAAGCGTCTTGGGATCAATGGGGAAGGCATCGGTTTTTATAATAAAAAAGTCACCTTCGTACCTGGGGCATTGCCAGGTGAAGAAGTGATCGCAAAAGTGACAAAGCCTCTACCGAACAGGATCGAAGCAGAAATGGTCACGATAAAAAAGAAATCGAAGGACCGAGTGAAGCCGCCTTGTCCAATCTATGAGCAATGCGGAGGATGCCAGCTCCAGCATTTAAGCTATGAAGCACAGTTGCAAGAAAAGAAAGATATTGTACGGCAGGCTTTCGATCGTTATACAAAGTTGGACGCCTATCACTTGCCTTTGAAAGATACGATCGGCATGGAGGATCCGTGGTACTACCGGAATAAGAGCCAATTTCAAGTGGCTAAAAAGGGTGCTAGCGTGCTAGCCGGATTATATGGTCTTGGGTCGCATAAGCTGATCGATCTTACGAACTGCATGGTTCAGCATCCACAAACGACAAATGTTACGAATACAGTGAAAAAGATCTTGGAGGACTTGAACATTTCAATCTACAATGAGCGGAAACGGTCCGGGATTGTACGCACGGTTGTAACGCGTGTAAGCTTTGAAACGGAAAAAGTTCAAGTCGTTTTGATCACGACTCAGCGTGACATCCCGAAAAAGGATTTGCTGATTAAAGAAATGAAGAAGCGGCTTCCTGAAGTCACATCAATTTTACAAAACATCAACGGCCAGAAAACCTCAGTGATTTTCGGCGATGAAACGATCCATTTAGAGGGAGACCATACGATTCAGGAAACGTTAGGAGATCTTTCTTTTGAATTATCTGCAAGAGCCTTTTTCCAGCTGAATCCTGTACAGACTGTGAAATTGTATAATGAAGCACGTAGAGCGGCCAAGCTGACAGGGGAAGATAAAGTCGTCGATGCATACTGCGGCGTAGGAACAATCGGTTTATGGCTCGCTGAACGAGCAGGAGAAGTCCGTGGTATGGATGTCATTGAAGAATCGATTGAAGATGCGAACGAAAATGCTGCCCGTCACGGAATTAATAATGCGCACTATGTGACAGGAAAAGCAGAAGACCTGCTGCCGAAATGGCTCAAAGAAGGGTGGAAACCAGATGTCATCGTCGTCGATCCACCAAGAACCGGATGCGACATGACATTCCTGAAAACTGTAGCAAAAATCCAACCCAAACGGATGGTATATGTATCCTGTAATCCATCCACATTAGCCAAAGATGTGGATTATTTATTAAAGCGAGGATTCAAAATCGAACGGCTCCAACCTGTGGATATGTTCCCGCACACATCCCATGTCGAAGTCGTCGCGACGCTAGTAAAAAAGTAACATGCGTACCAGGCACGACAATTTCACCCTTGTGCCCCAACGGTTTTGAGATGGTGCCAGGCACCGATCGGGAACCCTTGATACATAAGGCTTCTGAATCGGTGCCTGGCACCATATGTATTTCTCTCTGCCTTGCTAACAGTTTATCCACACGTATGGGATAACTGAAGTTGTGGGTTTCTAAGTTATTCACCGACTTATGCACATTATCCACATATTGATATTCAACTTGTACACATATCCACAGTTATCCACAACTAAAAAGACAAAACAAAGGAGACTTGCCGGGGAAGGGACAAGTCTCCTGTTCAGTCTTGCAGAGGTTATTTACGTCTTGCGCGACGATCAGCCGCTCTTGCTCTTTCCTGCGCTTGCAGATCCTCAGAGTCGGCAAGTTCTTGGGAAAACTCAACATCACGACCGTCTGGTGCGATGTTTTGTTTGTTCTGTGCTTTTTGGCGAGAACGTTTATCTTTTCCCATGAGTGAACCCTCCTTAGACAAATGGTGAGAGGATGACCTCTCGTTAATTATGATGTGCAATCGTTCTTGAACTATAAGAGGAAAGATAGGGTAAAGGTGTGAAAAATTGCAGCCATCCACATGTGTATAAACTTACTCACCCATCACCCTCAAGTTCATTTCTCCACATAAAAAGGCTGAACTCATCAAATGAGTCAGCCCCAGTATCGTTTCCTATGCCTCCATCGCTTCTTCGACAAGAGAAGAATGGCGTGCTGTATACATATAGTAAGTATCACGTTCAATTTGAAAAAGGTTATACACATCTTCTACAGCATTCAGTTGTTGATAAATATCTGGACGGGTCTCGTTTGCAAGCGATACATACGGAATTTTCAATGCAGCGCGTTCTGATCGAGGATTCGTTTTCCGGATCCGCATGAAGATTGTTTGGATATCTTTTTCAAAGAATAGCTCGGTGAAAAACAATTCTTTCGCCAGTTGATTATAGCCTTTTCCGTGGTATGGTTTGCCGATCCACGTTCCTAAAAACCCACAGTTTTCTTGAATGTCGAATAGATTGATCGTACCGATCGGGTTGCCCCATTCATCTAATATCGTTCTCGAGATCAGTTCCCCATTCTCTTCTGCTTCCAAGGTCTGTTTTGTCAAAAAGATGAACTCTTCGACAGAACCAGCTTTGTGGCGCACAAAAGGGAAGACAGCGGGGTCTGCCATCAACTCATAAAGAACATGACATTCATTTAGATCACGTTTCTTTAACATTTTATACATCCTCCCAAAGAGGGCAGTCGATTGCTACCCTCGAATTAAAATTTCTAATTCGGGGTGGGAATCGAACCCACTAAGACCAGATGTACTGGTGGCGCACCAATTGCCTTCCCTTACCTTTGACTATTTTGTTTTTTGGTTCCAAAATTTTATAAATGCGAGTACGGCTCAGCCCACGCGCGTCATGGCTTCACCACCTCTTTATAAACATATCATAATCGATTTATCTCAAAAATGGAACCAAAATTTTTAGTTAAAATTAGTCTTTTTTTCGAGGGTACTTGTCCTTTCATTTTATGCCTTCAAGCAGAAAAAAGTTCGCTGAAAAACCAATTTTGGACAGATGCTCAGGACCTGATACAAAAGGGTTTTAGCCTTCAATTCTTCAATTGAATTTCTTATAGACAATTTCGCCTGAAATCATTGTAAGATTCGGTAAGGCGGAAAAGTGGAAAGGGTGGTCGTTCCATAAAGTGATGTCAGCGTCTTTTCCGATTTCCAAACTTCCGACTTTATCATCGATTCCGAGATTTTTTGCTGGATTGATCGTGATCCCCGCAAGGGCATTTTCCACAGTAAGTCCTTCACGGACCGCGATCGCGGCACAGACATTCAAATATTGGATCGGAGTATACGGGTGATCTGTCGTAATCGAAACAGACACACCGTGATCGTTCAAAATTCGATATGTCTGCCATGTCTTGTTTTTTAACTCGATTTTCGATTTCCTCGTCAACGTCGGCCCTACACATACCTGCAAATCACAGCCGGCTAGTTCTGAGGCGATGAGGTGGCCTTCTGTACAATGTTCAATACGCAGATCCAGATTGAATTCCTCTGCAAATCGAATTGCTGACAAGATGTCGTCTGCACGGTGAGCGTGGATCCGGACCGGCATTTCTCGATTCAAAACAGAAATGATCGGAGCTGTCCTAAGGCATTCAGGATTATCCGTATTGAGCGCTTTATAAAATTCCTCCCGCAGCATGCCCATAATCCCCATACGCGTGATGGAATCATTGTGCCGACCGCTGTGGATCCGTTTCGGGTTTTCTCCGAGTGCGATTTTTAGACCGGCTTTTTCTTTGACGATCATCTTCTGGATGTTTTGGCCGTACGTTTTGATGACAGCAGTTTGACCGCCAATGATGTTCTGGCTTCCGGGCATCACATGGGCCGTAGTGATCCCGAATTTGATGGCATCGTTAAAGGCGATGTCCAGCGGATGTACGCCATCGATCGCCCTGATATGAGGTGTCAAGGGTTCGTGTGTTTCATTCGCGTCGTTTCCGGCCCAACCTGTGCCTTCATCATAAAGACCCAAATGGGTATGTACATCAATGAAACCAGGCAGCAAATGCATCCCAGAAGCATCAATCACTTTCGTGTGACGATCGCTGTTGATATTTGCTGCTATATTTTTGATTTTCCCGCCTTCAATCAAAAGATCACCCTGAAACGGGGCTGATGTGACAGGATATAAGATTGCATGCTTGAATAACGTTTTCATATTATACCTCTTCCTATCCGTAAACATGTGGCTGCTAGGCGTTCACTGATACCGGAAAATAGACTGTTAATGCAGTATATTCACATAAGGCTTAACCCGCGCCATAGCAAGGCCCAGGTTTCACCATCCTTTAAAATGGCTCTTTCCGTGGGCAAACGAAAAGCGGAAGCGACCCGATTAGTTACGTAGGTCACTGGAGAACTGAAGAGGAGGCTGATGCCGCCGCAGGAAGTTTGAAGTGATCCAAGTGACTGGTCGCAGAGCTAGACATCACTTCATTGCATTTACCTACTTCCGCAACCCTCCTCACTTGCACAGGATCTCAACACAAAAATGAAATCGTGTCTGCGATAAGAATTCTTAGAAGCTTTCCTTATGCTGACTTCGACGTTCACCACAGGACGTGGTGGTATTTAGTCAAAGATCATTATTATAGTCGAAGATCCTTTTTAAAAAGTTTGGGGTCATGCTTGACTCGTCTATTCACGCTGGAGTCTCGTATATTTCACCCACTTACCGGTCCCATAAATTTTTAAATAGCAACAGAAAACAGCCTTAAAAATCAAATATAGCGTTGACATATATTAAAAGGAAGATGTTATCGTTCATAAATTGCGGTCAAAGCAGATGAAAGGGTAGGGTAAGTGAATCTAAAGTTATGATCGAGAGCTTTCTGTGGATAAACCTTTTGTCCATCAAGGATCAGGGTACTCATCTCTCCTAATGCGGTTCTTAATACAAAACCAGGCAACGGAAGCCAATGTGGCCGGTTCAAACTACGTCCTAGAAGTCTGCCGAAGTCATTCATCTGGACTGGGTGGGGAGATGTTGCATTCAATGGGCCATCAATTGAACGGTTTTGGATGGCAAAATCAATCAGGCCTGCCACATCACGAATATGAATCCATGAATACCATTGGTCGCCGGAACCGATTGGACCTCCGCCATATAACTTATAGGGAAGAGCCATTCGTGGCAATGCACCTTCGGCTCTATCGAGAATGAGACCGAACCGAGTATAAACGACACGTACACCATAATCTTTGGCTTTCAAAGCTTCGTTTTCCCATTGATTCGTCACTTCAGCAAGGAAGTCGTCTCCAGCTTCTTCTTTCCACTCATCGAATTTTTCCGTTTGGGAGGTTCCGTAATACCCGACTGCAGAGGCGTTGATCAGTACTTCAGGTTTCGTTCCTTGCCGTTCGATCAGGTCCATTATTGCACGGGTGGAATCAATACGGCTCGACAGGATCTTTTCCTTCTTTTCCTCGGTCCATCTCCCGTTGATCGATTCACCAGCAAGATTTACGATGGCATCTAGTTCAGGAAGTTCATCCAGTTGATGATCATCATTCAGCCATTTTATATAGGTTACTCTTTCTTTTTCCGGTTTTCCGTCAGGATCCCTCGTCAAGATATAGACGTCTTTTCCTTTTTCCGTAAAGTGATCGGTCAAAGCTTGGCCAACAAAGCCAGAACCACCTGAGATGGCGATTTTCATCTCTATTCCTCCTCAACCTGAATACTTATCTATTCTCTATATTTTGTGTTTTCCCTTTTTGAGGTGAGATAATCAACGGATATGCTAAAATGTGAATGAGGTGATCCATATGAAAATAGCGAAGATCACAGTCCAGAAGAAAAACAAAAGTCGATTCAATGTATATATAGATCGTGGAAACGGGGAAGAATTCGGTTTCGGGATTGATGAGGAAGTGTACATAAAGTCAGGAATCAGAAAAGGAATGGAACTGACTGACGAACAAGCTGAAGAGCTACTCGTACAGGATCAATTCAGCAAAGGCTTGAACAGTGCGATGCATTTCCTCTCCTTTCGAATGCGATCGATTCAGGAAGTTGATCAATTTTTATTGAAAAAAGAGTTCGAACCCTCCACTAGAAAGGCCGTCATCCAGAGATTGCAAGAGATGGGGTATCTGAATGACCGGGATTTTGCGAAGATGTTTATCCGCAGTAAAATAACGACCACGAAAAAAGGTCCAAAAGCACTGAAACAGGAGCTTCAGCAAAAGGGTGTGTCGGAAAAAATCATCGAGGAAGCATTGACGGTTTTCCCACAGGAGGAGCAGATAGAGGAAGCAACGAACTTAGTACAGAAAAAAGCGAAGCAATACAAAAAGCTGAGTGAAAATGCGCTTAAACAGAAGCTTACTCAAATTTTACAGCAGAAGGGTTATCCGTGGAGTGTGACTGAGCAAGCGATAGAAAAAGCCTCTCTTGAAAAAGATGAAGATGAGGAAAGGGAGACATTGGACCTACAGGCACAAAAGGCCCACCGGAAATATGCAAAATTCACTGGCTGGGAATACAAGCAAAAAATGAAACAATTCCTTTACAGAAAAGGTTTCCCGATCGAGTTGATTGAGGAATGGCTAAGCGAAAACCAGGACCTTAACGATCAATGAAAATCTCTGCCTGTCCAGTGTTCTGGTCGATGATAAGCTTTGCGACTTCATCCGGGCTTTTAAGCCGGGATCGGTCCGTGATATGGTCGGTTTCATCCCAAAATGGCGTGTCCATCCCGCCCATATAGACTGCGGTCGCCTTGATGTTCGTCCCTTCAAGCTCTTTGATCAGACTTTCGGTAAAACCTCTGACAGCGAATTTACTTGCCACATAAACGGATTCATTTTTCTTACCGCGTAATCCAGCTGTCGAAATGATATTCATGATTTGTCCTTCGCCTTGTTCGATGAATCTGGGCATTACGGATCTCGTCAAGTTGATCGTACCTTTGACGTTCGTTGCCAGCACTTGATCGATCTCTTCATTCGTGTATGAATTGAGAGGACCGAAGCAGCCTGTCCCGGCGTTGTTGATGAGGATATCGATTGCCGTTGATTTTAAAAGTGACTGGATGGTGCTCTGGACTTCCCGGTGATCGGTGATGTCACAGACAATGCTCGTTGCATTTCCGCCAGCATTTTTTATCTGTTTTTCAACCTGTTCAAGTGTCTCTAATCGGCGGCCGACTAAATAGACATGATTGCCTTCAGCACTATATTGAAGGGCAAGGCTTTCGCCAAGTCCTGTTCCGGCTCCGGTAATCAATATGTTGTTTTTCATGATGGAACACTCCTTGAAATCGGATTCTCCATTATGCTAGCATAACTTTTCTTTATGGCAAAATTACTTTAGGATGAATTCAGGAGGGAAGTTGAATGAGTAGATTATACAGTGATATGAGTGAGTTTGAAATACATGAAGAAATCAGAGGCTTGACGGAGAAAGCACGGAAAGCGGAACAGCACGGCATTGTGAATGAGGTCGCAGTGTATGAACGGAAGATCGCGATGGCGAAGAGTTACCTGCTTGACCCATCTGATTATAAAAAAGGTGAGGTGTACGAGCTTGGAAATGATCCTGGCAGTACATTTGAAATTTCCTATATGAATGGTGTTTTTGCCTGGGGATACCGTAATGATAATAAGGATCTCGAAGCATTTCCAATCTCCATGCTCCGAAGAAAATAGAAATAAATTTCACTCGCTTTCCTCGGGCGATCCGAAAGCCTCCTCACTTCCACAGGATGTGGTGGCTTCGACGTAAATAACAGGACGTGGTGGTTCTTAGTCGAAGATCCTTAATTCGTGGCGGGGTCTCGCTTGGTGCGCTTTCCCGCAGGAGTCTCATGAAATTCGTTTAAACATTCATTAGAAACCAGAGCTAAAAAATAAATAAGGATGACTCATGGGTGATGGTTTCCTGTTGTTCAGGCAACCTTCTGTTCACGATGAGTCAGAGCCTTAAAATAAGCACTTATCTAGGAACGCTTACGTGTTTCAACTTTCAATACATGGTTATGCAAGCTTCGTTCAGTTTCACCGTTAACTTGATGAAACGAATGCTTAGGGTTAGCTCGAGGTGATTGAAAAGGATCTTCATAGGCAGGGTGCAGCCTGTCGCGGTTGTCTTTTGCCATGAGTTGACACCTCCTCACATGGTAGCTCTAGCTTTAGGAACGGTTGGATCGGCTCATCCGTTCTTGCGGTTGAGTCTGGGTCTTACCGTCAGTTCGTTTAGATGCATATTCTCCTTTAGCGCGGGCTTCGCCGTCAGGAGACATGGTATGAGGAAAGTTTTTTGCTTTATTGCGCATCGGTAACACTCCTTTCTAAACGATATTTTTAGTATTGGATGAACGGTCTGCCAATATGTCGGGGAATTATTTACATGGGAAACGAGGTGATGACATGGAAGAAACCTTTCATGATCTAGCTGAAGAATTAAGGAGAAAGAATCCACATTTGACGTATGAAGAAGCGCGAAGCTGGGTGGAAGCGTTATGGGAAGATTTCGAAGCGACACGTGCACGTGCGGGGCGCAGCTACAAAGGTCAAGAAGTGACTGAACGGATCGTTCGAGAGTGGATCATGCGTTTCGGTGAAAAACTCCACGAGTATTTCAGCGCGAATCCAAAATTCCAGCACCTATTGAAAAAAGGACCGAAGCAATGAGCAAGGTTTGATGCAGGGAGATTTCGGTGCAAGTATGAGAATTATCGGATTTCAAGAAAAAGGACAGAGAACACGAAAGGCTGATCCAGACGAGAGAAACGTCCGGACCAGCCTTTTCATCATCCTTAATTCGTCGTGGCGACATCCAATTTGCGCCGTAAAGTTTTTTCACTGTAAACCCAGCCTGTAAAAGAACTGGAGATGTTAAGTTCTTCATCCAATTTCACGACAGCGACGAACGGATAGTGCCCTTTGGAACGATATCTTAAATCGATGAACCGCACTTCATATCCAGCCTCCTCTTCTTCAACTTCCCAACGATAAACAGGAGAGAAGGACAAGAAGGCAGCAAGGTTCGAGTCTTTGACGGCTTCGTCTAAGATCGGATTTTTCGGAACTGGCTTTCGGTCATATACATCGTGGATTGTCAGCTGGTCATTTTTCACTTCAATGACATGGAATTGACCAGGGCTCATAACAGCCACATGCTTTTGTCCCCATCGCATAGTCGGGCACACGATCACTTTCGTTGCATCCGGCACTTCTTCTTTGACCATCTTTATCGTCTGTCTTTTTGCCAGGTACCGCCAAATATAATATCCGACCAGAACGATATAAATCGTCAAAAATGTGTAGCCTGGGTGGAATCCCTGGTACCAAAGGATAAAACCAAGAATATGCGAAGCAAATATGAACGGGTCAAATATATTGATCATCCCATGAGCAATCCACTTTTTTGAGAAGGGATGAAGTGCCTGAGTGCCGTATGCATTAAAAATGTCGACGAACACGTGCAGGAATACGGATAAGAACGTCCATAACCAGACGTGCAGCATGTTCGCTCCTGGGAAAAACAATTCCAGACATCCTACAATCAAGAGCGGCCAGAGCACTACCGCCGGGACCGAGTGCGTAATACCACGGTGGTTCCTCAAATAGATCGCATTATTTTTCAGTTTTAATACGGTATCAAAATCGGGAGCATTGGAGCCAATGATTGTCCCGATTAAAACGGCCTGAATTGTTAGAGGATCCTGTGCGATGACCGGATCCAGGGTGGCGAGTCCACCTATTCCGATACCCATTACGATATGTGTACCTGTATCCATTCTATTGATGAAGCCTCCTCAGGAAAAACGATTTCACATTCCTATTCGGTTTTATTCTTAGTGTATCCAAAAATTCAAGTTCGATTGGTTCAGGGTTTGTTAATCATTTTATCATTCCCAGTATTTTATAGTATAGTTTAGGACGAGACAGCGTTATTGCCTCATATTCTCAATATACTATCGCGATGGAGGATTAAAGTTGCCTATAATTTTGAAAGACGAACTTGATTTGACAATAGATGTAGAAGCTTTTCAATCCAATTTGCTCTCCTGGTATGAAACTGAATGCAGAGACTTACCATGGAGAAGAGAACGGGATCCTTATAAAATCTGGGTTTCTGAAATCATGCTTCAGCAAACCCGAGTCGATACGGTGATCCCTTATTTTGAACGTTTCATGGAATTGTTTCCAACTGTCACAGCACTTGCGAATGCAGATGAAGAAAAAGTGCTGAAGGCTTGGGAAGGTCTAGGGTACTATTCCCGAGCCAGAAATCTTCAAGCTGCCGTCCGTGAAGTCGAAGAAAAGTATCAGGGCATTGTGCCAGATCGCCCGAAAGACATCCAGTCATTAAAAGGTGTTGGCCCTTATACAGCAGGAGCGATCGCAAGCATTGCATTTGGTCAACCTGAACCTGCTGTCGACGGCAATGTCATGCGGGTCCTTTCAAGAATTTTATTGATCGATGAGGACATTGCAAAGCCTCAGACTCGGAAAATCTTTGAAGAAGCTGTACGGGTCCTCATTTCTGAAGAAAATCCATCCCATTTCAATCAAGGTCTGATGGAATTAGGTGCAACCATCTGTACCCCTAAAAATCCAACATGCCTGTTATGTCCTGTCCAATCGCATTGTAAAGCGTTTGATGAAGGATTGCAGGACGAACTGCCTGTCAAAAAGAAAAAACTCAAAAACAAAACCTTACCGATCGCTGTCGCACTGCTTGAAAATGCGCAAGGTGAAACGATCATTGAAAAAAGATCCGCTACCGGTTTGCTTGCGAATTTTTGGCAGTTTCCTAATCATGAAACAGTAAGCGGAAATGAACTTCCACAAAAAGATCAGCTCAAAGTCCACTTAGAAGAAAAATACCCTATTCAAGCCAATTTAAACGACAAATTGCTCAGCTTCCGGCATATCTTTTCCCATCTGACGTGGAATATCACGGTTTATTCTGGAACGTTTACGGCAAACGAACCTATAGAAGAAACTAAGCTCGTATCAAAAAAACAACTGGAGTCGTATCCTTTACCTGTCCCACATCAAAAAATTGCAGCATTATGGAAAGGAGAATGAAGTTTGGACATGCACCTTATAAACAAAACAGCGCTCGTTACAGGAGGCTCGAAAGGCATTGGAAAAGCGATTGCTGAAGGCTTACTAGCAGAAGGCGTACATGTTGGAATTTGTGCAAGAGGTGAAGAAGAACTTGAAAAAATGAAGCAGAAACACGATGGGAATTCGATTTACCAGGGAGACCTAACCGATGAAAAGGTCCGTGAAAAAATCTTCGATCAATTCATTGATGAGCATGGCAGCATCGATATTATAGTGAATAATGCAGGCGGCAGTAACGGCGGCACCATTGAAGAAACAAGCGTGGAACAGTTTCGAGAGGCGATGGAGTTGAACTTCCATTCAGCAGTCCATTTCAGCAAACTTGCGGTGCAGAAGATGAAGGAACAGAAGCAAGGTTCGATCATTAATATTTCAAGCATTTATGGGCGTGAATCCGGCGGAAAACCGACCTATAACAGTTCGAAAGCGGCAATGATCAGTTTCACCAAAGCATTGGCTGATGAAGCGATCAGCCATGGAATCAGGGTCAATGGCGTTGCACCTGGAGCAATTCTGCATCCGACTGGCAATTGGCAAAAAAGACTGGATGAGAATCCTGAGAAGATCATGCAATTTGTAAAAGATGAAATTCCTGGCGGTCGCTTTGGGAAGGCAGAGGAAATCGCAGATGTCGTTACATTTTTAGCATCAGATCGCGCAAGCTGGGTCGTAGGAGCGACTCTGAACGTCGATGGCGGCCAATCCTACTCGAACAGCTGAGGGGACGCTGATCGCGTCGTGCTCGAATTTTATCAAATGCGATCGTTTGGATAAACACCCATTTTTTGCCGTATAAACGGTGTTTTTGGCCGTACCTTCTTGCCCGATTTCGGCCGTATGCAAGCAAACAGCTGGAGCCTAAAGCCGGTTCCAGCTGTTTTTACCAATCGTTTATTCATAATTCGGACGTGTTCCGTGACTCCAATCCGCTTCATCCCGGTGCAAGCCGCCCCGTTTTTCGATTTCTTCAATGATATCCTGATGAATAGCTGTTCCTTCACTATTCAAATAAGGAGTCATTTGCTGTAATGAATGATGGAAGAAAGCCAATTCTTTGTCAGTCCAATCTTCCGTCGGGAGCGTTGATAATTCCGTCATGTCTCTTCCTACATACATGGTGTTACCTCCTTGTTCGTGGCTTTAGTTTACTTTTACCCTGTACATATTGAATTTAATCTATCCTTCAAATTAGAGAATATGTATGGTAAATGGTACATCTCGATTTGTCGGATAACACACCTTCCTGATGGTTAAATTAACTCATGTGGAGGTGAGACTCATGGCAAAACAACAAAAGCCAGGACAACAAACACAAGCTGGAACAAACATTCAGCATGTGAAACAACAAAACGCTCAACAGCAAGCTGGTCAACAACAAGCTGGTCAATACTCTGCTGAATTCGGCAGTGAAATGACTAACGCTCAAGAAGTACGTCGTCAAAACCAGCAAGCTCAACAAAAAGCTCAACAACAAGCTGGGCAACAACAAGCTGGTCAACAACAAGCTGGTCAATACTCTGCTGAATTCGGTAGTGAAATGACTAACGCTCAAGAAGTGCGTCGTCAAAACCAGCAAGCTCAACAAAAAGCTCAACAGCAGCAACAACAGCGTAACAAATAGTTACCTTCCACAAAGGCATCCTCGGCAATAGCCGGGGGTGCTTTTCGTTTTTCCGCGAATTCCCTCCTTTCCTGGCAAATCTTCAACATGAGCTAGATGTCCTTTATTTACTTCAAGTATTGAAAAAAAACATTAATTTCACAAAGCAAAAGACTTGTCAAAACCTGATATTTCTATAACATGGTTAAATAACGACCAAGTCAGGCTAAACTGTTAATGTGGAAAGGTGGAACTATAAATGTGTGGACGCTTTACGTTGACAGCTGAAATTGATCTTCTGATGGATTGGTTTGAAATTGACGAAATCGCCTCAGAGCTGGATTTGCCTGCACGATATAATATCGCACCATCGCAAGAGATCCTGGCCATTGTTTCAAATGGTGATAAGCGGAGGGCGGGGTTTTTAAAATGGGGATTGGTTCCTTTCTGGGCGAAAGACCCCTCAATCGGGCACAAATTGATCAATGCTAGAGCTGAGACAGTACCAGAAAAACCAAGTTTCAAGCATGCCTTCAAAAAAAGGAGATGCCTGATTCCGGCGGATGGATTTTTCGAATGGAAAAAAGAAGGAAAACAAAAACAACCGAAATACATAAAATTGAAGAATGAAACTCCTTTCGCCTTTGCAGGATTATGGGAAAAGTGGAAGGATGATAAGGGGACACCTGTTCATACGTGTACGATCCTGACGACAGAGCCCAATGAACTGATGGCGGATATTCATAATCGGATGCCTGTCATCTTACCGGAAGAGGACTATTCGAGATGGCTCCAATGGGACGGAGAGACTGATGCGTTGGTTGATATGATGAAACCGTTCGATGCTACAAAAATGATGGCTTATGATGTACCGACGATTGTGAATTCACCGCGTAACGACGTCCCTGATTGTATTGAGAAGGTATCACCTTAAGAAAGCACATTCATTTTCATTTGTGTGATTAAAGGATATAATAGGAAGAGAAAAATTTAACGTTCCTTATTAAAATACTTTGTTATACTTTTTGCGAAGTTAACTCCCTTTCCGCGGGCGAACGAAAAGCGGTAGCGACCCGATTAGTCACGTAGGTCACTGGAAAACGGACGAGGAGGCTGTCGCCGCTGCAGGAAGTTTGAAGGGATCCAAGTGACTGGTCGCTAAGCTAGACATCACTTCCTTGTATTTACACACTTCCGCAAGCCTCCTCATTAACTTGCACAGAATCTCAACGCAAAAATGAAATCATTTTTTTGTCTGCGATGAGAATTCTTAGAAGCTTTGCTTGTGCTGGCTTCGACGTTCACCACAAGACCACAGCCTTATTTTCATTCTTTGTAGTTTTACGCCGATTAACCGCAGGCGCAGGACGTCCATGTACAGGATGTACTGACTTCGAGTTTCACCACAGGACGCGGTGGATTTAATCGAAGGTCCTTATTATAGTCGAAGAAATCCATAATCACTGTGGGCTATCGGTTGGGTCGCTTTTCCGGCAGGAGTGTCGCGAATTTCGCTTCAATCTAACTCATCAAAAAATCAACATTGTTATTTTAAAAAGCCTTATAAAAAAAGAGTTACAAAATGCAAGGAAGGAGTTTCGTATGTCTTTTCCGACCACTGGAAGTTCGATTCAAATTCAAAGTTACAAACATAATGGGCAGCTGCACCGTGTATGGGAAGAAACGATTGTACTAAAAGGAACTTCCTCAGTAGTAATCGGCGGAAATGACCGTATCATAGTCACTGAGTCTGACGGAAGACAATGGCGGACGAGAGAGCCAGCGATTTGTTATTTCAACGCAGACCAATGGTTCAATGTCATCGGGATGCTGCGTGAGCACGGAATCCATTACTACTGTAATTTGGGAACTCCTTTTACGTATGATGAAGAAGCCTTGAAGTATATTGATTATGATTTGGATGTAAAAGTATTTCCAGATATGACATATACAATACTTGATGAGGATGAGTTTGCTCTTCATCGTAAGGAAATGGATTATCCAAAAGAAATCAATGACATTTTAAAACGGAACATGGATGAATTATGTTCAATGATCAATCAACGTAAAGGTCCTTTTGAGCCTGACTTTGTTGAAAGTTGGTATGAACGATTCTTAGAATACCGTTAAAGGAAGGGGGCTGACGCATCCATTCAGGTCAGCTCCTTTCTTCACTTTTTATGGACGAAGCTAGTACTGCTGAAGAAGACAACTGGAGGTGATTACCACGAGTAGTACAAAGCGATATATGAAGTTTGTACGACCCTACACGAAACAGATCATTGTGACCGTGATCATCGGGATATTCAAGTTCGGAATCCCGTTATTGATTCCGTTGATTTTAAAATACGTCGTCGATGACGTGATCAATGCAGATATAAGTGTTGAAGAGAAGTTATCCCGCTTGTCCTGGGTGTTGGGCGGCGCTTTTTTTGTTTTTATCGTATTACGCCCGCCGATTGAGTATTACCGTCAATACTATGCGCAGTGGACAGCGAGCAAAATCCTTTACGACATCCGGGATAGCTTGTTCAGCCACATCCAGCGCCTTAGCCTCAAGTTCTATTCCAATACGAAAGTTGGCGAGATCATTTCGCGGGTTATCCATGATGTCGAGCAGACGAAAGCCTTCGTCATTACGGGGCTGATGAATGTTTGGCTTGACATGTTCACGATCGTCATTGCCATTGCAATAATGAGTACAATGGATGTCTGGCTGACACTCGTTGCAATCTCTTTGCTGCCACTTTACGGTTTATCCGTCAAATATTTCTACAGTCGGTTGAGGAGACTCACAAAAGATCGTTCTCAGGCGCTGGCAGAGGTTCAGGGACACTTGCACGAACGTGTCCAGGGGATAACAGTGATCAGAAGTTTTGCTATTGAGGACTATGAGCATGAGCAGTTCGATGTCCGTAACTCGAACTTTTTGAACCGAGCACTTGATCATACATCTTGGAATGCACGGACATTTGCTGTTGTCAATACAATTACCGATATCGCACCAATGCTTGTTATCGGGGTTGCTGGTTATTTTGCGATTACAGAAAAAATTACTGTAGGTTCGATGGTTGCGTTTGTTGCCTACATGGATCGTCTATACAATCCATTACGCCGTCTGGTGAACTCATCGACTACACTAACTCAAGCAATCGCCTCTATGGATCGAGTTTTTGATTTCATGGATGAAACGTATGATATCGAAGACAAACCAGGTGCAAAAAAATTGAAGCATGTCGACGGGAATGTTTCCTTCGACCGAGTTACCTTCCAATACAACGAAGAAGAGGAGCCGGTTTTAAGGGATATCCGACTTGATGTGAAAGCAGGCGAAACGATCGCTCTTGTTGGAATGAGCGGCGGTGGTAAATCATCTTTAGTCAGTTTGATACCGAGATTTTATGATGTGACAAGTGGAAGAATTCTGCTGGATGGGGAAGACATCCGTAACTATCAAGTCCGTACGCTGAGAAACCAGATCGGCATGGTGCTTCAGGATAATATCTTGTTCAGTGAATCCGTCCGGATGAATATCAAAATGGGTAATCCTCATGCTTCAGATGAAGAAATGATTAGTGCCGCTAAAGCTACGAATGCCCATGACTTCATCATGAAGCTCCCACAAGGGTATGACACGAAAATCGGTGAACGAGGGGTCAAACTCTCAGGTGGTCAAAAACAACGACTTGCGATTGCAAGAGTATTTTTGAAGAATCCACCATTACTCGTCTTGGATGAAGCAACTTCTGCGTTAGACTTGGAAAGTGAGCAGCTAATCCAAGAGTCCCTGCAAACCCTGGCTGCTGACAGGACTACTTTCATCGTAGCGCACAGATTGGCTACGATCACGCATGCAGACCGGATTGTTGTGATTGGAGATGGTGAGATTTCTGAAATCGGTTCGCATGAAAAATTAATGGCCAATAAAAGTAGTTATTACAATTTGTTTACTGTACAAGCGTTAGACGAAAAATAGTTTGTAATATTTTTGAGGTTGGTATCTATATATCAACCTCATTTTTTGTAGGTAAATAAAGGATAAAACAGGCGAGTAAATAGGTATTTAAACACCGATATAAGAGAAAAAAGGGTAAAAAAGGAGGATTTTTCGGGTTTGTGACTAATAGTGCATAAGACGTATATTTTAATTTTTCTAAATTTTTCGTGTTGTCAAACAAGTGTAGTGATGTCATAATTATGAACAGACGTTCAGAAACGTAACAGTTTTGTAAACTTTTAAACATCAAGAATCGAGACAGAAAGAGAGGTGGGGCGGATGGATACTCCAGTACTGGACGTTAAGGGTTTAAAGACCTATTTTTTCACTGATGATGGTGAAGTGCCCGCTGTCGATAATGTCGACTTTCATGTCAAGCGAGGCGAGGTCCTTGGGATTGTCGGAGAGTCAGGTTGCGGAAAAAGCGTAACATCACTCTCGGTTATGGGGCTTGTTCCTTCTCCTCCAGGAAAAGTAGTAGGTGGGGAGATCCTTTACAAAGGTGAAGATTTAACAAAAGCAACGGATAAACGGATGAGACAAATTCGCGGGAACGATATCGCGATGATCTTCCAAGAACCGATGACATCATTGAATCCAGTATATAAAATAGGGAACCAGCTCATCGAAGCCATCCGGCTGCACAACAATTGGGATAAGAAGAAAGCCTGGAACCGTGCGGTCGAGATCATGAAATTGGTAGGGCTTCCACGAGCTGAAGAATTGATGGACAGCTATCCACATCAACTTTCCGGGGGTATGAGACAGAGGGTCATGATCGCAATGGCCATGGTTTGTAATCCGGAGGTACTTATAGCGGACGAGCCTACCACTGCACTGGATGTGACGATCCAAGCACAGATCCTAGATTTGATGAAACGTCTGAATGATGAAACGGATACATCTATCATCATGATCACACATGATCTTGGAGTCGTAGCTGAAATGTGTCAGCGAATCGTCGTCATGTATGCCGGTAAAGTCATTGAAGAAGCGAATGTAGAAACGATCTTTAAGAAGCCGAAGCATCCATATACAGTTGGATTGATTCAATCTGTTCCAGATATGCGCCAGAAGAAGGATCGTTTATATTCGATTCCAGGGACGGTACCGAAACCTGGATCGATTAAAAAAGGCTGCAGTTTCGCGCCACGTTGTGAACACGCTTTCGACCGCTGTTTTGCCGAAACACCACAATTAGAAGAACAAGAGGATGGAAGCCGGGTTCGCTGCTGGCTCCATGACAGCTAGGAAGGGGTCGAAAAATGTCACAGCCATTATTAGAAGTAAATAACTTGAAAAAGCATTTTCCGATCACCGGTGGTGTGTTCGGGAAACAAATCGGATCAGTTAAAGCAGTCGACGGAGTCTCTTTCTCAGTCAATGAAGGAGAAACGCTTGGACTAGTAGGTGAAAGCGGATGTGGTAAATCCACAACCGGAAGAATGCTTTTGAAGCTTTTAGAACCGACAGAAGGTGAAGTTCGTTTCAATGGAAAAGAACTGACGAAACTTTCGAATGGAGAAATGCGTAAGATCCGCAGAGATATGCAAATGGTCTTCCAGGATCCATATGCATCACTCAACCCAAGGCATACAGTCGAAAAAATCATCGAAGAACCTATGATTGTCCATGGTATTGAAAAGGACAGCAAAAAACGGAAAAAGCGAGTTGTCGAATTACTGGAAACGGTTGGATTGAGCGGTTACCACGCAAAACGATACCCTCACCAATTCAGTGGAGGTCAGCGTCAACGGATCGGAATTGCTCGAGCACTTGCCGTAAAACCGAAATTGATCATTGCAGACGAGCCTGTATCAGCGCTGGATGTATCTGTCCAAGCCCAAGTACTCAATCTGCTTCAAGATTTACAGAAAGAATTTGACCTGACCTATGTTTTCATTGCCCATGACCTAGGGGTCGTACGTCACATCAGTGACCGAGTGGGAGTGATGTACTTAGGTAAAATCGCTGAACTGGCAGATAGTGAGAAATTGTATGAAAAACCATTGCATCCTTATACGCAGGCATTATTGTCAGCGGTTCCAATACCGGATGTCGATCATGAAAAAGATCAGGTCATGCTGCAGGGAGATGTGCCTAGTCCATCCAACCCGCCATCCGGGTGTCCGTTCCACACAAGATGTCCTAAAGTGATGGATGTATGCAAAAAGGTTGTTCCAACGTTCCAAGAGGTTGAAGAAAATCATTATGTAGCTTGTCACCTCTATGAGGAAGACAAGTCCATATAAAAACAACATTAAAGGGGGAGTACCTTATGAAGAAAGGTTTTCTATGGGCGCTAGCCATTATTATGATCATGTCAGTGGCCCTGGCAGGATGTAACTCTGACTCTGGATCCGATGGTGACGGTGGAAGTGGAGACAGCGAGAAAGAACAAACTTTGATTTTCGGCCGTGGTGGTGATTCTGTAGGATTAGACCCTGCGACTGTAACGGATGGAGAATCATTCAAAGTTATCAAAAACGTTTATGACACATTAGTAGAATATGGAGAGCAAGACACAGAAGTACACCCTGCACTAGCTGAAGAGTGGGATGTTTCTGAGGATGGTAAGACTTATACGTTCAAACTCCGTGAAGGAGTAAAGTTCCACAATGGTGATGATTTCAATGCAGAAGCAGTAGTGAAAAACTTCGAGCGTTGGATGAACAGTGGGGATGCAGGTAAATTTGCTTACTATGCATCTATGTTTGGTGGATTTAAAGGTGATGAAGGACACGTTATCGAAAGTGTAGAAGCAAAAGACGAGCATACGGTTGTATTCACGTTGAAACGTCCTCAAGCACCATTCTTGAAAAACTTGGCTATGACACCGTTTTCAATCGGTGCGCCTAGTGAATTCGACAACCTTGAAACACAACCAGTCGGTACTGGACCTTTCAAATTTGTCGATTGGAAGCGTAATGACCGTATTACAATAGAAAAGAATGAAGACTACTTTAAAGAAGGACTTCCAAAGCTTGATAAAGTCATTTTCCGTGCAATTCCAGATAACTCAAACCGTCTGAATGCATTGAAGACTGGTGAAGTTCACTTGATCGATGGTGTCAATCCAAGTGACGTTGCTGAAATTGAACAGGCAGAAGAATTGAAGCCATTCTTCCGTCCATCAATGAACGTTGGATACCTAGGATTCAACACTGAAATGGAACCATTCAATAATAAGAAAGTACGTCAAGCATTGAATCATGCAGTAGATAAGGATGCATTGATCAAGGCTTTCTATGAAGGACAAGCTGAGCCAGCTAAGAACCCGCTGCCTCCTGTAATCAATGGATATAATGATGAAATTGATCCTTATCCATTCGATCTTGAAAAGGCAAAAGAATTACTAGCTGAAGCTGGATATGAAGATGGATTCAAAACTGAATTATGGGCTATGCCTGTACCACGTCCTTATATGCCAGATGGAAAGAAAGCTGCTGAAGCAATCGCGGCAAACTTTGCAAAAATCGGTGTAGAAGCTGAAATCGTATCATTCGAGTGGGGTACTTACCTTGAAAAGACTCAAAAAGGTGAAGCTCCAATGTTCCTACTAGGATGGACTGGGGACAACGGTGACGCAGATAACTTCCTTTACACGTTACTGGATAAAGATACGATCGGTTCTAACAACTACTCTCGTTTTGCAAACGATGAGTTGCACGATATCTTGATCGAAGCACAATCAACACCTGACGAAGATAAGCGTGCAGAACTTTATAAAGAAGCACAAGTCATCCTTCATGAAGAGGCTCCATGGGTACCGCTTGTACACTCTGAGCCAGCACTAGCAGGACTTAAAAATGTAGAAGGATTCAAGCCACATCCAACTGGTTCTGACAAGTTAACAAACGTTTCTTTAAGCGAATAAGTGATGGGGGAGTGTAGCGCTCCCCTTTTCTTTTGAAAAAATTTTAATGATTCTGTGAACCGGATTATTGATCATTCATCTTGTTCGCAAACAGGTATTATTGTTAAACCGGTTTACATAGCATTGGCTTATCTAGAGAATAAGCAGCTATGATCCTACGAAATTAAGCCAATATGCTGAAGAGGTGATAGAAAAGTGTTTGCGTACACAATACGACGAATCTTGATGCTGATCCCTGTTCTTATAGGAATGTCACTTATCGTGTTCTTCCTGATTCGTGCGATTCCAGGGGACCCAGCACAAATTATCCTTGGTCAGCAAGCTTCGAAGGAAGCTGTAACTCAATTACGAGATTCCTTAGGCTTGGATGAACCTTGGTATACACAATATTTCATATATATGAAAGACCTGCTCACTGGTGATCTTGGGAATTCAATTCGTACCCACGCACCGATCAGTGAAGAGATATGGCCTTATTTTGCAGCAACATTGGAGCTGTCACTATTCGCAATGATCATCGCAGTAGTAGTCGGAGTAAACGCAGGGATCATCAGTGCATGGTTCCAAAACTCTTGGTTCGACTATGTTGCCATGCTTCTTGCACTTATCGGCGTTTCCATGCCGATCTTCTGGCTTGGGTTGATGGAACAATGGGCTTTTGCAGTCAAGTGGGAAATATTCCCTACCTCAGGCAGGGAGAGTATATTGAATCCTGTTGATTCGATTACAAATCTGTACATCATCGATACGATCATACAAGGGCGTTTCGATCAATTACAGACGGTCTTGAAACACTTAGTTCTACCGGGGATTGCATTAGCTACGATCCCGATGGCGATCATCGCAAGGATGACTCGTTCAAGCATGTTGGAAGTCATGCGTTCCGACTATATCCGTACAGCGCGTGCAAAAGGACTCCGTATGTTTTGGGTAGTTTACAAGCACTCATTGAAGAATGCATTCATCCCTGTATTGACAGTCATTGGTCTACAGATGGGTCTGTTGTTAGGGGGAGCAATCCTTACAGAAACAATCTTCAGTTGGCCTGGAATCGGAAGATACATCTATGATGCGATCGGATTCCGTGATTACCCAGTCATCCAATCCGGAATACTTGTCATTGCCCTGGTTTTTGTAACGATTAATCTTCTAGTGGATCTCTTATATGCGGCAATCGATCCTAGAATCAAATATCAATAATAATTGAAGTCAAAAAGTCACCGCATGATAAACGGCGGAGAGACGCGGTTAACTTCAGTCGGTAATGACTTTTTGGAAGCTTATTATTTTCAAAGGAGAGAACATTATGGCGGAACTAGCACGTAACGAAAATCCGATAGAGCCAAAGCAGCAAGAAGAAAAGCCTGCTTCGCCATGGAGAGATGCCTGGAAGAGCTTTCGCAAAAACAAAATGGCGCTTTTGGGGTTGGGCCTTGTCAGTTTCTTTGTGCTCATGGCAGTTTTTGCGCCACTTATCGCCCCTGAGGGAATAAATGACCAAAAGCTTTCATCAGACAATTATGCAAAGCTCGAAGCACCTTCTTCGGATTATTGGTTAGGGACAGATGATTTTGGGCGGGATATCTTAAGCAGGACGATTTATGGCGCCCGAATCTCACTCACAGTAGGCTTTTTCGCTGTTATGGGTTCCATCATAGTTGGGTCCATTTTAGGGATCATAGCCGGTTATTATGGTAGATGGGTTGACACCATCATCTCCAGACTCTTTGATATCATGCTTGCTTTTCCAAGTATCTTACTGGCGATCGCAATCGTTGCTGTTTTAGGTCCTTCCTTAAGGAATGCCCTGATCGCGATTGCCATCATTAACGTACCGAACTTCGGAAGATTGGTACGTTCAAAAGTATTAAGTATCAAGGAAGAAGAGTATATCGCTGCTGCTAAAGCTGTCGGTATGAAAGATTCAAGGATATTGTTTCAGCACATTTTGCCGAACAGCACAGCACCGATCATCGTACAAGGTACATTATTGATTGCAACTGCAATCATCGAGACAGCGGCACTTGGTTTCCTGGGATTAGGAGCACAAGCACCTACACCAGAATGGGGTACCATGCTTGCAGATTCACGCTCTTATATAACAAATGCTCCATGGACGATGATATTCCCTGGTCTCGCAATCATGCTTACTGTATTAGGATTCAACCTTATGGGTGATGGATTGCGTGATGCATTGGATCCAAAAATGAAAAGTTAAGAATTGTTTGTTAAAACGCAGGTGGTTTCGTTTATCGAAATCACCTGTTTTTTATAGTCGTTGCTTTTGCAAAATTCACTCATTTCCGCAAGCCTCCTCACTCACTTCCACAGGATGTGGTGGGTGTTAGTCGAAGATCCATAATTCGTTACGGGGTCTCGCCTGGATCGCTTTTCCCGCAGGAGTGTCGCGAATTTCGTTTAAGAAAACTAGGCAAAACCAATCTCTAGCGGAAGGTTATCCTACGTAGTTCCTATAAACTTAAAGAGCCTGGTTCCCCAGGCCTTTTAGATATTGCAGTATTTTCATTCGTCTGGTGGAAAGGTATCTGAAATTTTCACTTCGTTTTCTGATGTATGGTATGTGTGGAAGCTCTCGACCAATCGATCCAGATGAATAAGGTGATGGTTGTAATCGATGATCAAACCGATCAGCGGGAAGATATTCATCCATTGTTCTCGTTCTACCTGTTTATGGTCATAAAGATCCATGAAATACTCCGTCAATTCTTTTTCGTCCTTTTCCAATTGATGGATGGCATCATCTGGGGAGTGGTAACGAACTTTCCCGATGTATTTCATCAAGATCTTTTGGTGATAGTTCGTCAAATGATCGAGCTGATCCTGAATCAATTTCTGGATGGTCTCAGGCATCTGATAGATTTTATGGTCATGCTGATCAAGACTTTTTAAAATCGCTAACGCTTTGTATGTTGTCGAGATCATATTCCGGAACAATACAAGCCTGCGATTCTTCGTATAGTCAGAACCTTTGAAATAACTGCGTTCTTCTTTGAACATAAGGTAAAAGTTATCTGCTTTTATCATACTTTCATTGATTTTTGTCAGATCTTCTTTCAAAATTTTACGGTCTGCATCGTTGCGGGTAGCTAGACGGATCCACTGACCAATCTGATCCATATTTTTCACGTTTTTATGGTAAAGACGTGTTTCATATTTTGGGGGAAGAAAAATCAAATTCACCAGGAATGCGCAGAAAACGCCGATCATGATCACAGAAAACCGTGTGATAGCAAAAGTAAGGTAATTGTCCCCCGGGTTGACCATCAAGATGATGACGGTAACGATCGCCAGCGGAATCGTGCTTTCGATTTTCAATTTTATATTGATTGCGATGACAAGGACGCCGATCAATCCGATTACGATAGGTTCATTCCCCAGTGTCTGCACCGCTATGATCGCGAGTGTTGCACCTATCAGATTCGCTTGTACTTGTTCAACGATTGTCTGATAAGAACGATAAATGGTCGGCTGGATGGCGAACATTGCTGCAATGGCAGCAAAGGCCGCTGAATCTAGGTTCAACCAATGTGTAATATATAATGCTAGTGAAATCGCGACTCCTGTTTTTAAAATACGAGCACCGAATTTCATAGTTTTAGCAAAACCCTTTCTAAAAGCATTGTTAATAATGAACGTACTATACACCCAAATCTTTAAGAAAGCAACAGGAAAATGTAAGCTGACTTTTGACAAGGCTGTTTTCGCTTAGATTGTTGTTTTTGGAAATATACTCGCCTTTCCGCGGGCAATCTGCAAGCCTCCTCACTTGCACAAGATGTGTTGGCTTCGACGTTCACCACACCTTTATGATTATGTAGGTTTTTCATATTCATGCTGGCTTTTATGAGGTTATGACTATAATTAGGAAATTTACTCGCAAGCCTTCATTTTGCTGGGTTTTCATGCATCACTATATCAGAAAAAAGAACAGCCTACTATATAAATGAGGCTGCCCCATTGTGGATCAGCCCCATTTCAGTTTTTCTTATAGCTTTTGAAAGGCTTTTTCGACTGCCTCTAATGTTTCTTCAATATCTTTATCTGTATGTTCTGTCGTGAGGAACCAGGCTTCATATTTTGACGGAGCCAGGTTAATGCCTTGCTCAAGCATCAGTTTAAAGAACTTCGCAAATAGTTCTCCATCACTTTTTTCTGCTTGTTCATAGTTGGTTACTTCTTTTTCTGAACCGAAGTAAAGGGTGAGGGCGCCTTTCAACCGGTTAAGCGACAAAGGTACGGAATATTGCTTTGCAAGCTTTCGGATTCCAGCTTCAAGCTTTTCTCCAAGCGTATCGAGATGTTCGTATACGCCTTCTTGCTGCAAGACTTCAAGGCAAGCAATCCCTGCTGAAATCGATGCAGGATTTCCAGCCATTGTACCAGCTTGATAGGCCGGGCCAAGGGGTGCGACTTTTTCCATGATTTCTTGCTTACCACCATAAGCTCCAATCGGAAGTCCCCCCCCAATAATTTTTCCAAGAGCAGTCATGTCTGGTTCGACATTCAATAGATTCTGGGCACCGCCGTACATGAAACGGAATGCAGTGATTACTTCATCATAGATGACGAGCGAACCGGCTTTATGAGCGATTTCGTTTACTGCTTCTAAAAAACCTGGTTTCGGTTCGACAATCCCGAAGTTCCCTACAATCGGTTCCACGAGAATACCTGCCACTTCATGACCCCATTTATCAATCGCTTCTTTAAAGGAGTCAATGTCATTGAACGGAACTGTGATGACCTCTTGCGCAATGCTCTTTGGAACACCTGCTGAATCTGGTGTACCGAGAGTGGATGGACCGGACCCAGCGGCAACAAGGACAAGATCAGAGTGTCCGTGGTAACAGCCAGCAAATTTGATGATCTTATCACGGCCAGTATATGCTCTTGCAACACGGATCGTCGTCATGACTGCTTCAGTCCCTGAGTTGACAAACCGGACTTTTTCTAAGGAAGGAATCGCTTCTTTCAGCATTTTTGAGAATTGATTTTCAAGGCTGGTCGGTGTCCCATATAAGACCCCGTTTTCCGCTGCATGCGTGATCGCTTTGGTGATGTGCGGGTGAGCGTGGCCGGTGATGATCGGACCGTAAGCAGCAAGATAGTCGATGTATTTGTTGCCGTCCACATCCCAAAAATGAGCGCCTTTCGCTTTCTCCATAAACACTGGAGCTCCACCGCCGACAGCTTTGTACGAACGTGAAGGACTGTTCACCCCTCCAACAATGTGTTCAAGTGCATCCTCATACAACCTCTCCGAATTCTCTCTATTCATCATTCAACCTCCTACAAGAATGAAATATAATTAACTAACATTTGAATTAACTACAATACTTGGTTCGGTGCCACTTCGGTGCCAGGCACCATTTCGGACCTCAACAGCCCCAAGGGTTCTGATTCGGTGCCAGGCACCGTCTAGGAACCGTTGGGGCGCAAGGGGTAAATTGTCGTGCCTGGCACTGCCTACTATATCATGAATCAGTGTATTTGTGTTTTGTTGTAGAGGTTGTATAAACTGTTAGTGGTGCAAGAAGAGGGGGGAATACGTAATGGATTCAATGATACATGTTGAAAATTTGACGAAGGAATTCAAATCATATTCTAGTAGATCTGGTCTGAAGGGTGCATTCCGCGACCTTTTGACGAGAAATTATAAAATTCATCGGGCGGTCGATTCGATCTCACTTGATGTGAAACCGGGTGAAATGATCGGCTATATCGGGGAGAATGGAGCGGGTAAGTCAACGACGATCAAGATGCTTACCGGTATCCTCACGCCAACGTCCGGCGAAGTAATGATCAATGGAATGAATCCGCATAAAGAACGGGAGAAGTTCGTAAAAACGATTGGTGTCGTATTCGGACAGCGTTCCCAGCTCTGGTGGGATATTGCTGTGCAAGAGTCCTTCCGACTGCTTAAAAAGGTATACAACGTCTCAGATGAGGATTACCGCAACCATATGGGGATGGTAATTGATGCGCTTGATATCGGACCATTGCTCGACAAGCCTGTACGTAAACTTTCACTCGGGCAACGGATGCGGTGTGAATTGGCTGCAGCGCTTATCCACAATCCGCCGCTTCTTTTCTTAGATGAACCGACAATCGGTCTCGATGTGCTCGTAAAGCTGAAGATCCGTGAGTTCCTTAAAGAGATGAACAAAAAATACAACACGACAGTTATGCTGACAACGCACGATTTGTCTGATATCGAAGCTCTCTGTGAACGGGTCGTCATGTTGGATGAGGGGAAAATCATTTATGATGGCGCGCTTAATCAGCTGAAAACAAGCTGGGGAGAAGGGAAACAGATCCAGTTCCACTTTAAAACTCCAAAAACGAGAGATGAACTGATCACTGCTACTGGCCAACAGCTTGTCGTTTGGGAACCTGGGGATAACGAAAACAGCTGGACAGCGAATGTGACGAACGATGAAGATATCATTTCACAAGTCATCGGTGACGTTGTAGCCAACCATCAAATTCTCGACCTGAAGATCCTGGAGACTTCAACTGAAGAGATCATCCGCAATATATACGAAGAGGGCATCATCCATGGGTAAGTATATTGAAATGATCCGTATCCGGTTTTTGATGATGCTTGCGTATAGGACGAACTATTACAGCGGTATCATTATTTACAGTATCAACATTGCTGCCTATTACTTTTTATGGAGTGCTATTTATGGCGGTAAAGAGGACATCCAGGGGTTGTCAGTCATACAGATGACCACTTACATAGCCGTCGCATGGATGGCCCGGGCGTTTTATTTTAACAATATCGACCGTGAAATTGCGCTAGAAATAAAGGAGGGGAAAGTCGCTGTCGAATTGATTCGGCCATATCATTATCTCAATATGAAGACGATGGCGGCACTTGGAGAAGGGATTTTCCGATTGCTCTTTTTCTCAGTTCCGGGTATGTTCCTGGTCAGTCTCGTTTTTCCGCTCCAATTTTCTGCAAATCTCGCTACCTGGGGATATTTCGGGATTTCGATCTTATTCAGTTTCATCATAAATACACAAATCAATTTGATGACGGGCATTTTTACTTTCTTCATCTTTAACAATGATGGGTTGATGAGGGCAAAAAGAGTGGTCATTGATCTGTTTTCGGGGTTGATCCTTCCGATCAGTTTCTATCCTGGGTGGGCTCAATCCGCTATGGAATGGTTCCCGTTCATGTACATTTCCTATGTCCCAAGCATGATTTTTTCTGAAGGGTTCGTCGGACAGCAGGTCTTGAACGCCTTGATGATGCAGATCTTATGGTGCTTATTGCTCCTTGTACCGATACAGATCTTATGGGTACTTGCGAAAAAACAAATGATCATACAAGGAGGGTAGCCATCATGTCTCATCTTTCAATTTTTGTCCAATATGTAGGCCAATACATGAAAACGAGGCTCACGTACCGTTCAGATATGGTAGTGGAAATCCTGTCTGACTTGCTTTTCCAGGCGGTTAACCTGATTTTCATACTAGTCGTCTTCGGTCATACCAAGTTATTGAGCGGCTGGAGTAAGGACGAAATCATCTTTATTTATGGTTTCTTCTTAGTTCCTTTCGCGCTTTTCTCAACCTTTTTCAACATTTGGGACTTTAATGAGCGTTATATCGTAAAAGGTGAGCTTGATCGTATCCTGACGAGGCCGATCCATAGTCTGTTCCAGGTAATTCTTGAACGTATGGAACTGGAATCGATATTCGGTGTCATCACGGGTCTTGCTGTCATGTTTTATGCAGGGAGCAATCTTGGAATGACGATTGCATGGTACGACCCGTTTTTATTCCTGTTATTCGTTATTGGAGGCGCACTCGTTTATGCAGGCATCTTCATCAGCCTGGCAACGATCAGCTTCTGGTCTGACAGCCGTACGGATATCATGCCGATGATGTACAACATCGGAAACTTCGGTCGGTATCCGGTTGATATTTATAATCAGATCATCCGCTATGTGCTTACTTGGATTTTGCCATTTGCGTTTGTCGGGGTTTATCCTGCTGCATTTTTTCTCGATAAAACAGAATGGTACGGATACGCGTATTTGACGCCTGTCATGGGTATTGTCTTTTTCACTTTGGCCATTTTCCTATGGAACATCGGGGTTACAAAATACCGGGGAGCGGGAAGTTAAGGGTATGTTATGTTTTAACCGTTCAGAGGAATGATAGTAAATATAAACTAGGGACGGAGGTGAAGCCTTCGATTTCTGAAGGCGACCTGTGGTTATCTTCAAGCTCCTATCCGTTGCCATTCTGATTGCGCTCACGGCTTTTTTCGTAGCAGCAGAATTTGCAATTGTGAAAGTACGTTCAACTAAAATCGATAAACTTGTTGAGGATGGAAATAAAAAAGCAGTAGCAGCACGAAAAGTACTCGACAATCTGGATGGGTATTTATCAGCTTGTCAGCTCGGAATCACCATCACGGCTCTCGGACTCGGATGGTTAGGTGAACCGACAGTTGAACAGATCCTCCATCCGGTTTTTGAAGAGTTTGCGATTTCAGAAGCACTCGCAAGTACGCTTTCCTTCATTATTGCGTTTTCAGCGATCACGTTTTTACATGTCGTTTTAGGGGAACTCGCACCGAAGACGATTGCAATCCAGAAATCAGAAGGGACCAGTCTCTTACTCGCAAGGCCGTTGATTTTGTTCTATAAAATCATGTATCCCTTCATCTGGGTATTGAATGGATCGGCTCGACTCTTCACAAGATTGCTTGGATTCAGGCAGGTGAATGAGCATGAAGTAGCCCACTCAGAAGAGGAACTGCGAATCATCCTTTCCGAAAGCTATAAAAGTGGAGAAATCAACAAGTCAGAGCTCCATTACGTCAATAAAATTTTCGAATTCGATGACCGGACTGCCAAAGAGATCATGGTGCCGAGGACAGAAATGGTCTGTATGTTCACCGATGAGCCGATGGAAGAGAACGTTTCAATCATGAGTAATGAAAAGTTCACCCGTTATCCTGTCGCAGAAGGTGATAAAGATCATATCATCGGGCTCGTAAATATAAAAGAAGTCTTCAATTCTTTGCTATTGAAGGAAGAACGTCCGCTTAACGAGTTCATCCGGCCGGTCCTTAAGGTGATTGAGACGACACCGATCAAAACATTGCTCGTCCAGATGCAGAAGGAACGGGTCCATATGATGATACTAGTCGACGAATACGGAGGTACTGCAGGTCTCGTCACAGTTGAAGACATCATTGAAGAGATTGTCGGTGAAATCCGTGATGAATTCGATACAGAGGAAAAGCCCCAGATTGAAAAACTGGACCGTAACCATGCAATCCTTGATGGTAAAGCACTAATTTCTGACGTCAATGAGTTTTTCAAAATCGAAATCGACGACTCAGAACTGGATACGATCGGGGGCTGGCTATTGACACAAAGCTCAGACATTTCCGTAGACGAGGAATATCCTTTCGAACATGTGACATTTAGAATCATCGAAGCAGATGACCAACAAATCAAACGTATTGATGCAATCGGCCATTAGCATTTCCGGTCCATCTTGTCCTATCTTTCCTTTCTCTAGCATAGGAATGTGAAGAGGTGGATAAGATGGATCTTCTTATTGTGGTCTTTGTATTCGTTTCGGTCTTCATTATCGTGCAAAAGAGTCTGGTGTCCTTTTTTCGCCATCCTCGTCATTTACATAAAAAATCACGTAAATTCATTTCTTTTGATGATCTGATGGCTTTATTCATTGTTTATTCAATCATCATCCTCGGATTCGGTGCAATCTATTTCAGTCTTTTGATGGTTGGGATCCCAGTTCTGATGGAAAGTGGGACGCCTGTGAACGGATCGTATGCCGAACTGACTGAGGTGGTATCTTACTTCAGTGCGGTCACACTCCTTTCCGTAGGGTATGGGGATATCACACCGATTGGAATCGGCAGATGGATTTCAATCATCGAAGCATTGGTCGGATACCTTTTACCGGCAGCCTTCGTTCTTTCTACTGTCGTCGAAACGGAGTGGAAATCGGATTAGTTGTTTCCTTCCAAGTTATTGGGTACCCTTAATATAGAGGAAAGTTCAAAAAGTGCCACATGATAAACGGCGAATTTCCGACACATAGGATGTGCTAGTACCGGCGTGGTCATAGGACGTGACGTTTTTAGCCGATGTTGTTTCTAATCCGGCATCTTTTTGAACTAAGATATTTTAGTAGGAGGGTACAAATCATGTCTGTCAAAACAGGAGAAAAAGCACCGGATTTTACTTTAGAAGCGAATAATGGCGAGAAGGTCAGCCTCTCAGATTTCAAAGGCAAAAATGTCGTATTATATTTCTATCCGAAAGACATGACACCAGGATGTACAACGGAAGCTTGCGATTTCAGGGACCATCACAGTGAGTTCAGTGATCAGAACACGGTGATCCTCGGTGTGAGCCCGGACCCAGTCGACCGCCATAAGAAATTCATCGAAAAGCATGATCTCCCATTCTTATTGCTTGCGGATGAAGACAACAAAGTGGCTGAACTTTATGATGTATGGCAATTGAAAAAGAACTTCGGGAAAGAATACATGGGCATTGTCCGTTCCACGTTCATCATCGATAAGGACGGCGAGCTTGTGAAAGAGTGGCGTAAAGTAAAAGTGAAGGATCATGTAACAGAAGCACTCGAATATATAAAAGAAAATCTTTAACCAGGAATGAGGCTGCCCCACAGCCTCATTTTTTTCTTAATTAATAGTTAGCGAAATTTCACTCCCTTTCCGCTGGCGAACGAAAAGAGGCCGATTAGTCACGAAGGTCACTGGAAAACTGACGAGGAGGCTCTCGCCGCCGCAGGAAGTTTGAAGTGATCCAAGTGACTGGTCGCTGAGCTTGACTCACTTCCAAGCATTAGCCCTAAATCCGCGAGCCTCCTCACTTGCACAGGATGTCAACACAAAAATGAAATCATTTTCGTGTCTGCGATGAGAATACTTAGAAGTTTTCGTTATGCTGGTTTCGACGTTCACCACAAGACGTGATGGTTTTTAGTCGAAGATCCTTTTAAAAATTGTGGGGTCTCGCCTGGATCGCTTCTCCCGCAGGAGTGTCGCAAATTTCGCATAACCTTTTGCTTTATGCTCTCTTCAGCGTACAGAGGACTCGCCAAGCATTATATCAATGGAATCGTCAGAAAATTTCGTTTAAGATTGGACGATGCCGACTGAATTGTTGTTTAATAAAAGTAGGAAACCTAGGGAGGTAATCGTGATGTTCATAGTATCTTCAGCAAAAGTACGCTATTCGATCCAGGACGATATGAAGGAAAAATATCCAGATATCCAATTCCAGTTCTGCCAAAACATAAAGGAAGCGGAAGAGTATTTGCCTGATGCAGATATTCTGCTTACATATGGAGAAGATTTAACACCTGAAATCATTCAAAAAGCCAAACAGTTGAAATGGATCAATGTCATGTCAGCTGGACTTGATAAAATGCCGTTCGAAGCAATCAAGTCAAAGGACCTACTTGTTACAAACGCAAGAGGCATTCATAAAATACCCATGGCTGAATATACAATCGGTATGATGCTTCAAGTGATTCGTAACTTCTCGTTAATCAAGGAAAATCAAAAGAATAAAGTTTGGGAACGTAAATTCCAAGTCGGGGAGTTATATGGTAAAACGCTCGGCGTATTGGGAGCGGGTGCAATCGGTTCTGAAATTGCACGATTAGCAAAAGCCTTCAATATGCATACAGTCGGACTGAACCGCAGTGGCCGCCCGGTGGATCACTTCGATGAAATGGTCACCTTCGATCAGCTGGTTGTCCTTTTACGTAAGGCTGATTTCGTTGTATCTGTCTTACCGAAAACCGATGAAACACACGCCTTTTTAAAGAAGGTACATTTTGAAACAATGCAGGAGCATTCCATATTCATAAACATAGGGAGAGGGACAACAGTTGATCAGCAAGGTTTAATCCAGGCCCTCCAAGAAAATCAGATTGCACATGCAGTTCTTGATGTGATGGAAAAAGAGCCCCTGCCGGAGGATAATGTACTATGGGAAATGGAGAATGTAACGATCACGCCACACCTTTCAGGTATCACACCTCTTTATCAGCGACGCGCCTTTGATCAATTCGAAGAAAATCTTAAGGTTTTTCGACAAGGTGAAGGGGAGTATCTAAATAAAATCGATCTCAGCAGGGGGTATTGATTGATGAAGATTTATACGAAATCTGGAGATAAGGGCACGACCTCACTCGTATACGGCGATCGTGTCGGGAAGAACGATCCTCGAGTTGAAGCATATGGGACCTGTGACGAAGCCAATTCAATGATAGGGTTAGGCTTAAGCCATTTACAGGACCAGAACAGGGAATGGAAAGCGGAATTTGAAAAAGTCGTCCGCAGGGTCCAGACTGTGCTTTTTCATGTGGGAGCCGAGCTAGCAACTCCAGTAGATAAAACAGTAGGATGGACGTTGGAAGAGAGTGATATCACATACCTTGAACAGGCCATCGACCAGTGGGATGAGGAATTGACACCTTTAAAGCAATTCGTCCTTCCAGGAGGATCAAAAGCCGCTTCAGCTTTTCATGTAGCAAGGACTGTCGTGAGGAGAGCAGAACGTCAGGCGGTGGGAATTGAAAAAGTCAATCCGTTGGTGCTTTCCTATCTGAACCGGCTTTCTGATTTCTTATTCGTTGCAGCCAGGTATACAAATCAGAAAATGAATATAGTGGAACCAATCTTACATGAAGAGGAGTAAATCCGCATAAAATAAGGGTTATAATTGACAATTGTCACAAATTCCGTGTACACTAATTATAAATATTATAAAGTAATAATGTCTTTCGGAAGAGAGGTGCATGACGATGACACAAGAAGAAAACCGATTACAAACAGCGGTTGATACGTTGAAGGATGCGGGGGTTCGCATTACGCCACAACGTCATGCGATTCTAGAGTATTTAATCCAAACAATGTCTCATCCTACTGCTGATGAGATTTATAAAGCATTAGAGGACAAATTTCCTAATATGAGTGTAGCGACTGTATACAACAACCTACGTGTATTTAAGGGAGCAGGACTTGTAAAAGAACTGACCTACGGGGATTCTTCCAGCCGGTTCGATTGTGTAACCACAGACCACTATCACATCATCTGTGAAAGCTGCGGAAAAATTGTCGACTTCTCCTATCCTGGCCTTGATGAAGTGGAGGATGTCGCAAAGCACGTAACAGGCTTCAAGGTTGCAAATCACCGTATGGAAGTTTACGGAACATGTCCAGAATGCCAAAAGATTCATTAAAAAGATGACCTTCGTTCCAATGATTGATGGAGTGGAGGTCGTTTTTTTTGAAGATAAGCGGCGAAACGAAAATTTTCTGGACACCAGAGCACTTATTCATGAACCAGGCCTTACTTTAACTGACTTAACGGACACCAGCACTCTTATCTACATAAATTAGCTGAAAAACATTCTCTTTTAGCAAGATAGCGTTTCTCATGTCCGTTAAATTACCAAATCACCTTTTTTATCACGGATAAGGTCTGGAGTGTCCGTTAGAGTGGCAAACCTATCAGGATAACCACCCAAAATATAAAATACCTCTTTACTCGGAGATGTTTTTCCCTTCGCTAGTGAATAAGTCCAGCTTAGGCTCAGCTTACGCCTAACGCTAGACTTGCCAAGTAAAAATGTAAATCTTTCGCTCCAAATGAAAAAGTGACCCCTTAAAGGTCACTTTTCATCAATCCTCTTTCTTTTTCCTGTTGTATTTCTCACTGAATTCAATACCATCGAGTGATGGATCCATTGTTAATGGCTGCTTGCAGAACATGCATGCATCGACCCTTCCAAGTACTTTTGTCACCCTATGACAGTTCGGGCATTCCACCTGGACAGCCTTCGTCGAAAGCATCCCTATCCATATATATACCGCGGCACTTGATAATGTCGCTAAAAAACCGATCAACATGAAAATCGTCATCACTGCAAAACTTGCTTTAAAATAAAGTCCAAGGTACATTATGATAATGCCGATGAACACTAGGCTCAGGGCAAACGTTCTAATTTTATTGATCTTACTTGTATATTTCAATTCCATAATATACATTCCTCCTTCAGACAGTATAGCAAATAAATAAATCGAAATCATGAACAATCTTTTAACATTTCATAATCTTAGAGGAAAAATCAAAATGATATTGAATAGTGTAAATTGGAACGTACAACGGACATTCGCACAGGAGATGATTGAACAATGGAAGATATCTTACGGCCACTCTATCAGGAAAGAGCAAGTCGTGAAGAAACTTTAGGAGTATTATTAATAGAAAAAAATAAAAAGTTCAGCCCATCTACCGATCACTTTGATGTGATTTTATTCATTATTGTTGAACAAGCTGATTCACCTTGGCAAGTAAAACATTATGAATTTGAAGATAAAAAGGCAGCACTGCACGTTGTAACACTGCACCAGCTGAATCAATGGTTGATGCTTGGTTCACATCGCCGTGTCGTTGATTGGGTCGTAAACGGGAAGGTCTTATTCGATCGGAATGAATTTATGGAGTCTCTTAAGTCCCGGATAAACGATTTTCCGATTGCTGAACGTAAGAAGAAAATCGGAATGGAATTTTCCAAACTGGTTCGCAGATTCTCTGATGGGAAAGAGCTTTATCATGCTGGCCACTATTTGGATGCATACAACAATATCATCCATGCGCTTCATCATCTTGCACGTCTTTCTGTCATTGAACATGGTTTCTATCCAGAAGTCACTGTTTGGAATCAGGTGAAACAAATTGAACCTGAAATTTATAAGTTATATGAAGAACTTACTTCCAGTGATGAACCAATCAACAAACGGATTGAACTGTTGATTTTAGCAAACGAATTCTCTATGTCAGCTAAAACTGAACTTGGATCACGACACCTCAAAGACATCATGAATACGAGGGAAGGAGAAGGAGCATGGTCGTTTTATGAATTGATGGTTCATCCTGAAATGCAGGATTATAAAATCGACTTGGGCGCGGTGATCGAGCATTTGATTGAGAAGGAATACATCCAAGTCATTCGACAGGATACGAAGGGAATAGGGATCTTTCATAGGACGTATCAATTTAAAAACTAATTGCAAATAAGTTATTGACACTAAAATATGTGCATGGTATATTATATCTCGTCGCTGCGAAAGCGGCGGGATTTTTCTTCAAAAAAAGTCGTTGACATCAGGGCTTACAGATGATATTCTATAAAAGTCGCTGTTAAAGACATCGACAACAAAAAACTTCAAGAAAAGACAGCATTCTTCCGCTGATCATTGAAGTGAACAGCTCTTTGAAAACTGAACAAAAGCCAAGCGTGAAACGGGTCTTTTTAAAAGAACCCTGATCAATTTTTAAGTTTTACATTTAATGAGCAATCAAACGATGCTCAAAAAATTCAGTGGCAATTTGCCAATCAATTTTTTGGAGAGTTTGATCCTGGCTCAGGACGAACGCTGGCGGCGTGCCTAATACATGCAAGTCGAGCGGACCAACGAGGAGCTTGCTCCTCAGAGGTCAGCGGCGGACGGGTGAGTAACA